>NZ_JBGNUT010000036.1:0-115162 GCF_041951385.1 Actinomadura sp. NTSP31 | reverse complement strand
GCGCGAACAGGAATCCGCGCCAGGCCTCGTCCTCGAGCTCGCTCAACCGCTCGGTCGCCATGCGGCGAACATTACCGTCCCGCCGCACCCCGACCAAGCCGCGAAGCCTGACTGCACAGGCAGCGCCAGAGGACGAATCTTTGCCTGCGCAGCAATATTTACCGGCAAGCGCCCGGCACCGGCCTGCGGCGACGGACCGGGGTGCAGGCCGTCGTCTTCGCCTGGTCCGGTCGGCCCGGCTGACGCCGGGTTCGACCTGAGGGTGACGCGGGGAACGCCCGAGCAGCCCGGGGAGGCGGTCGCGAAAAATCGCCCGAGGCTCGTGCCAGGGCGAATGCGAGGCGGCCGAAAAAAGTCGCCGTGAAGGCCGAACTCGGGCCGTCGCCTGCGTGGTGGACGGAAGCGTACGTCTCAGGTCGTACGCGGGCCGCCGGGTTGGCCGGAGAGTTGATCCCAAGCATGGACGCGGGGGCGATGGCGCGGGGAGCGCGGATTCCTAGCGTTGACCGCAGTTGTCCAGCCCATGAAGGAGCCCGATGAACAGCCCCTACTCCGACCCGTCCGGCAGCTCCCGCCTCACCGTCCCGTTCCATGGTCAGGCCGTGAACGCGCCTCAGGGCGGCAGGCCGCCCGCGGGCGCGCAGGACGGTGTCGCCCCGCCGGATCCGCAGCAGTACGGCGGCGCGCAGCAGCCGGGCTCGGTGGCCCCGGCCGTCATGGCCGACGGGGTGTCCAAGGTGTACGGCGCCGGTGACGCGGCGGTGCACGCGCTGCGCGGGGTGAGCGTGGGGTTCGCGCGCGGCGCGTTCACCGCCATCATGGGGCCGTCGGGGTCGGGGAAGTCGACGCTGATGCACTGCCTGGCCGGGCTCGACACCGTCAGCGAGGGCCGGGTGAGGCTGGGCGACGCCGACATCACCGGGATGAGCGACAAGCAGCTGACGATGCTGCGCCGCGACCGGGTGGGGTTCGTCTTCCAGGCGTTCAACCTGCTGCCGACGCTCACCGCCGAGCAGAACATCCGGCTCCCGCTGGAGCTGGCGGGCCGCAAGGCCGACGCCGGCTGGTTCGACCACGTCATCGACGTGGTCGGGCTGCGGGACCGGCTCGGGCACCGGCCGAGCGAGCTGTCCGGCGGCCAGCAGCAGCGGGTGGCGTGCGCGCGGGCGCTGGTCGCCCGCCCGGAGGTGATCTTCGCCGACGAGCCGACCGGCAACCTGGACTCGCGCGCCGGCGCGGAGGTGCTCGGCTTCCTGCGCGCCTCGGTCCGCGAGATGGGCCAGACGATCGTGATGGTCACGCACGACCCGGTCGCGGCCTCGTACGCCGACCGGGTGGTGTTCCTGCGGGACGGGCGGACCGTCAGCGAGATCCTGCGGCCGACGCCGGACACCGTGCTCGACCGGCTCAAGAGCCTGGGGGGCTGAGCCGTGCTGAAGACGACGCTGCGGGGCCTGCTGGCCCACAAGGTGCGGCTGCTGCTCACCGCCGTCGCGATCACGCTGGGCGTGGGGTTCATCGCGGGCACGTTCGTGCTGACCGACACGATGAACCAGGGCGTGCAGAAGACGTTCGCCCAGTCCGCCGGCAAGGTGGACGTCGCCGTCCTGCCCAAGGACGCGGGCGACGACGAGGCCCGCATCCCGGCGGGCCTGCTGGCGCGGGTCCGCGGCCTGCCCGGCGTCACCGACGCGCAGGGGCAGGTCAGAGGCAGCGCGGCCCTGATCGGCAAGGACGGCAAGGCCGTCGGCGACACCCCGACCCTGGGCCTGTCGGTCCCGAAGGGGCGGCTGCTGCGGCACGAGGTCGAGAAGGGTCGCGTGCCGGGCGGCGGCTCGGAGATGGTCCTCGACACGCGGATCGCCCGGAAGGAGAAGTTCAAGGTCGGCGACCAGGCGACGGTGCTGGACGCGCGGGACGCGCCGCACCGGTTCACCGTGGTCGGCCTGGTCGACTTCGGCCTGGACGGGGAGACGTCGTACCGGGGCGCGGTCGGCTTCGACCCGGCCACGGCGATGCGGATGACCGGCGAGAAGACGTTCGCGGAGATCGACGTCCTCGGTGGGAGCGAGGCGGCGGTGGCCGCCGCGGCCGGCGGCAAGTACGAGGTCCTCACGGGCAAGGCGCTCGGGCACCGGCTGGCCGCGCAGGCCGGAGCCGACACCGACGTCGTGCAGGCCGGGCTGCTGATCTTCGGACTGGTCGCGATGCTGGTCTCCGCCCTGGTCATCTACAACACGTTCTCCATCCTGATCGCGCAGCGGATGCGCGAGATGGCGCTGCTGCGCTGCGTCGGCGCGACCCGCCGGCAGGTGTTCGGCGGCGTGGTCGCCGAGTCGTTCGCGGTCGGCGTGGCCGGGTCGCTGCTCGGCCTGCTCTTCGGGCTCGGGGTCGGCGCCGGCGCCCTGGCGCTGTTCGGCGCGCTCGGGACGGACATGCCGGCGGACGGCATCGTCCTCGCGCCGCGCACGGTGGTGGTCGGGATGGCCGTCGGCGTCGTCGTCACCGTCATGTCGGCGCTGCTGCCCGCCCGCGTCGCGACCAGGGTGGCGCCGGTCACCGCGCTGCGGACCGACACCGAACCCGGCAGCGGGCGGTTCCGGCTCGGCTGGGTCCGGATCGCGCTCGCCGTGGTGCTCGCCGGCATCGGCGCCCTGGCCGGCTCCGTGGGCCTCTTCGGACAGAAGGGCGAGACCGCGATGTACGCGGTGGCCGCCGCCGGCGCGCTCATCTTCCTCGCGGTGATCGCGGTCATGCCGGCGCTGATCCGGCCGCTGAGCAGGCTCGCCGGGGCGATCCCGGCCCGGCTCGGCGGAGTGCCCGGACGGCTCGCGGTGGAGAACGCGCGCCGCGCACCGCGCCGGACCGCGACCACGACGATCGCGCTGACCATCGGCATCGGGCTGATGAGCCTGTTCGCGGTGGTCGGCGCCGGCGCGAAGGCGACCACGGACGGGCGGCTGGCCGCACAGTTCCCGGTGGACTTCCAGATACAGAACCAGTTCGGCGGGAAGGACGGCGTGCAGTACGTCCCGCGCGCCGTCGCGGACCGGCTGCAGGGCCGTCCGGAGATCGGCGCGGTGATCCAGGAGCACGAGGCCGACGCCTCGATCGGCGCCGGGCAGGGCACCGACACCACGGTCATGTCGCTGCGCGGCGGGTCGCTGGGCAGCCTGTTCCGC
The DNA here is from genome assembly GCF_041951385.1 of Actinomadura sp. NTSP31. Lineage (NCBI taxonomy): Bacteria > Bacillati > Actinomycetota > Actinomycetes > Streptosporangiales > Thermomonosporaceae > Actinomadura > Actinomadura sp. NTSP31. Next base: position 111,980 of record NZ_JBGNUT010000036.1, on the reverse strand, counting down.
CCCGATTTCCAGAGCGGCTCGATGGCGGCCCTCAAGCCGGGCGGCGCCATCGTGGACGCCGACAGCGCCAAGGCCTTCGGCCTGTCCCAGGGGCAGTCCGTCCAGGTCAGGCCCGCCAAGGGCACGCCGGTCACGGTGCGGATCGGCGGCGTCTACGACGCGGCCCAGATCCCGGTGAGCGGGCTGATCCTGGCGAGCGCCGACTTCGACCGCCACTTCACCGCGCGCGCCCCCTCGACGATCTACGTCAAGGCCGGCGGCAAGGCGGGCGCGGCGGCGGCGCGCAAGGTCGTCGACGACGCCGCCCGCCCGTACCCGACGGTGAAGGTGATCTCCTCCGCCGAGATCAAGGAGCAGTTCGTCGACAGCATCGACACGGTCCTGATGATCTTCGCCGGGCTCCTCGGGCTCGCGATCGTCATCGCGCTGTTCGGCATCGCCAACACCCTCACGCTGTCGGTGGTCGAGCGGACCCGCGAGTCGGCGCTGCTGCGCGCCCTCGGCCTCACCCGCCGCCAGCTGCGCCGCATGCTGTCGATCGAGGCGCTGGTCATGTCCGTGATCGGCGCGTTCACCGGGGTCGTGCTCGGGGTGGCGTTCGGCTGGGCGGCCACCCGCTCGATGACCGACAGCGCGGTGTTCTCGGTGCCGTACCTGCAGATCGCCGGCTTCATCGTGCTGGCCGGCGCCGCCGGGATGCTCGCCGCCGTCCTGCCGGCCCGCCGCGCCGCGAAGACGTCCATCGTCGAGTCCATCGCGGCCGACTGAACGCGCGCGGCCGGCCGCCTTCGCGGTGGACGCACCCCCGGGACCCGTACCGCACGGGCCGCCGGGGGTTCGCCGTTCACGTCCCGCTCAGTTTCGTCCCGGTCAGGCGCGGGCCTCTTCGTGTATCGGGATCCTGGCGCGCACCGTGAAGCCGCCACCCGGCCGCGGCCCGGCCTCGACGTCGCCGCCGTACACCGCGACGCGCTCCCGCATGCCCACCAGCCCGTGCCCGCGCCCGTCGCTGATCGCCGCGGCGCCCCGCCCGTCGTCGCTGACCTCGATCTCCACCGCATCGTCGAAGTAGTGCAACCCGACCTTCGCGGTGACCTTGGCGCCGCCGTGCTTGAGGGTGTTGGTCAGCGCCTCCTGCACGATGCGGAACACCGTCAGCTGCCGCCCCTCCGACATCTCCACCGGCACGCCGTCGATCTCCAGCGAGACCGGCAGCCCGGACGAGCGAAGCTGGCCCACCAGCTCCGACAGCTGCGCCACCCCCGGCTGCGGCGCGTACGACCCGCCGGTATCGCTCTCGCGCAGCACCCCCAGCATCCGCCGCATCTCGGCCAGCGCCTGCCGTCCGGTCGAGGAGATCGTCTCCATCGCCCGCTTGGCCCGCCCCGGGTCGCTCTCGATCGCAAAGGACGCGCCGTCGGACTGCACCACGATCACGCTCACGTTGTGCGCCACGACATCGTGCAGTTCCCGGGCGATGCGGGCGCGCTCACCGGCCATCGCCATCTGCACCTCGGTGTCGCGCTCGCGCTCCAGCCGCGCCGCGCGCTCCTCCAGCGACGCCAGATACGCCCGCCTCGTGCGCATGTAGAGCCCGAGCAGCCAGACTCCGGCGACGCACACCGAGACCATCCACCAGCTCGCGAGCTGGTCACGGAACCCCGAGGCGTACCGGAACGCCAGTATCCCGGCCCCCATCTCCGTCACGAGCCCGGCCGCGATCCCCCACCACAGCGAGGACCCCGCGGCCAGGGTGTACATGCACATCAAGATCCCCAGGTCCGGCGCCATCGGGACCTGGTTCACCACCACCTGCAGGAGCGCGACCAGCGCCACCGCGGCGTACGCCGTGCGCGGCCGAGTCCGCCGCAACACCAGCGGCGCCAGGAGCCCGATGGCGAGGAACCAGGCGACCAGCGAGTCGGGCGGCTCACTGATCGGCTCCAGCACCGTCATCAGGAGCACCGGCACCGCGAAGACGGCGTCGACGAGCCACGTCCTGCGCCGGTACCGGTCCCAAACCTGTCGGATCACCCGCTCAGACTAGATCGCCCCACCCCGGGCGACCCCCCAGTGCCACCGATTGGCCGCCCGCGTGACCGCGCTCAGGACAGGGGGTCGTGGTTCGTCCAGGCGACCTTGTACGGGTGCCGGGACTGCCAGCGGTCGATGACCTCGTGCAGGGCGGGTGCGCTGAAGCCCTTCGCCAGCGCGTCGAGGTCGGCGACGGCGATCCGCACGATCGCCGTCCCGATCAGTGCCGGCACGGCCTCCTCGCCGGGAACGGGGATGTGCCGCCGGGTCGCGACCGACTGCGCGAGGCCGGTCTCCAGCATGACCCGTTCGATGTCTGCGAGGTATTGATCGAGCTCGGTGTCGGGTAGCGGTTCGTCGAAGGAGACGATCATCGTGTGTTCGATCATATGGCGATTCTCGGCGGTGGGCGCCGCCGGTGTCCAAGATCTGTTCGGTCTCGGGCAATAACCTGGAGGCATGGCCGAGCTGGAAACCCGCGAGCTCGAGTACTTCATCGCGGTCGCCGACGAACTGCACTTCGGGCGGGCCGCCGTCCGGCTCTCGATCGCCCAGCCGGCGCTGTCGAAGGCGATCCGGCGGATCGAGCACCGGCTCGGCGTCCCGCTGTTCATCCGCTCCAGCCGGCACGTCGAGCTCACGCCGGCCGGGAAGGCGCTGCAGGAGCACGGGCGGCATGCGCTCAACGCGGTCGGCGCCGCCGTCCGGAGCGCCCGGCGCGCCGCCGATCCCGAGGCTCGCCTGCGGCTCGTGATCAAGCCCGGCGGCGACGCCGGCCTGCTGTCCGGAATCCTCGCCGAGTACGCCCGGCGACCGGACGCCCGCCGGGTGGACCTCCTGTTCAGCGGCCCCGCCGACCGCACCGACTTCCTGCGCGACGGCCGGGCCGACGCCGGCCTGCTCTACGCGCCGTTCGACGACCTCGACGGCCTGGACCACGAGACGCTGCACACCGAGGACCGGGTGGTCATCGTCCCGTCCGGGCACCGCCTGGCCGGGGGCGCTCCGGTGCGCATGGCCGATCTGGAGGGCGAGACGCTGCCGGCCTGGAAAGGCGTCCCCGGGGGCGACGGCACCGGACCGGAAGTGGCCGACGCGGTCCAGCTGCTCCACCTGGTCACCGTGGGACGGATGATCGGCGTGCTTCCCCGCTCGCTGGTCGAACCCGTCCCGCCCGGTGTGGTCTGCGTCCCGGTGAGCGACGCGCCGCCCAGCCGCCTCGTGCTCGCCTGGAACGAGCGGGACCGCCGTCCGCTGGTCGCGTCGTTCGTGGCCGCCGCACTCAGGGCGATACCGCCAGGGAACCCGATAGGTCCTCAACGCACCTGAAGCCGCGCCGGCCGTCGACCTCGATGCCATCGCCCGTTACTACACCACCGTGGTGCAGGGCCTCTCCGTCCAGGCCCGCGACGGCGCGACCCGCGCTGAACTGGAAGCCGTCATCACCTGCGCGATGGCCGCCTGGGAGACCCTGACGTCCGCACCGTCGCGCAGCGGCGCCTGAGGCGAGATTGGCCTGCACCGGCCGGTCCGGCTGACGGAGCCCAATTTCGCAGGGGCCGCTGCCATGATCGAACAGGCCATGCCGCCGGCCTTCCCGGAGAGAACCATGCTCGAGGTGACGCCCACCGACGTCGAGTGGGTCGAAACGCTCGGTGAGGTCTTCTGCCTCACGTTCGTCAAAGAACTCGACGAGGCCGAGGCCCTGTCGCGCTTCGGCGGCCTCCCGGACACGCTGCGCCCCCGCACCTTGCAGGAGGCGGGGGACGGTTACCACTCCTACGAGGCCGGCTACCCGGAGTTCGTGTTCGTGCTGGACCTCGGCACGTGGACGGTGCTGATCGAACCCGACGGATTCCAAGGCTCGCTCACCGAACCGCTCACGGCATTGTCCCGGGGCACCGAGGCCGTCTCGGTGGAGCGCCACGAGTACGCCGACCACGGCTTCTGCTACGCCGTCGACGGCACGCTGGTCACCGCGTTCGAGCCCACCTGGCCCCAGGACCGCTGGGGCGAAGAACCCGACCGGCTGCTCGGCAAGATGCGCGCGGCGGGCCTCGACCCCGACGCCGACCCGGAAGACCACGACCCCCTGTCGCCCCCTTACATCCCGGCCCTCCTTTTGGCGGGCCTGCTCACCGGCGTCCTCCCGCACCCAGACGCCCTGGCCGGGCAGGTCCTGTCCGCCGAGATCGAACCCTGGTTCAGCATCGCCCCGCCCTCGCTCGCGGACGGCCCCACCGATCCCGAAATGACCGCCGCCCTCCAGGCCGCCCCGCCGCACCTGCTCCGCGAGGTCGCCACGCGGGAGACGACGCGCCTGGCCACGGTCCTCGGGGTCGACACCACTCCCGGCCTCGCCGAGGCGATCGCCGCCGCCGGGCGCGGCGAGCCGGTCACGGTGTCCCCCGCCTCCGAACTCGGCGCGCACGTCCGCTCCTGGCTGACCCGCTCGCGCCAGGCAGGGCGATCACTCAACGATTCGCCCGCCCGGTCCAGGATGAGCGACGACGAGCGGACCGCCGCACACCTGCGGGTCTGGTTCGCGAACGCGTTGAAGGGCGCGTTGCGGCCCGATCCGCATGCCGCCGCCCGCGCCGCGCTCCACCCGCTCACGCAGGGCCCTCCGCTCCTGCGCGACCCCGCCCAGGAGACCGCCATCCTGCAAACACTCCGCGACGACCAGCCATAACGCAGCCGTCGCGCGTTCTTTGAGCTGCGGATTGTCGGATCGGCGGGGGCGTCGTTCGTCTCTGGGGTGACCGGGAAGGAGCAGTACCGTGAAGTACGTGTTGATGTTCGTCGAGACCGAGCAGTTCGCGCGCGACCTGGAGGCCATGGGCGAGAGCGAGCGGCAGGCGGCGTTCGAGCAGGTCGGGCGGTGGTTCGCCGAGAACGCCGCCCATATCGTCCACCACGCCCACCTGGAACCCGCCGAGACCGCGACGACGGTGCGGCTCGAGGGCGGCGGTGCGCTCGTGACGGACGGGCCGTTCGTGGAGGGCAAGGAGGTCGTCTCCGGCTACGCCGAGATAGAGGTCGACGATCTGGACCAGGCCATCGCCATCGCCCGCGCCTGGCCGGCCTGCCCCGTCGTCGAGATCCGGCCCATCACCTGATCGCCGTGGCCGATCCCGGCTCCGACGTGCACGGCGAGCTGGCCCGCGTGGTGCGCGAGCACGCGGGCCGGCTCACGGCCTGCCTGGTGCGGGTCCTGGGCGACTTCGCCGCCGCCGAGGACGTCGTCGCCGACGCCGTCGAGACCGCGCTGCGCCGCTGGCCCGCCGAGGGCGTCCCCGACCATCCCGACGCCTGGCTGCTGACCGTCGCCCGCCGCCGCGGCATCGACGTGCTGCGCCGCCAGGCCGTCTACCGCGACAAGCTCGCCGAGCTGCGGTGGCCGCCGCAGCCCGATCCCCAGGACCGGCTGAAGCTGGTCTTCACCTGCTGCCATCCGGCGCTGCCCCGGCAGGCCCAGATCGCCCTCACCCTGCGGACGGTCTGCGGGCTGACCACCGCCCAGATCGCCGCCGCGCTCGTGGTCGGCGAGTCCGCGGTCGTCCAGCGCATCACCCGCGCCAAACGCAAGATCGCCGCGGCGGGCATCCCCTACCGCGTGCCGAGCGACGCCGAACTGCCCGACCGGCTCGGCCAGGTGCTGACCGTGGTGTACCTGCTGTTCAACGAGGGCTACCTGAGCAGCGCGGGCGACCGCCCCCGGGCCGCGCACCTGGCGGACGACGCCGAATGGCTCGCGGCCCAGCTCGCCTGGCTCATGCCCAAGCAGCCCGAGGTCCTCGGCCTGCTCGCCCTCATCCGCCTGCACCAGGCCCGCGCCGCCGCCCGCTTCACCCCGGCCGGCGAGCTGGTCCCGCTCCGCGACCAGGACCGCGCCCGCTGGGACCACGCCGCCATCGGCGAGGCCATCGGTCTCCTGGAACGCGCCGCCACCGCCAAGCGCCCCGGCCCCTACCAGGTGCAGGCCGCCATCGTGGCCTGCCATGCCGAAGCCCCCACCTGGGACGACACCGACTGGCCGCAGATCGTGGTGCTCTACGACATCCTCATCGCGCTCGCCCCGTCCCCGGTCCACCGCCTGCACCGCGCCATCGCCGTCCACCACGCCCCGGCGCCGCGCGGCGGCCCGGCCAACGCGCTGGCCGCCCTCGACGACCTGTCTCCGGCCGATCGGCGCACCCTGGAGCGCTACTCCCTCTACCACGCCACCCGCGCCGAACTGCTGCGCGCCCTCGGACGCGCCGAGGACGCCCGCGCCGCCGACCGGCGCGCCTTGGAGCTGACCGCCAACCCCGCCCAGCAGACCCTGCTCCAGCACCGGCTCGACCGCCCCCTCACCTGACCGGGGTTACCTCCGCGGCGGGACGGGTAGTCGCGCAGCGTGGTCCCCTTCATGACCGGCGGTGGCGCGGCGGGGCATCGCGGCGTCCCGCATACCGCCGACCTGCGCATCGAGGCGTGGGCCCCGACGCGGGAGCGGTGCATCGCCGAGGCCGTGGCCGGGCTCGTGGAGTCGTTCGCCGACACCGCCGGTGTGCGGCCGTCGCGCAGCATCTCGGTGACCGTGCCGCCGGGGCCGGACGCCGATGCGCTCGTGGCCGTCCTGGACGAGGTGATCTACCGTCTCGAAGTGGACGGGGACCTGGTCCTCGGCGCCGAGATCACCCGCGCGCCGGACGCGGGCCTCGTCGCCGAACTCGCGGCCGGTGACGCCGTGCGTGCGACCGCGGTGGGCGCGGTGCCCAAGGCGGTGTCGCTGCACGACCTGCGCTTCGAGCGGGGCGAGGACGGCTGGTCCTGCGCGGTGACGATCGACGTTTGACTGCTCAGGCGCGCCGGGGTCATCCCTTGACGACGCCGATGGGGAGGAGCCGGGCGACCTTGCGGCACAGGCCCGCGCCTTCGCTGGCCTCGATGACGGCGGACACGTCCTTGTAGGCGTCCGGAGCCTCCTCGGCCAGCCCGCGCCAGGACGACGCCCGCACCGCGATCCCCTGCCGCTCCATCGTCGCGCGCAACTGCCTGCCGTCGACCCCGCGGGCGGCCTGGTGGCGGCTCTGCACCCGTCCCGCGCCGTGGCAGGTGGAGGCGAACGCGGGCCCGCCCGGCATGCCGGCCAGGACGTAAGACGAGGTGCCCATCGTCCCGGGGATCAGCACCGGCTGCCCGGCGTCGCGCAGGTCGGGCGGGAGGTCGGGGTGTCCGGGCGGCAGCGCGCGGGTGGCGCCCTTGCGGTGCACGCACAGCCTCCGCCGCTCGCCGTCCACCTGGTGCTCTTCGAGCTTGGCCAGGTTGTGGGAGACGTCGTAGACGAGGTCGAGCCGGGCCCCGGCGACCCTCCGGAAGACCTGCCGGGCCGCCTGGGCGAGCAGCTGCCGGTTGGCGCGGCCGTAGTTGGCCGCCGCGGCCATCGCCCCGAGGTAGGCGCGGCCCTCGGCGGAGTCGACCGGCGCGCAGGCCAGCTGCCGGTCGGGCACCCGGATCCCGTACCGCGCCATCTGCCGCTCCATCGCCCGGACGTGGTCGGTGCAGATCTGGTGCCCGAGCCCCCGCGAACCGCAGTGGATCATGACGCAGACCTGGCCGGCCCGCAGCCCGAACGCCTCCGCCGCCTCCGGGTCGTAGACCTCGCCGACCCGCTGCACCTCCAGGAAATGGTTGCCCGACCCGAGGCTCCCCACCTGCTGCGCGCCGCGCTCGATCGCCCGCCGGCCGACCTGGCCCGGGTCGGCGTCGGCGACCGCTCCCGCGTCCTCGCAGCGCAGCAGGTCCCGCTCGTCCCCGTAGCCCTGCTCGACGGCGTACCGCGACCCGCCGGTGAGGATGCCGGCCAGCTCGCCGCGTCCGGGCAGCCGCCAGACCGCGCCCTTGCCCATGCCGCGCGGGATCACCGGGTCCAGCCCGTCCATCAGCTTCTCGAGGACGGGCTCCAGATCGGACGCGTCGATGTCCGCCGCCATCAGCCGGACACCGCAGGAGATGTCGAACCCCACGCCGCCGGGCGAGACCACCCCGCCCTGCGCGGGGTCGGTGGCGGCGACACCGCCGATGGCGAAGCCGTATCCCCAGTGGATGTCCGGCATCGCGTACGAGGCGTCCACCACTCCCGGCAGTTCGGCCACGTTGGCGACCTGGCCGATGGCGTTGCCGGCCGTCGTCAGCAGCTCCGGCGAGGCGAACAGCACTCCCGGGACGCGCATGGCCCCCGTCGGCTCGATCCTGAACCGGTACGGCCCTTCCTGCGCGACGTCCATAACGCCGGGGCTACCCCCGGCCACCCCGCCCATGCGACCGCCCGATGATCCGTTCCGGCGCGGTCGTCCGCCGCCGGGACGGTCAGCCCGCGCCGGAGAGGGTGCGCAGATCGTCGAAGGTCTGGCGGAGGTGCGCGTCCAGGCTCTGCGAGGGGTCGTCGATCCAGGCCTGCGCCGCCTGGTGGAAGGCGGCCCAGCCGGTGTGAGCGGCCAGGTCGGCCAGCCGGCCGGTGACGCCGCGCCGCCGCAGCGCCTCCGCCACGGCCTCGGTGAGCGAGGCCGCCTTGGCCAGCTCGCGTTCGCGGAGCGCCGGCGTCGCGGCGATGACCTCCAGCCGGGGTTCGGAGAACGGCCGGTTCTCCTCGAGGATCCGCCCGGCCTTCTGGAAGGCGCGCAGCAGCACCTCCAGAGGTCGCGGGCCGTCGGGCACCTCGGCCACCGCCTCCATGAGCGCGGCGCGCAGGTCGGCCTCGCCGTGGAAGAGCACCTCGCGCTTGTTCGGGAAGTGCCGGAAGAACGTGCGCTCGTTGACGCCGGCGCGGGCGGCGATCTCGGCCGTCGTGGTCTGGTCGAACCCGCGTTCCCGGTACAGCTCGAGGGCCGCCTGCTGAAGGCGGCGGCGCGCTTCCGCTCCGCTCCGTGGCACCCCTTGAGGCTACCGCACGCGCCAGTCACTGGCACTACGTTGCGCCAGTGACTGGCCTTACGTGTAGAGTCAGCGACTGGCGCTACTTAGTGCCAGTCACTGACGTTATGAGAGGTCCTCCATGCAGGTCTTCGTCACCGGCGGCTCCGGCCTGACCGGCCCCGCCGTCGTCGCCGAGCTCATCGCGGCCGGCCACACCGTCACCGGCCTGGCGCGCTCGGACGCCGCCGCCGCCCGCCTGGAGTCGCTCGGCGCCGCGCCGCACCGCGGCTCCCTGGACGACCTCGGCAGCCTGCGCGCCGGCGCCGAAGCCGCCGAAGGCGTCCTGCACATGGCCTTCGGCGGCGACTTCGCCGACCCCGACGACATGATGCGGCGCGACCGGAACGCGATCGAGACGCTCGGCCGGGTCCTGGAAGGCTCGGGCAGGCCGTTCGTCAGCACCTCGGGAACGCTGGTCATGCCCGCCGGCCGGGAGGGCACCGAGGCCGACGAGCCCGACGCGGACGGGCTCGCCGGCTTCCGGATCCCGGGCGAGCGGGCCTGCCTGGACTTCGCCGGCCGGGGGGTGCGCGCGAGCGTGGTCCGGCTCGCGCCCACCGTCCACGGCCCCGGGGACTACGGCTTCATCGGCATGCTCGTCGCCACCGCCCGCAAGACGGGCATGTCGGCCTACGTCGGCGACGGCGCCAACCGGTGGCCCGCGGTGCACCGGCTCGACGCCGCCGTCCTGTTCCGGCTGGCCCTGGAGAAGGCCCCCGCGGGCAGCGTGCTGCACGGAGCGGCCGAAAGCGGCGTCACGATGAAGAGCATCGCCGAGACGATCGCCCGCGGCCTCGGCCTGCCCGCGGTCCCGCTGTCCCCCGAGGAGGCCGCCGGGCACTTCCCGAGCCCGTTCATGGCCACCGTCTACGGCTTCGACGCGCCCGTCTCCAGTGCCCGCACCCGGGAACTGCTCGGCTGGTCCCCCGTCCACCCGGCGCTGCTCGACGACATCGAGCACGGCGACTACCTCACCGCGCCGGCCTCCTGACCCGCCGGCCCGCCGGATGCCCGTCAGCGTCCGTCGGCGAGTTCGACGATCTGCACGTAGTTGCCGACCGGGTCCTCGACCGTGGCGATGCGGCCGGGCCCGAAGTCCTCGACCGGCCGGATCCACCGCGCGGTGCCCAGCGACGCGAGGTGCGCCGCGACCGCGTCGATGTCCTCGACATAGAAGTTGATCAGGATCCGGCCGGGCTCCCGCGCCGCCGGCCCGAGGTCGTCGCGGCCGTCGAAGACCAGCCGCCCGCCGCCCACCATCAGGACGGTGCCCGGCTCGGCCCGCGGCGCGAACGCCTCGCGGTACCAGGCGCTGAGCCGCTCGGGGTCGTCGCTGCCCAGCACCAGGCCGCCCAGCCGGATGTCCGCCGCGTTCATCGTGTCCGTCATGATCGCCCGCTTTTCGGTCGTCGGAGTTCCATCACTCCTACCGACCCGGCGATCCCGCGGAAGGAACCGGTCGGGCGGCCGCGGATCGGCCGCGCGGGGTCAGATGCTGCGGAGGACGGAGACGACGATGCCGAGGACGGTGGCGTCGTCTCCGTCGATCGGCTCGTAGGCGGGGTTGCGCGGTTCGAGGAGGACGTGGCCGTCGCGGCGGCGGTAGACCTTGACGGTGGCCTCGCCGTCGAGCATCGCGGCGACGATCTGGCCCGAGTGCGCCTCGGGCTGCTGCCGGACCACGACCGTGTCGCCGTCGCAGATCGCGGCGTCGATCATCGAGTCGCCGCGGACCCGCAGCGCGAAGACGGTGCCGCGGCCGACGAGCTCGCGGGGCAGCGCGAGGGTGTCGTCGACATGCTGCTCGGCCATGATGGGCGTGCCGGCGGCGATGTCGCCCACCACAGGTACGGTCACCGCGTCGGCGGCGGGCTCGGGTCCGGAGCCCTCCCGCAGGAACGACCGCACGTCGATCGGGCGGGCCACGGCGGCGCCCCGGCGCAGGAAGCCCTTCTCCTCCAGGCTCGCCAAGTGCCGGGACACCGACGACGCCGACCGCAGGCCGACGGCGTCGCCGATCTGCCGCGTGCTCGGCGGGTACCCGTACCGGACGGCCCAGTCCCGGATGGTGGCCAGGATCCGCTGCTGGCGGGCGGGCAGGGCGGCGACGTCCAGGCCCTCGAACACGTCATGATCGTCATAGGCGGGCACCCACGGAATTGTAGGGGGACGGGGCCGTCAGTGCGCGGTGAGCCCGCCGTCGACCACGAGTTCCGAGCCGGTGACGAACGACGATTCGTCGCAGGCCAGGAAGAGGAACGCGGGCGCGATCTCGGCGGCGCGCCCGGCGCGGCGCATCGGGGTCCGGCGGACGTCGGGCTGCTCGTCGCCCTCCTCGTCCAGGATGTCCTGGATCATCGGCGTCGCGATGACGCCCGGGTGCACGGAGTTGACCCGCACGCCCTGCCGCGCGTACTCGACCGCGGCGGTCTTGGTCAGCAGGCGCACCGCCCCCTTGGACGCCTGGTAGGCCGCGGCGGCGCCGCTTCCGACGAGCCCGAGCACCGACGAGGTGTTGACGACGGACGCGTCGCCGCTCGCGCGCAGCAGCGGCATCGCCGCCTTCATGCCGAGCCAGGTGCCCTTCTGGTTGACGTCGATGACGCGGTCCCAGTCGTCCTCCCGGGTGTCCTCGACGCCCGGCCAGTCGACGACGCCGGCGATGTTGACCAGGACGTCCAGCGTGCCGAAGCGGTCGCGGACGATGGCGATCACCTCGTCCCACCGCCGCGCGGACGACACGTCGAGCCCGGCGGCGACGACCTCGGCGCCGCGCTCCTCGATCCGCCGCGCCAGGTCGTGCAGGGGTCCTTCGGCGACGTCGGTGATCACCAGCCGGGCGCCCTCGCGGGCGAACAGTTCGGCGGTCGCGGTGCCGATGCCGCCGGTCGCGCCGGTGATCAGCGCGACCTTGCCGGCGAGCCGTCCTGCCATGGGTCCATCCCCCGATCGTTGGTGCCTCCCGCTCACTCCAAGCGGTTCCGCTCCAAGTCTGCGCAGGTCAGAGCGGGACGAACCAGGGTGGGTCGCACCCTGGGTGCGGCGCTCCCAGGGCGGAGACCGCACGGCGCCTAGGCAGGCCCGGCCGCCGTCGCGGGGGCGTCGGCGGCGAGGAACGGCGTCAGCAGGGCGAGCAGTTCGCGGGGGCGGTCGAGCGGGATGATGTGGCCGCAGTCCTCGATGTGATGCCCGGTCAGGTCGTCGGCGACGGGGCGCAGCTGCCGTTCCAGGGCGTCCCCGACGGGGTGCGCGCCGACGGCCATCACCGGCATCGCGAGCCGGCTCGCGGCGGCGGCCTCCTGGAACTGCCGCGCGCTGTCGGGCGCGGCGCGGTAGTGGGAGAACGCGCAGCGCAGCGCGTCGCGCCCGGTGTAGGCGCGGACGAACTCGTCGTGGACGTCGCGCGGTACGCCGCGGCCGCGGGTCCCGTTCTCAAGGAACCAGCCGATGTAGGCGGCCTCGTTCCCGACCAGGACGGTTTCGGCGAGGCCGGGGACGCGGTGGAACCCGAACCACCACGGCGGGCCGTCAGCGAAGAAGTCCTCGGCACCGGGCAGCGGTCCCAGCGTCGCCTCCATGAGGACGAGGCGCCGGACGCGGCCGGGCCGCCGCAGGGCGAGCAGGAAGGCGGGCGGGACACCGGCGTCGATGGCGACCACCGCCGCGGACGGCTCGCCGAGGGCGTCCAGGATCCCTTCGGCGTCGGCGGCGAGGTTCGCGGCGTCGTACCCGCCGTCCGCCCGCTCGCTGGCGCCGAGGCCCCGCAGGTCAGGGGCGATGACCCGGTGGCGCCGCAGGAGTTCGGGGACGACCTCGGACCACACCCGCCAGGTGTGCGGGAAGCCGTGCAGCAGCAGGACGGCGGGCCCGCTCCCGCCGACGGCCACGTTGACCTCGGTGCCGTTGACGGCGACCCGTCGCTGCGAGATGGCGGACATGAGCGGCATGACTTCTCCCCCATAGTGGTTACCATTGGTTACCTGGGGAGCGTAGGTGACTCAGATTCGCGCCGGAAGACGGCACTTCGACGACAGGTGGTGAGCCGCAGGTGACCACGTCACTCGCCGGTACCGGGAAGGGGACGCGCGGCGACCTGTTCGACGCCGGCTGCCCCACCCGGCGGCTGCTCGACCGGATCGGCACCAAATGGACGTCCATGGCGGTCAAGGTCCTCGCCGACGCCGCGCCGGGCGAGGTGCGCTTCGCCGAGCTCCGGCGGCGGATGCCCGGCGTCTCGCAGAAGATGCTGTCGGCGACCCTGCAGAGCCTGGCGCGCGACGGGCTGGTCGCCCGGCGGGTGGAGCCGGCCGTGCCGCCGCGCGTCCACTACCGCCTCACCGACCTGGGCCTGTCCCTCGAAGGCGCGCTCGCCGTCGTGCGCGCCTGGGCGGAGGAGCACATGGTCGAGGTCGACCGCGCCAACGCGGCCGCGTCGGACGGGGAGGAAACGCCGGAGGGGTGCCGGTAGGTCGTACCGGCACCCCTGGCGGGACGGGCGGCCTCAGGAGAGGGCGATGTCCGTGTAGTAGTGGCGCAGGATCGTCCGGAAGTCCTGGCCGGCGTTCGCGAGGTCACGCGAGCCGTACTGCGACATCCAGTTCCCGTCCACCCACGCGCCGCAGGCGGTCGTGGTGGAGCAGTAGTGCGCGATCAGGATGTTGCCGCTGCGGGTCATCCGCGTCGACCAGGTGCGGTCGACGGCCGCGGACGTCGACGACACCGCCGAGGACGGCCGGTACACCTGGTCGCCCGTGTCGTCCCGGACGTCGTAGCACGCGCCGCCCGAGGTCTTGCGGGTCGAGTGCAGCGCCCAGTACCAGGCGTAGCTCTTGACGGCCATCGCGCCGGCGTCCAGCGAGGCGCCCGGCCAGCTCGACACCCACTCGTTCGGCAGGACGTTCTTGACGTAGGTCTTGAAGTCGACCCGGTCGACCCGTCCGAGGCTGACGCGGTACACCAGGATCGAGGACGGCAGCGTGGTGTTGGACCCGTCGGTCTTGCATCCGCTGGGCTGCGACACCAGGAGCTGGTGGGAGGCGTTGTTGTTCTTCAGGGTGGAATTGAGGTTGCCCTTCGCGCCGGCAGCGAAGTCCTGGTAGGAGCCGGCGTAATTGCTGTTGAAGTAGACCCGCACCGTGTGACTGGTGCGGTTCCACACCGACGCCGCGTTGTTCTTCACGCACACGCCCTTGCCGCTGCCCGCGCCCTTGAACTCGTAGCACGTCGGCTGGGTCGTCCCGTAGTCGTCCATGGAGGAGGTGAAGTCGGAGATCGACCCGGCCTCGTTGCTGTTGAAGTAGTAACAGAACTCGCCGCTGTCGCACACTCCGTCACGGCCGGCGGCGGACGCCGGGCCCGCCACCGCCACGGCTCCCCCGAGCACCGTCACGGCGGCGGCCAGAATGCCGATCGCCCTTCTGCGGATGGTCATGTCCGGACGCCTTTCAGAAGTGGAGCATCCACTGGAAGTCGGCCTGGGCGCTGCTGACGTGCACGTGGGAGCGCGTGCCGTACGCGAGGGGGTTGTTCCAGTTGTATTCCTCGACGTCGAACGAGCCGTCGGAGTAGACCTTGTTCACGTAGGCGACGTGGCCGACCTTGTGGACGTCGTTGACGGCGATCGCGCCGACGGACGGCGTCGTGTTGACCGTCACGCCGACCCGGCGGGCGGCGTCGTCCCAGGTCCCGGCGTTGCCCCAGGTCGTCTTCCACGAGTTGCTGAAGCTCGGGACGCCGAGCCGGCTCGCGATCCGCCAGGCCGCGAAGGCCGTGCAGTTGTTCTGCGCGAAGCCGCGCGCGTTGCCGTCGTAGTCGTTGCGCGGCGTCTGCCCCGACCCGTCGAGGATCTGGTGCGAGGCGTTGTTGTTCTTCAGCGTGGAGTTGAGATTGCCCTTCGCGCCGGCCGCGAAGTCCTGATGGGCGCCGCCGTAGTTGCTGTTGAAGTACACCCGCACCGTGTGACTGGTGCGGTTCCACACCGACGCGGCGTTGTTCTTCACGCACACGCCCTTGCCGCTGCCCGCGCCCTTGAAGTCGTAGCAGGAGGGCTGGGTGGTGCCGTAGTCGCCGACCGAGGTGGTGAAGTCGGAGATCGACCCGGCCTCGTTGCTGTTGTAGTAGTAACAGAACTCGCCGCTGTCGCAGACTCCGTCCCGGGACGCCGCGGACGCGGGCGAACCGGTGGCGAGGAAGGGCGCGGTGAGGGCCAGCGCGGCGCCGGCGAGGGTGAGCGTCCTGCGTAGCTGCATGGTCTCTCTTTCGGGGAGTGGTCACTGATCGAGGGGGTGGACGTCCTGCGGGCGTCCGGTCAGTGCGTGCGCTGGTACTCCTCCCAGGTGTGGATCGTGATGCGGGGGCCGTCGTCCGGGCCCCGGTTCGCGAGGCCGTTCAGGCCGAGGTAGTAGTCGCCGGTCTGGTGCTGGGCCTGGACGGACAGGTCGGTGTCGCTGATCGCCGCCGCGTGGATGTGCCACGGCCAGTCGCCCTGGTCCGGGTTGCGGACCCAGGCGGCGAACCCGACCTGGCGCAGCGCGCGGGCCACGGAGGTGCGGGTCGCGGCGGACATCCCGGTGACGCTGATGTCGACGACGCCGCCGCCGTCGTGCGTGCCGGCGGACGAGGAGTCGCCGCCGGGGTTGTACGAGCCCTGCGACAGGACGAGCTTGAAGCCGAGCAGGCGTTCGGCCTCGGCGAGCATCGCCTGGGTGCGGGCGTCGACCGTGTAGCCGTTGCGCTGGACCTTCGCGCCCGGGCTGATCTTGCGGGTGACGGTGTAGCGGTTCTCTCCGAGCTTGGCGAGCGACGTCGCGCCCGGCAGCCCGTTCGCGGCCAGCCCGGTGTATCCGAGCGAGCGCTGGTAGGCCGCGTAGGCCGAGACGGTCTCGGTGCCGAAGTAGCCGTCGACCCAGCGGGCGTCCAGGAGGTCGCGCGCCTGGAGCGCCCGTTCGACGGCCAGGACGGAGTCCTTCGCGCCGGGGGTCAGCGTGTCGTCGGCGCGCCGGGGGTCGATCTGGGCGGCCAGGACGGTGGCCTCCATGTCGACGGCGGGCAGCGCCGCGGCGGTCGTCGCCGCGGACGCCTGCACCGCGCCCGACGCCAGGCCGCCGGAGACCGTGAAGGCCGCGAGCAGCCCCGTGACGGCGGCCCGGGTCCTCGTCATCTTCATCCCTGTGCTTCCTTCCGTCGGTCGGCTCACCGCCTTGCTACCGGCCGCATTGATTGATCGACACACCCGCGGACGCGGATCAATCAGGCCCGTACACGCGGGCCGTCCGGCACTCGGGTCAGGAGGCGCTGGGGTACTGGCAGGCGGCGCGGCGGGCCACCTGGTCGACCGTGGCGGACTGCGGCGCCAGCGAGGCGCCCGTGCGCGGGCCGGGCAGTTTCAGCGAGGCGAGGGACGCCGCGTAGCCCGAGTCGCCGCCGCCGAGGCAGGCCACGGCCGCGACGAGGACGCGGTCGCCGGCGTGGACGGGGGCGGGGAGCTTGTCGGGCCGCCAGGCGACCGACAGGGCGGGGTCGGCGTCCCCGGTCAGCCCGATCTGGTGCCACAGGCGGAGTTCGGGGTGGGCGGGGTCGGCGGCGTAGTACGCGGCGAACCCGGCCATCTGCACCTGCGGTCCCGTCGCGGTGAGGATCACGCGCGGGTCGGGGGACGGCGGGCCGGTGGCCTTCAGCGAGATCCGCTTCGGCGCGGGCCGGGCGTCGGTGCAGGCGGCGGGGGCGAGGTGCGCGGGCGGGTTGCCGTGCACCAGGGCCGAGGGGACGACGTGGCCGTCGGGCAGGATGAACCAGCGGCTGTCGGGAATTCCCGCGGTCCGGTCGGTGACCTTCTCGCCTATGCAGAAACCCGTGAACCCGAGCACGCATCCGGCCGCATAAGTGGTCGAAGAGGGACGGGCGAGAGCGGCGCCGGACCGAACGGGCGCGCCATCACCGTACGCGGTGGCGGTGAACTTGGGATTCCTCGGCATTGACGGGCAGCCGGGCGATTCCTTGCTTTCACCTCCGCGCCAGGGGCCGTTCAGCCCGACGACGAGTAATCCGGCCGCGAGAAGGCAGCCCGCCGCGACCGCGGCGATATTCCGCTTGGCCCGTCCGGTCGCGACCGGGCCGAAGATGATCGGACGGACGTCGCGAGGAGCGGCCGGGCTCCCGTCCGGCGCGTCCGCCCGGATGAGCTCCGCCCCGGCCGTGCCGCCGGCATCGCCGCCGGCGCCGGCGTCCTCTTCCGGCGCGCAGGACGGCGGCGCGCCGTCCGAGACCTGCAGCGCGTCGTGAACCTCTTTCCACCGGTGCTCCCACGCCTCGGTGTCGCCGGAGCAGGCGCCCACGAAGGCCAGCGTGACCGCCAGTGTGGGGAGCCTGGCGCCGCTGGCGGCCTCCGACAGCGTGGACGCGCTGTACCCCGCCAGTTGCGCGAGCCGCCGGTACGTCGGCTCGCCCGCGGCCGCCCGCACGGCGCGCAGATCGTGCGCGAACGCCTCCAGCGGGCCGGCGGCCGGGTCCAGCGGGCGTTCACGACGCGCCATGCAACCACCCGGCCGCTCTCATCCTGGCAGGTATTGCCCTCGCGCGTTCACGCCCGGGAGCGATAACGGATGAGCGCCGTTCATTCGCCGATTCATCAGCCATTGTGGGAGCCCGAGGTCAGGGTGCTTTCATGGACCGGCAACTTCCGCCGACCAAGTGGCGGCATGACGTCAGCACACCGTGAACCTCCGCTCCATCACCGGTCACGCAGAGCGATTCGCCATAAAGCTAGAACCGGCGGCGCTGTTTGTCCAGACCGATGATCAGGCCGCGGCCGGCGGCCCGCGCGGTGCACGCGGGGCGCGCCCGTCAGTCGCCCAGCTCGCCGCCCAGCTTGGCCAGCTGCGCGTCGTAGATGCTCCGCAGCCCCTTCGGGGCGAAGGTGCGCTCGAAGAACCCGCCCACGCCGCCGGCCCCGTCCCAGGCCGTCCTGACCTGGACGCGCGCTCCCTCGCCCGCGGGCGACACGGTCCAGGTGGTGACCATGGAGGAGTTGGCGTCCTTCTCCACCAGCGTGTTCGCGTCGGGTGCGCTCACCGAGAACAGGCAGTCGCGCACCCGCTTGCTGGTGGCGGCGAGCTTCCAGTGCACCACCGTGCCCTCTCCCTGGCCGCCTTCCCGCACGTCGTACTCGCTGAAGTGCTCGGTCAGCATCCTGGAGCGCACGCCCGTGTAGTCCGCGAGTGCGCCGAGCACCCGCTCCGGGCTCGCGTTCAGGATCGTCTCCGCAGTCGCCACAACCTGTGCCATGCCGTTCATCTTGCCGCACTCCCCTGCGGGCCGCGGCGCGCCACCCCGCCTGCGCGCCGCCGGCCCCGCGGCACGCCTAGCGGGAGATGGCGCGGGCGCGCGTCGCGGCGGCGACACCGGCCCGGCGGCCGAAGAAGGAGCCCTCGCCGAGCTGCGTGCCCGAGCAGTATCCGGCGCCGTCCTGGGCGATGTTGGACGCGCAGGCTCCGGCCGCGTAGAGCCCGGAGATGACCGACCCGTCGGGCCGCCGCACCTCGCCGTCGACCGTGGTGGCCATGCCGCCGAGGGTGAAGCCGGCGTACAGGGCGGTGCCGAGGGTGAGGTCGTAGACGCCCCAGGGGCCGTTGGCCTGCGGCGCCAGCCAGTCGGGGTGCTTGTGGAAGTCGGGGTCCTCGCCACGCGCCGCGTGCTCGTTGTAGCGCGCCATCGTCGCGACGAGCGAGCCGGCGGGCAGGCCGAGGCCGGTCTCCATCTCCTCGACCGTCTCGTAGCCGTCCTTCAGCGGGACGAGGGGCATCCGCTGCTCCTCCATGTGGTCGCTGTCGGCGATCAGGTACGCCGCCGCGTCCGGCTGCTGGAGCACGTAGTAGGACGTGCGCGCGTGGTAGCTGTCCTCGGCCACGAACCGCTCGCCGCGCTTGTTGACGATCAGGCCCTTGACCAGCGACGACGGCGGGTAGAACGGCGCGGTGATGAACGGCTCGCCCATGTGCTCCAGCGCCGCGCCGACGGACTCGCCGAGCCGGATGCCGAGCCCGTCGTCGTAGGTGCTGCCGAGCGTGAACAGCTTCTCGCCGAGCGCCGGCGTGTAGGCCGCGACCATGTCCGCGTTCATCACGAACCCGCCGGCCGCGATCACGACTCCGGCGGCGCGGACCACGCCCGTCCGGTCGAAGTTCCGCCAGGCGACGCCGGCGACCGCGCCGTCCCCGGTGACCACCAGGTTGGTCGCGCCGGTCTCGTAGCGGACCTCGACCCCGGCCTCCTCGACCCGGTCGCGCAGCAGGTCCATCACGATCTTGGTGCCCTCGGTATCGCCCGGCACCGGCACCTTGTGGCCGCGCGGCGCCGGGGGGATCCCGTCGCGGTACGGCCACACCTTCTCGTTGCCGGTGAACATCAGCCCCTCGGTGCCGGGCTGGATCACCGCCTTCCCGGGGAAATACGACCGCTCGAACGCGAAGCCCAGCGCCTCCAGCCAGTCGAAATGCTCGACCGACCCCGCGCAGTACGCCCGGATCTTCTCCTCGTCCGGGTCCTTCGTGCTGGCCATGAGGTAGCGGGCCATCGCCTCGGCCGTGTCCTCGTGGCCGGTGGCCTGCTGGACGGCGGTGCCGCCGCCGAGGTAGAAGTGCCCGCCCGACATGCTCGACGTGCCGCCGTGCACGGCGGCCCGCTCCAGCAGAAGGACCCGGGCCCCGGAGCGCGCCGCCTCCAGCGCGGCGCAGCCGCCGGCGATGCCGAAGCCCACCACGACGACGTCGAACCGCTCGGCGTCGTCCGGCGCTTCAGCGGCCGGGACCACCTGCGGGACGGCCATTCCAGGGGAGGGTTGTGCGTTCATCGGTCCCTGTCTCGAATCAGTCGTACGCCTCGAACCGGTCGTACGTCGCGGGTCACTTGTGCGGGATCTGGTTGACGGTGCCGCCGTCGATGACGAACTCCGTCCCCGTGGCGTAGGAGGACTCCTCGCTGGCGAGGAAGAGCACGAAGGAGGCGACGTCCTCGGGCAGGCCGGGCCGTCCGAGCGGGACCGGGATCATGTCGTCGGGGATGCCGTCGGTGAGCGGCGTCCGGATCAGGCCCGGGTGCAGCGAGTTGACCCGGACGCCGTGCGGCGCGAGCTCCATGGCGACCGACTTGGTGAGGCCGCGCAGGCCCCACTTCGAGGCCACGTAGCCGTGCGCCCAGGAGGTGCCGCGCAGGCCCTCGATGGACGAGGTGTTGATGATCGATCCGCCGCCGGCCGCGATCAGCGCGTCGGTGGCCGCGCGGATGCCGAGGAACGGGCCGGTCAGGTTGATGTCGATGATCTTCTGCCACTTCTCCAGGGAGAACCGGTTGATCGACGCGCCGTTGGCGATCCCCGCGTTGTTGAACAGCACGTTCAGGCCGCCGAACTCGCGGAGGGTGGTCTCGACGGCGGCCGTCCAGTCCTCGGGGCTCGTCACGTCGAGGTGCACGTAGCGGGCCGCGTCGCCCAGCTCGTCGGCGACGGCCTTGCCCTCCTCGTCGAGGATGTCGCCGAGCACGACCTTCGCGCCCTCGGCCACCAGCGCCCGCGCGCTCGCCGCCCCGATCCCGCGCGCGCCCCCGCTGATCAGGGCGATCTTCCCGTCCACACGTCCCATGTCGATGTCCTCCCTGGCGTCCGGTCCGAATGCGTTAACGGGTCAGTGCCGTGGCGAAGACGCCGCGGGCGGTGTTGAACGGCAGGTCGAGCGGGGTCCGCAGGCCCGGCGGTGCCGCGACGACGTCGGGGATCGCGTTGACGATACGGCCGGCGCCCGCGGCGATCGCGGCGTAGTTGTGGTCGCCCTTCGCGCTGGTCGGGCAGACGTCGACGCGGTAGGACGGCTCGCCGGTGATCTCCAGCCGGTAGGAGCCGCCGTCCTGCGCGGGCTGCGGCCAGTCGGGGCGCAGGTCGCCGCGCAGCCGGGTGGTGTGGTCGATGACCAGCACCTCCCTGCCGCCGGCGACGCCGCAGATCTTCAGCCGCATCGCCGCCACGCCGCCGGCGGGGATGTGCCCGGCGGCGACGTCGAACGCCTCCGGCGCCGGCTCCCGCTCGTACCACTCGGTGATGTCGTCGAGGTCGAAGCCGAACCCGCGCGCCATCATCCGGAGGCTGACGCCCCACGACGCCGCGAGGATCCCCGGCTTGAACATCCGCGGCAGGTCGTCCAGGGGACGTCCGAAGCCCATGAAGTCGAACATAACCGGGCCGCCGTCGTAGGTCGCGTAGTCGGCGATCTCCGAGCAGACCACCTTCTCGACCCGCTGGCAGGTGCTGGCGATCGCGAAGGGCAGCAGGTCGTTGACCCAGCCGGGGTCCACTCCGGTGGTGAACAGGCTCGTCCCGCCGGTGCGGCAGGCGTCCTCGACGGGGTCGATCATCCGGTCCGGCAGCAGCCCCCACGGGTAGATCAGCGGCACCGGCGAGGACGCGACGACGTTGCTGCCCGACGCGAGGATCTTCTGGACGTCGGCGAGCGCCTCGAACAGCCGGGTCTCGCCGAGCGCGCAGTAGACGGTGCAGTCCGGCCGCGCGGCCAGCGCCGCGTCCAGGTCGCCGGTGGCCG
Source organism: Actinomadura sp. NTSP31 (assembly GCF_041951385.1). Classification (NCBI taxonomy): domain Bacteria; kingdom Bacillati; phylum Actinomycetota; class Actinomycetes; order Streptosporangiales; family Thermomonosporaceae; genus Actinomadura; species Actinomadura sp. NTSP31. The sequence continues at coordinate 90,402 of NZ_JBGNUT010000036.1, read as the reverse complement.
CGACGCCCGTGACGACGTCGAGGCCGGCGAGCTCGCCGGCGTCCCGCCCGATCTTCTTCGGGTTGGACACGACCAGGCCGGCCAGTTCGAAGCGGGGGTCCTCGATCAGCTGGGACAGCGCGATGCGGCCGACGTTGCCGGTCGCGACGTGCAGGACGCGGAGGGCCATGAGACTCCTGGAAGGGGTGGACGATGCCGGTCATCCGGCGCGGGCGGGCGCTGTCAGTCGCTCTTCTCGGCGGCGCGGGCGGCGCGGGCGGCGGCGCGCGCCGCCTTGGCGATCGTCTCCTCGACGATCGAGTTGAGCCGCGCGCCGTTCGGCCAGCCCGCGTAGTGGCTGAGGAACACCACGATCTCGCGCAGCGCGTCGTCGTCGAACTCGCCGGCGGCGTACGCGGCGGGCACCTGGATGCCGAGCACGTCGGCGGCGCCCTGCCCGGCGAGCATGCCGATGAGCAGCAGGCGGCGGTCCCGGTCGGACAGGCCGGGCCGCTGCCACACGTCGCCGAACAGGTGGTCGGCGGTGTAGCGGAAGAAGTCGCCGGTCCCGTCGGCCATGTCGAAGCCGTAGACCTGCTCCATCTTGCGCAGGCCGCGGGCCCGCGGCTCGGGGAGGTCGTCGAACTTCCCGGTCGTGTCGTCGCTCATGCCTGCTCCTCGGGGAAACCCAGCCCGGGCGCGAGCCGCTCGCGCGCGATCCTCGCCATCGGGACGTCGACGCCGAGCTCGTCGGCCAGCGCGATGGCGAAGTCGAGGTCCTTCTCGGCGAGCTGCCGGACGTGGTCGAAGGTGGTGAACCAGAACGAGCCCGGCGCCAGCTCGGCGGTCGTGTCGCGGTACATGATCGCTCCCGGTCCGCCGGTGAGCGCGTCGGTGTGCCGGACGACCTCGCCGAGGGCGGTGATGTCGAGGCCGGCCGCCTCGGCGAGCCGCTGCGCCTCGGTCGCCGCGGTGAACGCGGCGTAGTGCATCAGGTTGCGGGCGAGCTTGAACCGGGTGCCCGCGCCGATCGGCCCGGCGTGGACGACCTTCTTCGCCAGCACGTCCAGGACCGGGCGGACCGCCGCGAACGCCTCCTCCGCCCCGCCGACCATGACGGCCAGCTCGCCGGTGCCCGCGCCCATCGCGCCGCCGGAGACGGGCGCGTCGACCAGCCGGACGCCCTTCCGCGCGGCGCGTTCTTCCAGCTCGGCGGGCGTCTCGGGCGCCACGGTCGAGTGGACGGCGACGGTGAGCCCCGCGCCCGCGCCGGCGGCGGCGAGCACCTCGTCGAGCACCGAGCGGACCTGCCGGTCGTTGTTGACCATCACGCACAGCACGTCGCTGCCGGCCGCGAGGGCGCCGACGCCGCCGGCCGCCTTCGCGCCGGCCGCGACCAGCTCCTCGACCGGCGCCGGGGCCAGGTCGAACACGCTGAGCGCGAGCCCCGCCTCGGCCTGCCGCCCGGCGAGCCGGGTCGCCATCGGCTTGCCGATGTCGCCGAGCCCGACGAATCCGACGCGGACGATGTCGCTCATCTCGCTCCCTCTCCGTCCGCCCCTAGAGCCGGAAGGTCTGGCCGCCGTCGACGGCGATGATCTGGCCGGTCACCCACGAGGCGTCGTCGGAGAGCAGGAACTTCACCGCGCCGAGCATGTCCTCGGGCTGCCCGAACCGCTTGAGCGCCATGTTCTTCACCAGGTCCTTGGCCGCGTCGCCGGCCTGCACCCGGGTCGCCTCGGTGTCGGTCGGGCCGGGCGCGACCGCGTTGACCCGGATGTTCATCCCGCCGAGCTCGTGCGCGAGCTGCTGGGTCAGCCCGTTCACGCCGACCTTCGCCAGCCCGTAGAAGCCGGAGTAGAGGTAGGCGGCGGTGCTGGACTGGTTGACGATCGAGCCGCCGCCGCGCTTGCGCATCTCCCGGTACACCGCGCGGGTCATGACGAGCGCGCCGTTGAGGTTCACGTCGAGGAACTTGCGGTAGTAGTCCCAGTCGACGCTGATCAGCAGGTCGAACTTCATCGCGCCGTAGATCGCGGCGTTGTTGACCAGCGCGTCGATGCCGCCGAACTCGGCGACGGTCGCGTCCGCGAGGGCCTTCGCCGACTCCGGCGACGACACGTCCACGGGCACGAAGACCGCCTTGCCGCCGTCGGACCGGATCTGCTTGGCGACCTGGTCGCCGGCCTCCGCGTTGAGGTCGGCGACGACCACCGAGGCGCCCTCCGCGGCCAGCCCCTTGGCGTAGGCCTCGCCGATCCCCTGGGCCGCACCGGTGACGATGACGACCTTGTCCTGGAACCTGCTCACTGCTGCTCTCCGTATCCGTGGGGGGTGGGCCGGCGGTCAGGCCGGCACGGCCGTGGTCTTGGTCTCGAGGTACTCCTCGAACCCGGCCACGCCCATCTCGCGGCCGATTCCGGACTGCTTGTAGCCGCCGAACGGCGCGTCCGCGCCGAACCACAGCCCGCCGTTGACGCCGATCGTCCCGGTGCGGATGCGGGCGGCGACGGCCTTCGCCCGCTCCAGGTCGCCGGAGTCGACCGAGCCGGACAGGCCGTACGGCGACTCGTTGGCGATCCGGACGGCGTCGTCGTCGCCGTCGTGCGCGATGACGGTCAGCACCGGGCCGAAGATCTCCTCCTGGGCGACCCGGGCGGTGTTGTCCAGGCCGGCGATGACGGTCGGCTGGATCCAGAACCCGCCGGCCAGCTCGCCGTCCTGCTCGGCGGGCCCGCCGCCGGTCGCGAACCGTCCGCCCTCCTCGGCGGCCAGGTCCAGGTAGGACGTCACCCGGTCGCGCTGCGCCGCCGAGATGACCGGGCCGCAGATGGTGCCGGGGTCGGCGGGGTCCTTCGCGCCGAGCGAGGCCATCGTGGACGCGGCGATCTCCACCGCCTCGTCGTAGCGCGCCCGGGGAACCACCAGCCGGGTGGTGATGGCGCAGCCCTGACCGGCGTGCACGGACGCCGCGAACGCGGTGCTGCCGACGACCGCCTTCAGGTTCGCGTCGTCCAGCACGATCGCGGCGGACTTGCCGCCGAGTTCGAGGAAGACCCTCTTGAGGGTCGGCGCCGCGGCCGCGGCGATCGCCCGCCCCGTGTCGGTCGAGCCGGTGAACGAGACCAGGTCCACGCGCGGGTCGGACGTCAGCAGCGCCGCCACCGCGTTGTCGCGCGGCGTCACCACGTTGAAGACGCCGGCCGGGATGTCGGTGCGCTCGGCGAACAGCCGGCCCAGCTCGGCCGCCAGCCACGGGGTGTCGGGCGCCGGCTTGAGCACCACGGTGTTCCCGGCGGCGAGCGCCGGACCGATCTTGGCGAGGTTGATCTGGTTGGGGAAGTTCCACGGCGTGATCGCGGCGACCACGCCGACCGCCTCGCGGTGGACGGTGCGGTGCGACCGGATGCCCATCGTCACGCCGACGCCGAGATCGGTCTCCCACTCGTAGCCCTCGGCGAGGTCGATCGTCCACTTCAGGCTCTCGACCGGGGTGTCGAACTGCGGGCCGGCGACGAAGAACGCCGGCGCCCCGGCCTCGGCGATGGTGAGCGCGCGGAGCGCGTCCGCGTTGTCGAGCAGCGCCTGGTGGAACTGCCGCAGCACCCGCAGCCGCAGCGCCCGGTCGGTCGCCCAGCCGGACTCGTCGAACGCCCGGCGGGCGGCGCCGATCGCGGCGTCCACGTCGGCGGCCGTGCCGTCGGGCGCGCGGCCGATCTCCTGCCCGGTGGCCGGGTTGAGGATCGGGTAGGACGCCCCGCCGCCGGCGCCGCCGAGCTTGCCGTCGACGTACTGCTGCGCGGGCGGATTCGTCGGAACGCGCTCGGTCACTGTGCCGCCTCCGGTGCGTCCTTCGGCGCCTGCGTGATGTAGTCGCCGCGCTCCACGGGCGGCGGCCACAGCGTCGAGGGCATCTCGTCGTAGTGGTAGTGGCCCGGGACGCCGTGGCCCGCGACCTTCATCCGCTTCAGCAGCGTCTCGGGCGCCTTGCCGGAGTTGATGATCTCCATGAACGTGTGGACGGTCGACGGCATGTCGAACCAGTCCCGCTGCCACGCGATCTTGATCTGGCCGGCGTCCGCGCCGGCCGTCTGCCGCTCGACGCCGAACCACGAGCCGCCGATGCCGAGGATCTCGTACTCCCCGCCCGTCGCGTCGTCGGTGATGCCGGACTTCTGCTTCCAGAACCCGACGATCATCGACTTCTTCTCGTCGACGACCGTGACCTGGTAGTCGTAGTGCCAGCCGTCGAGGCCGTCCATCTCGATGCCGATCGCCCAGTCCCGGATCTGGTCGCGGCCGACGGCCATGAAGTGCTCGTCGGGGCTGTACATCCAGCCGTAGGTCGCGTCCTCGGCGTACCACTCGGCCATCACCCGCCAGTCGCCGGTCCGCTCGGCCTCGCGGTTGATCTCCAGCCAGGAGTCCCAGAACCCCTCGATCTCGGCGCGGGTCAGCCCGCCGTCATCACTCACGTCGTCCCCTCAGTCCTCTTCGATCGAAAGCGCGAAGGCCGGGCAGTACTTCACGGCCGTGGCCACGTCCTTGCGGCGGGACTCGTCCGGACGCTCGTCGAGGATCTCGACCACGTCGTTCTCCTCGTCGAACCCGAACACGTCGGGCGCCTCGCCCTGGCAGAGCTGGTGCCCCTGGCAGATGGTCGTGTCGGCGACGACCCGCATGCTCACCTCCCCGCCCGGCGGCGGTACCTGACGCGGCAGGGCTGCTTGAGCTGGATCACCATCTTGGTGAAGTCGTCCTGGTAGGAGTCCAGGGGCTCGACGGCCTCGAACGTGAAGTCGCGCAGGACGACGGAGAAGATCGCCTTCATCTGCATCATCGCGAACGCGTTGCCGACGCAGCGGTGCCGGCCGGCGCCGAACGGGATCCAGGTCCAGCGGTTCTGCAGGTCCTCCTGCCGGGGGTCGATGTAGCGCCCCGGGTCGAAGTCGCCGGCCTTCGGGAAGTCCTCCTCGATCCGGTTCGAGACCCGCGGCGACGCCGCGAGCATCGTGCCGGCGGGGATCGTCCTGCCGAGCAGCTCGAAGTCCTCGCGGACGAGCCGCATCAGGATGATCAGCGGCGGGTGCAGCCGCAGCGTCTCCTTCAGCGCCGACTCCAGCACCGGGATCGACCGCAGCGCCTGGAACGACACCTCCGTGCCGTCGGCGTAGAGCGCGTCCAGCTCGGCGACCACGTCCGCGAGCACCGCCGGGTTGCGCAGCAGCTCGATCATCGCCCAGGACGCGGTGCCGCTGGAGGTGTGGTGCCCGGCGAACATCATCGAGATGAAGATGCCGGTGATGTGGTCGGCGCTCATGTCCAGCGAGATCAGGACGTCGAGCAGGTCGCGCTCCTCGCGCGGGACCTTCCCGCGCTCCTTGCGGCGCTCGATGATGCCCTGCACCAGCGCGACCAGCTTCCCGCGCGCCGCGTCCCGCATCCGGAAGCTGTCGATGTCGGCGTACGGGTCGACGTAGGCGATCGCGTCGGTGCCGCGCTCCAGCTCGTGGTAGTGCTGCGCGAACGAGCCGTCCAGTTCGTCGCGGAACGGCTTGCCGACCAGGCACGCGGACGTGGTGTAGATGGTCAGCTCGGCGAAGAAGTCGAGGAGGTCGATCTCCCCCTCCTCGCCCCAGCCGGCGACCATCCGGCGGATCTCCGCCTCGATCGTCCGCGCGTGCCCGCGCATCATGTCGCCGCGCAGCGCCTGGTTCTTCAGCATCTGCTGGCGCTCCTCCGGCGAGGCGTCGAAGACGACGCCCTTGCCGAAGATCGGCGTCATGAACGGGTACGCGGCCGCCTGGTCGAGCTGCTCGTCCGGCGCGCGGAAGAACATCTCGTTCGCCGCGGCGCCGCTGACCAGCACGACGTCCTTGCCGGCGAGCCGGAACCGGCCGACGTCGCCGCACTCCTCTCGGACGCGGTGGAACAGGCCGACCGGGTCGACCCGCATCTCCGGCAGGTGCCCGGTGCCGCGGATGATCTCGGGCACCTCCGGGCTCTGATCGTCGAGGACCGTGCTCACCTCGGGGATCCCGGCGAGCCGATGACTCTCGGCGGCGGTCATGGCTTCTCCTCCACGGGCGCTTCCGGATTGACGTCGAGCAGGCTCAGGTGCACGCCGCGCGGGGCGCCGACGATCGTCGCGATCGCGTCCGCGTGCGCCTTGGCCTTGAGGAAGTGGGGGTGCCGCGCGAGTCCGAAGCGGACCCACTGGTTGAGCACGAACGCGGCCTCGTCGGTGTCCCAGTCGGTGCCCATGCCGCTCCACGTCGGGCCCGGCCGGACGATCGAGGCCCGCACGCCGGTCCCCTCCAGCTCCATCTGCAGCGCGGTGACCATTCCCTCCAGGCCCCACTTGCCGGCGGAGTAGGCGGACATGAAGGGCCGGGGCTTGACCGCGACGTCGGACGAGACGAACACGATGTCGCCGCGCCGCCGCCCGACCATCGGGGGCACGAACATCCGCGCGATCCGGTGCGCGCCGACGAGGTTGAGGTCGATCTCCCGTCCGAAGCGCTCGGAGCTGACCTCGATGGTCGCGCCCGGCGCGACGAGGCCGGCGTTGCTGACCACGACCTCGATGTCGCCGAGGCCCGCGGCGGCCTTCGCGGCGAACTCGGCCACCGACTCGTCGTCGGTGACGTCGAGCGCGTGCGCGACCGCCTCGCCGCCCTCGGCGCGGATGGCCGCCGCGATCTCCTCCAGGGCGTCCACCCGGCGCGCTCCGAGCGCGACCGGGTGCCCCGCCGCCGCGAGGGCCCTGGCCGTCTCCGCGCCGATGCCGGACGACGCGCCGGTGATCACCGCGGGGCGGCGCTCGGGATGCTGGTACTTCTTGGCCACCGTCAGCCCTTCCGCTGGGTGAAGCTCACAGGGAGCCGGGCGAAGCCGCGCACGCTGGTGGAGTGCACGCGGACGGCGCGGCCGGCGTGCACGTGGAAGTCCGCCACCCGCCGGACCAGCTCGTTGAGCACGACGCGCGCCTCCAGCCGGGCCAGGTTGGCGCCGAGGCAGAAATGCTTGCCGGACCCGAAGCTGAGGATCTGCCCGAGCTCGTCCTTGGGGCGGTGGATGTCGTACACGGTCGGGTCGGCGAAGACCCGCTCGTCGCGGTTCGCCGAGCCGAGCAGGATCAGCGCCTTGGACCCGGCGGGGATCGTCACGCCGTGCATCTCGACGTCGTCGACGACGTAGCGGGCGAGCATCTGGCTGGAGGTGTCGTGCCGCAGCGTCTCCTCGATCCACACCGTTACCATGGGCGCCGGGTCGTCGGACGCGGCGAGCACCTCGGCCTTCTGCTCAGGGTGCGCCGACAGGTGGAACAGCGCGTTGCCGAGCAGCTTGGTGGTCGTCTCGTTGCCGGCGACCACCATGAGGAACAGGAACGCGATGATCTCGCCGTCGGTGAGCCGGTCGCCGTCGATCTCGGCGACGGTGAGCGCGGCGGTGAGGTCGCCCGCCGGCTCGCTCGCGGCCCGGCGCTCCTTCACCATCGCCGCGTAGTAGGTGAGCAGCTCCCCGGCCGCCTCCATGCCGGCCGGGGGGACGTCGCGGACGCCGTCCTCGCGGTGCACGACGAGGTCGGCCAGGCGGCGGACCTCGTCGCGGTCGGCCCGCGGCACGCCCATCATCTCCGAGATGACGTCCATGGGGAGCTTGCCGGCGAAGTCGGTGATCCAGTCGGCCTCGCCGTTCTCGGCGTTGGCGGCGAAGGCACGCTCCAGGTACTGGTCGGTGAGCCGCTGGATCTGCGGCTGGAGCTCCTTGACCCGGCGCGGCGTGAACGCGGCGGAGACCAGCCGGCGCAGCCGGGTCTGCCGCTGCCCGTCGAGGGCGAGGAAGCTCATCACCCGGTGCGCTTCGGGACTCCACGCGCTCGCGTCGAGGGAGACGCCCATCCGGTTGGAGAACGCCGCGTCGTCGCGGAGGACCTCGAACACGTCGGCGTGCCGCGAGACCACCCACAGGTCGTCCCGCTCGGCGTGGAAGACCGGCGCCTCGTCGCGCAACCGCCGGTAGAGCGGGTACGGGTCCTCGTGGAAGTCGTAGTCGTAGGGGTCGAAGACCAGGGGCTCGACCGCGGCGTCGCTCGAAGCGCTCATTCGTTGCCTCTCATGATCACGTCCACGGCGGAGACGAGCCGGTCGGCGATCTGGTCATAGGTCAGCAGGCCCATGCCCGCCTGGAGCAGCGCGCCGGTGAAGGTGAGGACGAGCACCTCGAGCACGGCCGGGTCGGCGGGCCCCCCGGCGGGCCGGGGCCCCGCGAGGGCGGCCTCGAAGCGCGCGTAGAACTCCCCGCCGATCCGCAGCCGCAGCCGCGCGACGTCCGGGTCGCCGCCGAGCAGCGCCGGCGTCACCGCCGCCGCCAGCTCCGGTTCCGCGACGATCCGGGCCGTCAGCTCCCGGACCGTCGCCTGCAGGCGCCCGGTCGCGCCGGCCGCCTCCGGCGCTCCGTCGCCGCCCTCGTTGAGATGCCGCCAGAACAGCTCCGCGAAGAGGTGGTTCTTGGACGAAAGGTAGGTGTAGGCGGTCGCCGGGGAGACGCCCGCGCGCTGGGCCACGGTCCGGATCGTCAGCGCCTCGTGCCCGACGGCGCGCAGCTCGGCGAGGCCGGCGGCCATCAGGTTCTGCACCGTTTCGGCCTGCCGGGCGTTGAGACCCTGCCGCAGGGCGGGACTGGTCACCTGACTGGACATGTGTCCACCGTAACCGCGGGCGGACATTCCGGCAATAGCCGCGTCCGGATCGGGTTCCCGTTCTCCGGCGGAAGGGCGCACCGCCACCACGGTTCTCCCTCCGGTCGGGCGGACATGTGTCCAGTCACTATTCCAGGATCGCTAGAACACGTTCTAGCATGACGCCATGCGCAACGGAATCGTGCTCTTCACCTCGGACCGCGGCATCACGCCGGCGGCACTCGCCCAGGCCGCGGAGGAGCGCGGCTTCGACACCTTCTACGTCCCCGAGCACACCCACATCCCGGTGCGCCGCGACGCGCTGCACCCCACCGGCGGCGAGGACCTGCCCGACGACCGCTACACGCGCACCCTCGACCCGTGGGTGTCGCTGGCGACCGCCGCCGCGGTGACGGAGCGGATCGGCCTCGCGACCGCCGTCGCGCTGCCGGTCGAGTCCGACCCGATCACCCTCGCCAAGACCCTCGCGACCCTCGACCACCTGTCCGGCGGCCGGCTGACGGTCGGCGCCGGCTTCGGCTGGAACACCGACGAGCTGGCCGACCACCACGTCCCCGCCGCGAAGCGCCGCACCGTCCTCAAGGAGTACCTGGAGGCGATGCGCGCCCTGTGGACGCAGGAGGAGGCCTCCTACGACGGCGAGTTCGTGTCGTTCGGGCCGAGCTGGGCCTACCCCAAGCCCCCGCAGGGCCGGATCCCGGTGATCGTCGGCGCGGGCGGCGGCCCGAAGACCATGAACTGGATCGCCCGCCACGCCGACGGCTGGATGACCACCCCCATCGAGACCGGCATCGGCGCGAAGGCCGCGCTGCTGCGCAAGGAGTGGGACGAGGCCGGCCGCGCGGGCGAGCCCGACGTCCGGATCCTCGTCGCCAGGAAGCCGAGCCCCGAGGACCTCGACGAGTGGTCCGCCGCCGGCGCGTCCGAGCTGATCTGGGGCGTGCCGGACGCCGACGCGGCGACCGTGCTGAAGTACCTGGACAGGACGGCCGCCCGGCTCGGCCTCACCGCGCCCTGACCTCGCCGCGAGAACCCATTTCACTTTCGCCGTTCACGGCGGCCCACCAAGGAGACCGGCAGATGACCCAGCCGTCAGCGATACCGCCGAGCCGCTACGCCGGCCTGTCCCGGGAGGAACTCGCGGCCATCGTTCCCGAGTTGCTCCTCGTCGGGCAGCTCATCGACCGCTCCGGAATGGCGTGGTGCATCTCCGCGTTCGGCCGCGAGGAGATGGCGCGGATCGCGATCGAGGAGTGGGCGGCCGCCAGCCCGATCTACACCCGGCGGATGCAGCGGGCGCTCGGCTACGCCCCCGAGATCCCCGGCAGGGGCGACATCCCCACCATCTTCAAGGGCCTCCAGCTCGACATCGGCGCCCCGCCCCAGTTCATGGACTTCCGCTACACCGTCCACGACCGGTGGCACGGCGAGTTCCACCTCGACCACTGCGGCGCCCTGATGGACGTCGAGCCGATGGGCGACGCCTACGTCCGCTCCATGTGCCACGACATCGAGGACCCGACGTTCGACGCCACCGCGGTCGCCACCAACCCGAAGGCGCAGGTGCGCCCGATCCACCGTCCGCCGCGCAAGCCGGCCGACCGGCACCCCCACTGCGCCTGGACGGTGACCATCGACGACTCCCACCCGGAGGCGCAGGGCATCCCCCTGCTCGCCGTCAACGAGCGCTCCCGCGCCGCGACCCTCGAACTGGCGCCGATCGACCCGTCCGACGAGGGCCTCGCCGACTACTCCGGCCCGCTGCTGTCCGACCTGGACTTCGCCGCCTTCTCCCGCTCCGCGCTGGTCCGGATCGCCGACGAGGTGTGCCTGCAGATGCACCTGCTCGACCACGGGTTCGCGCTCGCCGTCGCCGAGCGGGCCGACGGCCCCGACGCGCTGCTCCGCATCCGCCGCAAGCAGCTCGTGGGCATCGCCGGCATCGCCGCGGAACGGCTCGCCCGCGCCCTGGACCTGCCGGCCACCCCCGAGGGCGCGGCCCGCCTCCTGGCCGTCCACCCGCTCCTCAACCCGTCCGCCTACGTCGACGCCTCCGTCGACGGCGCGGACATCACCGTCCGCCCGTCAGCCGCCCACGACGACGGCGCCTGGATCTCGCTGTGCGGCCCCGATTGGACGGCGCCGCTCCAGGCCGCCGTCCGCGCCGTCGACCCGTGCCTCGACGTCGAGGCCACCGGCCTCGCCGACGGATGGCGGCTGACGGTCGTCCGCCGCGACGCACCGGTGCCCGAGTCCGACGAGGTCGCCGTCGTCCGCTTCAGCACCGGCGCCACCTTCACCTTCCAACCCCGCCGCCCCCTCCCCATCACTCCCGTCTGACCGTCCGTCAGGGGAGCCAGCGTTGGGCGGCGTCGGCGCAGTCTTCGGGGGTGCTGTTGAAGGCGATGGCCGCGTCGGGCGCGTGGCGCCGGACGAGGTTGACCACCTTCTCGAATAGTCCGAGAAGGGGCTCGTGCGTGCGGATGCCGCCGCCGATCACGACGCAGGCGTGGTCGGCGGCGGTGAGCGCGGCCGTGATCGCGCCTTCGGGGTCGTCGTCGAGGTCCACCAGGCACCAGTCGGCCTCGATGCCCCGGTCCTCGAAACGGGCCCGGCCGCGCGCCAGCGCCGCCTGGACCGGTTCCGGGTCCCAGCCTTCGAGCTTGGCGGGATCGACTCCGATCACCAGTACTCGTGTCGCTGCCACGTGTCCTCCATGTCCCGGCTCCGTCCTCACTATCCCTTGGCAGGGTCGTCTTCGCGGACATATCGTCGAGGGCTCCAGGCCGCGGGGCTCCTTGCGGCGCGTCCGCCGGTCTTCCGTCACGGATCCCGAGGGGGCGGCGTGGCTGCGCACTGGTCGGCGGGGCCCGTGGAGCTGCCGGGCGCGGTGCGGTACACGCTGGTCACCGGGGACGGCGCGAGCGACCGGTGGGACGTCGCGGTGGCCGTGCCGCCGGCCGGGGCGCGGGCGGAGCCGCTCCCGGTGCTGTACCTGCTCGACGGCTTCCTGACGTTCCTCATCACGGCGCAGATCGCGCGGAACCTGCTGGCGTTCTCGCTGCGGCAGCTGCGTCCCGTGGCCGTGGTCGGGATCTCACCGGCCACCGGCGACCGCGGCCGGCTGACCGCCCGGCGCCCGCGCGACCTGACGCCCACCAGCGCGGCGCCCGGCTACCACCTCGGCGAAACGCCCTACGGGACCGGCGGCGCGGGTGCGATGCTCGATCTGATCCGGCACGTGATCGCGCCGCATGTGGAGGCGGCGCACGGGCTCGACCCGTCCGACCGGGGGCTCGCGGGGTTCTCCCTGAGCGGGCTGTTCACCTGCTGGACGCTGGCGTGCCGTCCGGAGGGGTTCCGCAGGTTCCTGGCGGTGAGCCCGTCGCTGTGGTGGGACGACCATCTGCTGCTCGACCGGCGGCGCGCCCCGTTCGCCGTCCGGGAGGCGAGCGACGTCTACCTGGCGGTGGGCGAGCGCGAGGACCGGCCGGAGCGGAGCTGGCCCGTCATGCCCGCCGCGATGCTGCGGTCGCTGGCCGGGCTCGACATGGTCGCCGACCTCGCCGCGTTCACCGACCGGCTGCGCGAGGCGGAGAAGGTCGCCGTGCGGAGCGAGGTCATCCCGGACGAGCAGCACGCGACGGTGTGGCCGGGCGCCGTCACCCGTGGCCTTCTGCACCTGTACCGGACCGACCAGGGGTGACCGCGGCCATCGCCGCAAGGCGGCGGGCGAGCCGGGCGGCGGCGTCGCGCAGCTCCGGTGGCTCCAGCACCTGCGTCTCGAAGCCGAGCCGGGCCACGTGGACGGCGATCCCGTCCAGGTCGTCGGCGCCGACGGCGAGGACGCACCACCCGTCGCGATCGTCCTCGACCCGCCCCACCTGGGGCGGCACCAGCTCCCGCACCCGCTCGGGCGGCGCGTGCACCCGCACCCGCGCGAAGTACCGGTACGGCGCCTCGGCCACGGACCGCTGCACGTAGGCGACCGGGTCCGGGTGCTCCCGCGACCGGAAGTGCCAGGTCGTCGCCGTCACGTCGCGCATCCGGTCGAGCCGGAAGGTGCGCCAGTCGTCGCGGTCGACGTCGCGGGCCATCAGGTACCAGCGGCGTCCGGTGGCGACCATCCGCACCGGCTCGGCCGTCCGCTCGCGTTCGGCGCCGTCGCGGCGGGCGTAGCGGAACCGGACCCGGACGGCGTCGCGGCAGGCCCGCGCGAGGGTGACCAGCAGCTCCGCGTCGATCTGGACGCCGGGGCCGACGAGCGTCTCGGTGGCGCCGTGCACCGCCCGCACCTCGGCCCGCAGCCGCGGCGGCATCACCTGGTCGAGCTTCGCCAGCGCCCGCAGCGCCGCCTCGCCCGCCCCGGCGACCGTCTCGCCCGCCGCCAGGCGCAGGGAGACCGCCGTCGCGATGGCCTCCTCGTCGTCCAGCAGCAGCGGCGGCAGCCGGGTGCCCGCGCCGAGCCGGTAACCGCCGCCGACGCCCGCCGCCGCGTGCACCGGGTAGCCGAGCGTCCGCAGCCGCTCCACGTCGCGGCGCACCGACCGGTCGGTGACCCTCAGCTCGGCGGCGAGCTCGCCGGCCGTCCAGGACGGCCGGCGCTGCAGCAGCGCCAGCAACCGCAGCACCCGCTCGGTCGTCCCCTCCGCGGTCACCCGCTCATGGTTCCACAGCGGACGGAACGGCCTTGTCAACCGCCTCGGGCGGAGATTCTCACGTCTTGCGGGAGCAGGTTCTGTGACGGGCCGGTGATAAACGGACGGTCGCGCGTCATCGACGCAGAGTCACCACGTCGGAGGGGCGTACCGCCCTGCCTCGCGGGGTCGCCCGCTGCCGCCGACCGGCGGGCGACCGCGCCGCCGGCAGGTCCGCCACCCCGACCACCCCGCCCCGCACCGCGCGCCGCCAGGAGGCCACACCATCATGGACGACATCGCGATCACCGCTGCTCCCGTCACCGTCGGCTGCACCGCCTGGGCGTGCGATTGCCCGGGATGCCCGACCTGTGGGGGCAGTGGCACGCTCCCCGGCGGCCGCACCTGCCGGACGTGCGGCGGCACGGGACGCTGCTCGCACGGCGGCGGGCGCTGACGCCCGTCCGGCCGCGAAAACAAAGGTTCGAACGCAAGGTAAAGGAACCTTTGCCGCAGCACGGTAAACCGCGTTCGGGTGACGCCCCGGCCTGCAATTACCCGGCCGTCCAATAGTGCGGCCGATCCGTCACGGAACGCGACGCACCGGCCCGGCCTTGCATCTTGATCAACTTGCGTTAGCGTCGGCCCGACAACGAACCTGACCCCCTCAGAAAAGCGAAGTCGACATGCGCGAGCATCAGTCGCCCGGCCGTCCCGCGCAGCAGCGGCCGGGCGCGGGAGCGAGGTCCGCCGGCGGCGGGCGCCCGGCCGAGCTGACCACCGCCTTCGAGCTCGGGGCCTGGCGGGTGACGCTGCGCTGGCCCAGGTCGGGACGCGGTGGGCCGACCGAGGTGACGGTCAGGCCCAGGCCGGGCGCCGACCCGGTCCAGACGGCCGAGGGCATCACTTCGACGGTGCTGCGTTCCATTCCGCTCGGCAAGCTCACACAGAACGTGAGAAGGACGTCGCAGCATGGGCGCGAGAACATCGTGCCGGGAACCGGCGAGCCCGTCGACGTTGTCGCGGGCCGCATCAGCGCCATCGCCGAACAGGACCCGATCCCCGGAAGAAAGGGCCGTCCGGAAGAATTCTTCGCACTGGTGGCCGCGCTCTATATATGGAATGTCGACAACCGGTTCTCGAATCCCGTCCAGCAGATCGCCCAATCCTGCGGGTCCACCTGGCGGGCGGCGGCGAACTGGGTCCGGCTCGCGCGCAGGCGCGGCTACCTGACCGAGGGGCGCGAGCGCCGCCCGGGCGGGGAGCTGACTCCCGAGGCGCTGCGCGTGCTCGCCGGCGCGCCGCGCCGCGAGCGGTGAGACCGCGGATGTTCATCATGTCGCCGACAACTATTGGCGGAACGCCAATAACGGTCTAGTGTTCCGGGTGGCTCACCGGAAACCAGGGTGTGTCCCTTGCCGCGACGGCCGACCGGGCCGTACTTCGTGCGTCCGCGCGGCGGGCCCCCGGCTTCCCGCGTGCCGGCGGCGGGCCGCGACGATGCGTCACCGCGTGTCAGGAAGGTGCTCTCGGCCCCGAGGAGGAGCGAAGGCATGGACAGATCCGGCAGGGACAGACCCAGCAGGCGCAGCGTGCTGATGGCGGGCGGGACGATCGGGGCGCTCGGCGCGCTGACCGTCGCGACGCCCGCGCGAGCGAACTCGCTGTGGACCTGGTCGCCCGAGGGCTCGGTCGTCGGCCGCGGCGAAGGCGCCGACCCCAAGTGGGTGTGGGACGCCGAGGCCGACCCGCTGGTGGCCGCGCTGATCGACCGCGGCGACGCGCCCAAGGTCAACGAGCTGCTGAAGACGTGGACGAAGAACGGCCAGGCGCTGCCGGCGGGGCTGCCCGCCGATCTGCGCGACTTCATGGAACGTGCCCGGCAGCTGCCGTCGTGGACCGACCAGGACAAGCTCGCCAAGGCGTTCGAGTTCAACCAGAAGCGCGGGCTCTACCTCGGCGTCACCTACGGCTTCGCCAGCGGGATGATGAGCACGGCCATCCCGCACGAGGCGCGCGCCGTCTACTACTCCAAGGGCGGCGCGGACATGCGCGACCGCATCACCAAGACCGCCAAGCTGGGCTACGACATCGGCACCGAGAAGGCCTTCCAGCCCGACGGCGAGATGATCGTGACCTGCGTCAAGACCCGGCTGGCCCACGCGGGCGTGCGGCACCTGCTGCCCAAGTCCGCGTACTGGACCAAGGTGGCCGACGAGAAGATCCCGATCAGCCAGGCCGACATGATGGTCACCTGGCACAGCCTGCCCACGACGGTCATGAAGCAGCTCACCAAGTGGAAGGTGCAGATCCCCGACGACGAGTCGGCGGCGTTCCTGCACTCCTGGCAGCTGGCCGCGCACATGCTCGGCATCAGGGACGAGTACATCCCGAAGTCGTGGGACGAGGCGAACTCCCAGGCCGCCCAGGTCCTCGACCCGATCCTGGCGCCCACCGCGGAGGGCATCAAGCTCGCCGACATGCTGCTCAACCTCGCGGCGTTCATCGACGGCGGCATCCTCACCAAGCACATCCTCGGCGCGCTCACCCGCTACGTGCTCGGCGACGAGATCGCCGGCTGGCTGAAGATCCCGCGGGAGCCGGTGTGGGACCCGGTCTTCGAGAACCTCTGGCCGCCGTTCGTCGCCGTCCGCGAGGGCATCCTCGACATCACCAAGGCGCCCAAGGAGCTGCGCGACTTCTACTGGGTGTTCGACGAGATCATCCGGCAGGGCGTCCTGCTCGTCCTGTCGGGGGCCGACTACCCGATCAGCATCCAGATCCCGACGACCAACAACCCCAACTACTGACCGGTCACCGCGCCACCGACCGGAACCGCCCGCCGCCGGGCCGGCCCTCGCCGGCCCGGCGGTGACGCGTTCGCGCCGCCGGACCAAGTGGAGGTGAAGCGGAAAGGGAGTGAGCGCGTGGCCGGTCCCGAACACGGCCGTTTCAGGGGGCCGTCCAGGGGCGGAGCTTCTCGGGGTTGCGCACCGCCCAGATGTGCGTGATCCGGTCACCGGTGACCTCGAAGGAGATGACCGCGAGGCCGGCCCCGTCCGCGCTCGCCACCAGGCCCGGCCGGCCGTTGACGGTGCGCTCGGTGATCGTCATGTCCGGTCCCTGGCGGGCGAGGTCGACGATGAGCCGCGCGATCGGCTCGGCGCCCTCGACCGGGCGGGGCATGGCGCTGGCGAGGCCGCCGCCGTCGCCGACCGCGACGGCCGCCGGGTCGAGGAGGCCGATGAGGGCGTCGAGGTCCTTGGCCTCCCACGCCTTCCGGAACGCGCGGACGACGCGGGCGCGCTGCGCCGCCGTCGTCGCGGGCGCCGCGGGCCCCCGCGCGCCGCGGACGCGGCGCCGGGCCGAGGACGCCAGCTGCCGGCAGGCCACCGGCGAGCGGCCGACGATCTCGGCCACCTCGGCGAAGGGGAAGCGGAAGACGTCGTGCAGGACGAACGCGACGCGCTCGGCCGGGGTCATCGAATCGAGCAGCACCAGGAAGGCCATGCTGACCGACTCGTCGAGCGTGACCCGGTCGGCCGGGTCGGCGGGCTCGGCGGCGGTGCCGCCGGTCCGGCCGTCGCCCCACTCCGCCGTTCCGGGCACCGGCTCGGGCAGCCACTCGCCGACGTAGCGCTCCCGCCGGGCCCGCGCCGAGCCGAGCAGGTCGAGGCAGACCCGGCCGGCGACCTTCGTCAGCCACGCGCCGGGCGAGACGATGGCGTCCTGCTGCTCGCGGGACATGGCGTACCAGCGCGCGTAGGTCTCCTGGACGACGTCCTCGGCGTCCGCCATGGAGCCGAGGAGCCGGTACGCGAGGCTGATCAGCCGGCGCCGCTCGCTCACGACCGCGCTCAGGCCCGGATCGGCCCCAGCGCCGGCCGCCTCGGATTCCGCGCTCATGCTGCCGCCCCCTCGCTCGTCATCCTCCCGCACACCCATCTGACGAGACAGCCACCCGAAACGTCAGGCCGCCGCCGCAGATCCGGCCCGTTCGCGCCGGGAAGGGCGCCGCCGGCCGCTTGCGCGGCAACTCCGGCTCTAGATATCTTCAGAACAAGTATTTCGAGACCAAGCTATCTGGAGTCGGTGTGGCGGCTGGGCACGGTGCCGTGTTGCGGGTGGGCGTCCTCGGGCACGGTGCGATCGGGGCGAACGTGGCCGCGGCGCTGCGCCGCGGCACGGTGCCCGGCGCGGTGCTCGGCGGGGTCCTGACGCGTGGGGGCACCCCGGCCCCGGCGTCCGTGCGCGACCTGCGCGCGCTGCTCGCGTCCTCCGACGTGGTGGTCGAGGCCGCGGGCCAGCCGGCGCTGCGCGAGCACGGCCCGGCGGTGCTCGCCGCCGGACGCGACCTGCTCGCGGTGTCGGTGGGCGCGCTGGCCGACCAGGACCTGTTCCACGAGCTCACCCGGCCGGCCACCGCGCGCTCCGGCCGGCTCCTGATCTGCACCGGCGCGCTGGGCGGCCTCGACGTCGTCCGCGCCGCGGCGCTCGGCGGGCCGCTGGCGAGCGTGCGGCTCACCTCGTCCAAGGCGCCCGCCTCGCTGGTCCAGCCATGGATGGACGACCGGACGGCGGACCGGCTGAGATCGCTGCGTCCGGGCGACGCCCCCGTGACCGTGTTCGACGGGGACGCCCGCGAGGCCGCCGTGCGGTTCCCCCGCAACGCCAACGTGGCGGCGACGCTGGCCCTGGCGGCCGGCGACTGGTCGGCCGTGCGCGTCCGCCTCGTGGCCGCCCCGGACACCACGTTGACCAGGCACGTCGTCGAGTTCACCGGCCAGGTCGGCGAGTACCGGTTCGAGCTCGGAAACCTTCCGGATCCGGCGAACCCGGCGACCAGCGGGCTCGTCGGCCCCGCGGTGCTGCGCTCCCTGGCCGACCTGGTGCCCGGCGTCGCCTGGCGGGTCGCGTGAGCCGGGTCGAGATGATCGGCGGGATCGCGGTGCGCGACCGCGGGGGCGACGCGCCGCCCGTCCTGTGCCTGCACGGCATCGGGTCCAGCGGGGCCGGCTTCGACGCCCTCGGACGGCTGCTCGCCGGCCGGCTGCGCGTCATCGCGTGGGACGCGCCGGGCTACGCGGCCTCGGCCGACCCGCGCACGGCCCCCGGCATGGACGGATACGCCGACGCCGTCGCGGATGTCATGGACGGCCTCGGGATCCGCCGTGCGAGCGTCCTCGGCACCTCCTGGGGCGGCGTGATCGCCACCCGGTTCGCGCTGCGCCATCCCGGGCGGCTGGACGCCCTCGTCCTCGCCGACTCCACCCGCGGTTCCGGGACCACGCCGGAGAAGGCCGCGGCCATGCGAGCGCGCGCCGCCGAGCTGGCGGAGCGCGGAGCGGCCGGCTTCGCCCGCGCCCGCGCGCCGCGGCTGCTCTCGCCGGGCGCCCCGCCCGCGGACGTCACCCGCGTCGCCGAGGCGATGGCGGCCGCGATCCGCCTGCCCGGCTACGGCCACGCGGCCGAGTCGATGGCCGCCACCGACCACGGGGACGCCTTCGCCGCCGTCACCGCCCCCACGCTCGTGCTCGTGGGAGAGCACGACGCGGTCTGCCCCCCGGCGGAGAGCCGGCTCATCGCGGGCGCCGTGCCCGGAGCCCGGTACGCCGAGATCCCCGGGGCCGGCCACCTGGCCCACCAGGAACGCCCCGAGGCGTTCGCCGCGGCCGTACGCGACTTCCTTGTCCCCCGTTCCGAACCAGAGGAGAACCCATCATGACGGAGAAGACCGCGACCGACCTGGACGAGCTGATCGACTCCTGCATCGCGAGCCGCGAGAGCCGCTTCGAGGACTGGGACACGCTCGCCTTCCAGGCCAAGGCCGGCGACGAGTTCCGCCGCGCCCAGATCCGCTACATCGGCTCCGGCGCCACGGGGAACCACGAGACCGACTCGCGGATCCTGCCGTCCGAGCACTTCACGTTCTCCAACATGCGGCTTCCGGTCGGCGGTGTCGGGCCGGAGCACACCCACCACGACGTGGAGGAGGTCTTCTTCGTGCTGGAGGGCGAGCTGGAGGTCACCGTCCACGACGTCGAGGACGGCACGCGGACGGCCGGCCGCGTGCTCGGCTACCGTGACCTCATCCGGGTCCCGGCCGGCGTGCCGCGGAGCCTGCGGAACGTGGGCGACGGCGAGGCGCTGTTCTGCGTGATCATCGGCACGCAGAAGCCGCAGCTGCCCACCTACCCGCCGACCTCCCCGATGCACGGCGTCACGCGCGGCTGACATCCGCGGAGGTCCCCGTCCCCGAGCGAAGGCTCCGGGACGGGGACCTCTCCGCTGGAAGGCGAAACGGCGCCGGGACCGATGCGGTCCCGGCGCCGTCGCGTTCGCGGGGGTCTTACAGTTCGCGGGGTCTTACGGGATGAGGACGAACTTGCGCCCGGCGCCCGCCCCTGAGCGCTCGTACGCGTCGGCGCCCTGCTCCAGCGGAACCGGGGTGGCGCCGACGGCGTCCGCGATGCCGACGTCCCCGCGGAGCACGGCGGTGGCGAGCTCGTCCTGGTAGCGCCGGACGGGGGTGGCGCCGGAGGTGACCGTGATGGCCTTGGACCAGACGCCGCCGAGCCAGACCCCGAGCCGGGGCCGCGTGCCGGGCGCTCCCGCCGGGTACACGCCGGGAACCGAGACGGCGCCGCCGTGCCGCACGATCGCCACGATGTCGTTGAACGCGCCCGCGGCCGGTGTGCTCCCGTCCGCCCCGGCGTTCGCGACCGCGGCGTCGGACATGCCGACGCAGTCGATGCCGACGTCCACGTGCGGGACGCCGACGGTCTCGGCGACCGTCCCGGCCAGGTCGCCGTCCGCGAGGTCCGCCGCGGCGAATCCGACGGAGCGGACGTGCTCGAGCCGCTCGCGGTTGAAGTCGCCGACGACCACGGCGGCGGCCCCGAGCATCCGGCAGGCGACCGCCGAGGCGAGGCCGACCGGCCCGGCCCCGGCGACGTACACGGTCGAGCCGGGGCCGACGCCGGCGGAGCGGGCGGCGTGGTAGCCGGTGGGCAGGATGTCGCCGATCATGGCGACGTCCAGCAACCGCTCGCGGGCGTGGTCGGGATCGGGGAAGACGTACAGGTTGAAGTCCGCGTACGGGACGAGCGCGTACCGCGCCTGCAGACCGGCCCAGCCGCCGAAGCCCTCGCCCATCCCGTAGGTGGCGCCGGGCCTGGCCGGGTTCGCGGTCAGGCAGTGCCCGGTCAGGCCGGCCCGGCAGTTCGCGCACCGCCCGCAGGCGACGTTGAACGGCACCGAGCACACGTCTCCGACCCTGACGCGCTCCACGTCCCGGCCCGTCTCGACGACGACGCCGGTGAGCTCGTGGCCGAGCACCATGCCCTCGACGGCGCCCGGGCCGTGCAGCGTGTGCTGGTCGGACCCGCAGACGCAGGTCGCGAGCGCCTGGACGATCACGCCGTGGTCGCAGCGGCGCGGCAGCACGCCGGGCGCGGCGCGGGTCTCCAGGGCGGGCATCGGCGCCTCGCCCACCGCCACGCGCCCGGGCCCGGCGTACATGACGGCGCGCTGGGTCCCGTTCGACGGCACCCCGCCGGGCCGGCCGGGCGCGGTCACAGCGAACCGGACGCTTCGTGGGAGCGTCCGCCGCGCTTGCCCGGCACCAGGACCCGCTCCAGGACCTCCACGAGGACGAACAGGACGAACCCGATCACGGTCAGCCAGGCGATCGAGGCGAACACCGTCAGGCTGTCCATGTCGCCGCGCGCGGTGATCAGCATGACGCCGAGGCCCTTGTCCGCGCCGACGAACTCGGCCACCACCGCGCCGACGACGGCGAGGGTGATGCCGACCTTGACGCCGGCGAAGATGCTCGGCAGGGCCCACGGCCAGCGGACCTTCCAGAACGCCTGCCAGCGGCTCGCGCCCATCGAGCGCACCAGCATCAGGCTCTCCGGCCGGGCCGCCTTGAACCCGACGAGCGAGTCGATCACCACGGGGAAGAAGCAGATCAGCGCGACCATCAGCACCTTGGGCAGCTGGCCGAACCCGAACCAGATGATGAACAGCGGCGCGATCGCGACCTTGGGCACCACCTGGGCGATGATCAGCAGCGGGTAGATCGCGCGCCGCACGACGCCGCTGTAGACCATGGCCACCGCGATGGGCAGCGCGACGACCACGGCCAGCGCGAAGCCGGCGAAGATCGCCACCATGGTCGGGACGGACTGGTCGGCGAAGGTGCCGAAGTCGCCGAACATCTTCTGCAGGACGTCGCCGGGGGCGGGGAGCACGTACTCCTCCACCGCGCCGGACGAGCAGACGATCTGCCAGGCCGCGACGATGACCGCCACCAGGATGAGCGGCAGCACCCAGTCGGCGATCCGCGACTCCAGGAACCGCCTCCGGCTCACTTGGACTCCTCCTTCAGGACGCCGAGGTTCTCGAAGACGCCGCGGATCCGCCCGACGAGGTCGGTGAACTCCGGGCCGGTCCGCGCGCTCAGGTGCCGCGGGCGCTCCAGCGGCACCCGGAACTCGGCCGCGATGCGGGCCGGGCGGGGCGAGAACACCAGGACCCGGTCGGCGAGGAAGACGGCCTCGTCGATGCTGTGGGTGACGAAGACGACCGTCTTGCGGCGCTCCATCCACATCCGCTGCAGGTCGATCTGGATCTGGTCCCGGGTGAGCGCGTCCAGCGCGCCGAAGGGCTCGTCCATGACGAGGATCTCCGGGTCGTGCAGCAGGGCGCGGCACAGCGCCACGCGCTGCTGCATGCCGCCGGACAGCTCGTCGGGGTAACTGTCCTCGAACCCGTCGAGGCCCACCTGCCCGAGCAGCTCCCGGGCGCGCCGCTCGGCCTCCTGCTTGGGGGCGCGGCGGACCTCGCTCTGCAGCAGGACGTTCTGCAGCGACGTCCGCCACGGCAGCAGTTCCGCGCTCTGGAAGACGAAGCCGAGGTCGGTGTAGGGCTTGAGCACCGGCTCGCCCTGCACCCGCACCTGGCCGGTGGACGGCTGGGTCAGCCCGGCGAGGGCCATCAGCAGGGTGCTCTTGCCGCAGCCGCTCGGCCCGACGATGGCGAGGAACTCGCCGCGCTCGAGCTCGAAGGACATCTCGCTGACCGCGGTGACGGCGTCGAAGGACTTGGTGAACCGGTCGAACTCGATGAAGGGGGCGGTCGCGCCGGCCATCCGCTACTTCCCTCCGAGCGTGTCGGAGCATCCGGACAGGAAGGCGTTGCTCGCGGCGTCCGCCGGCGCGACCTTCCCGGCGCCGACGCCGCCGTACTGCTCCATGACCCGGATGGTGCTCTTCCAGTCGTCGGCGGCCGTGCAGCCGAACGGCTGGCCCTTGGTCCGGTCCGTCGTGAGCAGCTTCGCGGACGCGAGCCACTGCTGCTTGACGACGTCCCTGGACAGCGTCGTCGTCTTGACGAACTTGAAGAAGGAGTCGACGGCGGCGTCCGGGGCGGCGTTGGTCGCCTGGACCGCCTCGGCCGTCGCGGCGAGGAACTTGCGCAGTACGCCGCCGTCGTGGTCGGCGAACTTCTTGGAGGTCACGAGGCCGGAGCTGAGCACGTCGAGGCCGGACGCGGCGTAGCCGAGGACCGTCAGGTCGCAGCCGCACTTGGCCTTCATGTTCGGCTCGGTGACGTTCAGGAGCCCGAAGGTGAACTGCGTCTTGCCCTGGACGAACAGGCTGTCGCGGGTCGGCACGTCGACCTTGTTGAGCTTGACCGAATCCGGGTCGAGGCCGGTGGCCTTGGCGAACGCGGGGAAGACCGTCTCGGGCGCCGACCCGGCGGTGAACCCGGCGGTCCTGCCCGCCAGGTCCTTGGCGCCGGTGATGCCGGAGTCCTTCTTCGCGAAGATCGCCAGCGGCGACCGCTGCACCATCCCGGCGACCATCCGGACCGGCATGTGCTTGCCGACGGCCTGCACCAGCGCGCCGGCGTCGGCGTAGCCGATGTCGTCCGAGCCGTTCGCCACCGTCTGCAGGGTGGTCGCCGACCCCTTGCCGGGGTTGAGCGTGACGTTCAGGCCGTGCTTGGCGTAGATGCCCTGCTCGACGCCGGCGACGAGGGGCAGGACGGCGCCGGTGTAGAAGACGTCGGTGCGGACGGTGACCTTCGTGCGTCCGGAGGCGTCCTTCTCGGGCCCGGAGTCCCCGCAGGCCGAGAGGGCGAGTGCCGCCGTCAGCGCCAGTGCGGCGCCGGGAAGGGCCCGGCGGCCCCAGCGGCTCCGGCGGGCCTTGCGGACCGCGGCGAAAGGTATCTGCATCGTGACCTCGTGTGAAAGCTGGCTCGGGGGACGCGGGCGGTGGTTCGCACCGAAGTATCTGGGACCTAAATTACTTGTGTCAAGATATCTTGGTTCCGCTATTCTTTCGGACGGCTCGCACGGACCCGCCCCACTCTCATCACACGGACGGTGCAATGGACGACGGTGCAATGGACACGGTCGGGAAGGCATTGGACGACTGGCGCCGGGAGCGTCCGGACCTGGACGCCTCTCCGATCGGGGTGTTCGGCCGCCTGCGCCACGTGGCCGAACTCTCGCGCCAGGAGCTGGAGGCGTTCCTCGCCCCCTACGACCTGACGCCGAAGTCCTTCGACGTGCTGGCCAACCTGCGCCGGGGCGGCCCGCCCTACCGCAAGACGCCGTCCGAGCTCGCCGAGTCCTCGCTGCTGTCCAGCGGCGCCATGACCGGCCGGCTGGACGCGCTCGAACGCCAGGGCCTCATCCGGCGCAGCCCCCACCCGAACGACCGGCGGGTGATGTTCGCCGAGCTGACCCAGGTCGGCCTCGGCCTCATCGACGACGTGTTCGCCCGGCACCTGGCGAACGAGGAGACCCTGCTCGCCGGCCTGTCCCGGGAGCAGCGCGCGCAGATCGCCGACAGCCTGATCCTGCTCCAGCGGTCCATCGAGGCCGCC
Source organism: Actinomadura sp. NTSP31 (assembly GCF_041951385.1). Classification (NCBI taxonomy): domain Bacteria; kingdom Bacillati; phylum Actinomycetota; class Actinomycetes; order Streptosporangiales; family Thermomonosporaceae; genus Actinomadura; species Actinomadura sp. NTSP31. Next base: position 66,183 of record NZ_JBGNUT010000036.1, on the reverse strand, counting down.
GTCGCGGGGCGCGCGGTCGCCCCGCCCCGCCGTCCGCGCCGGACGACCCGCAGCCCCTCCTGACGGCGGGCCGGGGGGACCGCCCGTCACGGGTTGCCCGTCACGGGCCGTCGACCACGGGCCGTCCGTCACGATGCCCAGGGAAGCGGTCCCTCCGCCAGGTCCCAGTAGACGCTCTTCTGCCGCATGTAGGCGAAGATCCCCTCGCGGCCCTTCTCGCGGCCGATGCCGCTCTCCTTCATGCCGCCGAACGGCGTGGAGATGCTGAACTGCTTGTAGGTGTTGATCCAGACCGTGCCCGCGTCGATCCGCCGGGCGACGCGCCAGGCCCGCCGGTAGTCGCGGGTCCAGATGCCGCAGGCGAGCCCGTAGACCGAGTCGTTGGCCTGCGCGACGAGGTCGTCCTCGTCCTCGAACGGCAGCGCCACGAGCACCGGGCCGAAGATCTCCTCCTGGCAGGTGGCCGAGCCGTTCGGGAGCCCGTCCAGGATCGTCGGGAGGTAGTAGGCGCCGTCGGACCATCGCGGGCCTTCGGGCGCCCGCCCGCCGCAGAGCACCCGCGCCCCCTCCTGCCGGGCCCGCCGGACCATCCCGGCCACCCGGTCCCGGTGGGCGTGCGTCACCAGCGGCGCGACCTGCGTCGCCGGATCCGTCCCCGGCCCGACGCGCAGCCCGCCGGCGCGCGCCACGAGTTCGCCCAGCACCTGCTCGTACACCGAGGCGTGGACGAAGACGCGCGAGCCGGCGATGCAGCTCTGCCCGGACGAGGAGAAGACGCCGAACAGCAGGCCCGCGATGGTCCGCTCCATGTCGGCGTCGGGGAACACGATCGTCGGGGACTTGCCGCCCAGTTCGAGCGAGACCGGCATGATCTTCTGCGCGGCCGCCGCGCCGATGGCCCGTCCGGTGGCGGTGCCGCCGGTGAACGACACCTTGCCGACGCCGGGATGCCGGACGAGCGCGTCCCCGGTGACGTCCCCCGGGCCGGGCAGCACCGACAGCAGGCCGGCCGGCAGCCCGGACTCGTCGATCAGCCGGCCGAGGGCGAGCGCCACCAGCGGCGTCCACTCGGCCGGCTTCAGCACCACCGCGTTGCCCGCCGCCAGCGCGGGCGCGATCTTCTGCGCGTCGCTGGCGATCGGCGAGTTCCACGGGGTGATCGCGCCGACCACGCCGATCGGCTCGTGCACGCTCATGGTCAGGTACGGGCCGCGCGGGGGCGTGAGGCTCTCCTCCACCGTCTCCAGCGCCGCCGCGAAGTAGCGGAACGTGGCCTGCGCGCTGCTCACCAGCGCCCGCGTCTCGTTGATCGACTTTCCGGTGTCGCGGGTCTGGAGCGCGGCCAGCCGCTCGGACGACCGGGCGATCGCGTCGGCGATCCGGACCAGGAAGCGGGCGCGGTCGTGCGGGAGCAGGTCGCGCCAGGCGGGGTCGGCCGCCGCCGCGGCGCCCGCCCGTACCGCCTCGTCCACGTCGGCGGCGTCCGCGCCGTGCAGGCGGGCGATCACCGAGCCGTCCACCGGGCTGAGCGACTCGATGACCGCTCCCGACCCGCGCCGCCAGACCCCGCCGACCAGGATCTCGTCCGCCTCGCCCGCGCTCATCGCCCACACCCCTCAGATAGCTTGGGTTGAAGATATCAAGAACCCAGCATTCTTCCAGGAGCCGCGGAGCGCGGCGGGCGAGGGTATTGCGCCGGGGCAGTTTCTGAATCTAATGTCAGCTTCATTCTCGCACGGATCGGAGCTGGGCATGTGTGACGGGCAAGCGGGCGGGACGGCGGCGGGGCGGCCGTCGCGGCGGGCCGTGATCGGGTCGGCGGCCGTGGTGGGGGCCGCGGCCCTCGGCGCGGTGGGGGTGCCGGGGCGGGCGCTGGCGGCGCCGGAGCGCGGGCGGGCGGACGGCGCGCGGACGCGGCTGGTGCTGCTCGGCACCGCGGGCGGCCCGGTGCCGATCGCGGAGCGGTCCGGGATCTCCAGTGCCGTCGTGGTCGGCGACCGGACGTACCTGTTCGACGCCGGGCGCGGCTCGACCGGCCAGTACGTGCGGGCGGGGCTGCCGCTGAAGTCGCTGCGGGCCGTGTTCGTGACGCATCTGCACGCCGACCACACCGCCGACCTGTTCAACTACCTGATGCTGGCGCAGGCCAGCCCGGACGGGGACGCGCTGGTCCCGCCGGTGGAGGTGTTCGGGCCGGGGCCGGCGGGCGCGATGGGGCCGCCGTTCGCGGGTCCGCGCCCGGTGCCGGACGTGAACCCGGACAACCCGACGCCCGGCCTGAAGGACCTGATCAACGGCAGCCTGAACGCGAACGCCTACACGTTCAACATCTACGGGCGGGAGGGCGCGACGCCGATCCATCCGGAGTCGATCCTGAAGCTCACCGAGATCGACGTGTCCCGGACCGGCGCCGACGCGCTGAAGAACCGCGCGCCGCGGATCCGGCCGTTCACGGTGTTCGAGGACGACCGCATCCGGGTGCAGGCCACGCTGGGCGCGCACGGGCTGGTGTTCCCCGCGTTCGGGTTCCGCTGCGAGACGCCGGACGGCGTGATCACCTTCTCCGGCGACACGGCGTACCACGAGAACATCATCGAGCTGGCGCACCGCAGCGACGTGCTCGTCCACGAGGCGGTCAGCGTGGACTACTACAAGGACAAGAACCAGAACGAGGCGTTCATCGAGCACCTGAAGGAGGCGCACACCGACGTCACGCAGGTCGGCGACGTGGCGCGGCGGGCGGACGCCGGGAAGCTCGTGCTCAGCCATCTCGGCCCGGCGAAGCCGAGCATGGTCCCCGACCGGACCTGGTACCAGGGCGCCCGCAAGTCCTACCGCGGGCCGGTGGTGGTCGGGAACGACCTCGTCACGGTGCCGCTGCGCGGGAAGCGGGGCTGACGGCGTGGAACGATCCATCGAGCGGCTCGCGGACGAGTTCGTCGCGGCCGTGGAGACCGGCGACCTGGACGCCGTCCGCACGTCCCTGTACGCCCCGGACGCGGAGATCTGGCACAACACCGACGACCGGGTGATCGGCCCGGAGGAGAACCTGCGGGTGCTGGGCTGGCTCACCGGGACGCTGCGCGACATGCGCTACACCGAGATCCGGCGGCGTCCCACGCCGGACGGCTACGTCCAGCAGCACGTGCTGCGGGGCGTCGTCCCGGACGGCACGGAGCTGGCGCTGCGGGCCTGCTTCATCGTCACGGTGAAGGACGGCCGCATCACCCGCCTGGACGAGTACCTGGATCCGGCGCAGAGCCGCTGCCTGGATCCGTGGCGTCCGGCGAAGCGCTGAGCGGGAACCGTGCCCGGCCCGCCGAGGCCGGGCACGGTTCAGGAACGTCCGCCGTTACCGGAAGCGCTTGCCGAGCCAGGAGGCGATCAGGTCGGCGAGTTCGCCGCGCGCGCCCTCCGGGGTGAGGAAGTAGTGGTCGCCGGACAGGTCGTGGCGCTCCTTGTCCTGCGCGGCGAGCGCGTCGTACATCGCGGCGGCGTCGCTGGGGAACACGCCGGTGTCGGCGTCGGCGTTGACGACCAGCGACGGCACGGTGATGCGGGCCAGGTGCGGGTGGGCGCGGGTCTGCGAGTCGTCCAGGCTCCACAGGTTCAGCCAGGTGCGCAGCGTGCAGGCGGCGGCGATCCCGAACACCGACCGGTTCGCACGCTCCGGCTTGCCCGGGTAACAGCTGTTCGGGCGCCGGTTCGTCGGCTCGATCGACGGGTCGACCATGCGCGGGTCGGCCCACGTGCGGAACACGCTGAACGGGCGGTCGTGGTACCCGGCGGCGGACAGCCGCGCCAGCTCGTCCTTCACCCAGGCGGTGATGCGCCGGTTCCGGGCCTCCTGCGCGGCGCGGTACCGGGCGAGGAACTCGGCGCTGTAGGGCGGGCCGTTCTCCGGGTTGAACAGGTCGAGGGACGGGTCGGTCGCGACCGGGTCGGACTCGTCGGTGACCGAGGCGTCCATCCAGGACGTGAGCACGTCGGGACGGCCGAGGTGCGCGGCGACGGAGATGTAGGCGTCGGCGGCGGGCAGGTCGTCCACCCCGGCGGCGAGGCGCAGGCCCGGCAGCGTCGTCACGTTCGGCTCGACGGCCTGCGACTGGTAGGCGGCCATCAGCGAGCCGCCACCGGAGTTGCCGAGCAGGACGACGGTCTCGGCGCCCGCGACCTCACGCAGCCACCGCACGCCAACGCCGATGTCGACGAGCGCGTGGTCCAGCAGGAAGTGGCTCTCGTCGCCGCGGAACCGGGTGTTCCAGCCGAGGAACCCGAAGCCGCGCTCGGCCATGTACTCGGCGAGGTAGTGCTCGGAGAAATCGATCTGGTAGTGCGTCGCGATGAAGGCGACCTTCGGCTTCGTGCCCGCGCGCCGGTGGTAGAGGCCCTGGCAGGGGTGGCCGCCCGCGCCGGCCCGTCCGATCGTCGGGGAGGGGAGGCCCACGAAGGTGCGTTCGATCGTCATGCTGCTCCGTCCTGTCGTGCGGTGGCGGCGTCGAGGGCGCTCCGGAAGCCGCGCGCCCCGGCGGTGATCCAGGCGTCGTAGGAGGTGTAGAGGAAGCGGGCGCCGAGCCCGACGAACCGGTCGATCTGGTCGGCGGGGCACAGCGTGCCGGGCGCGGTTCCGACGGCGGCGATCCGGGCGAGCGTCTCGTCGATGGCACCCGCGACCTCGGGGTGGTCGGGGCGGCCCTGGTGCCCCATCGCCTGCGCGAGGTCGTTCGGCGCGACGAACACGACATCGATGCCGGGCACGGCGGCGATCTCCTCCGCGTTGCGCAGCGCGCCCGGGTCTTCGAGCTGGACGACGAGGACGGTCTGGTCGTTCTCCTCGTCCAGGAAGCCCGGACGGCCGTAGGAGCGGCGCCCCCGCGACACCCCGCGCGCGCCCTGCGGCGCGAACTTGGCGGCGGCGACCAGCCGCCGCGCCTCGTCGGCCGTGCTCACCTGCGGGACGACGATGCCGTGCACACCGAGGGTCAGCGCACGCGCCACCAGCGACGGCTCCAGCGTGCGGACCCGGTACATGGCGGCCATGTCCCACAGCTCGCAGGCCCGGCTGAGGTCGCCGATGCGGTCCCACGTCACCGCGCCGTGCTCGCCCTCCAGCCACAGCCCGTCGAAGCCGAGCCGCCCGACGAAGTCTGCGGTGTCGGACGTCGCGGAGTGCCCGGCCACGACGACCGCGACCCGCCCGTCCGCCAGCGCCCGCTTCACCCGGTTGCCGCGCGCCGGCCCGGTCATCCGACGCTCCGTCCGCCGGCGGGCCAGTAGGCGGCCCGGAGTTCGCGCTTGAGGATCTTGCCGCTGGGGTTGCGGGGCAGGTCGTCCACCACGTCGACCGAGGTCGGGCACTTGTAGTGCGCGAGCCGCTCGCGGCAGTACCCGATGACGTCCTCCGGCGCGGGCGGCGTTCCCCGCGCGACGACGAGGGCCTTCACCGTCTCGCCCCAGCGCTCGTGCGGCACCCCGATGACCGCCGCGTCGGCGATGGCGGGGTGCGCCATCAGCACGTTCTCGACCTCGACCGGGTACACGTTCTCGCCACCGGACACGATCATGTCCTTCACCCGGTCGGTGACGAACAGGTAGCCGCCGGCGTCCAGGCGGCCCGCGTCGCCGGTGCGGAACCAGCCGTCCGGGGTCATCGCGGCGGCCTGCTCGGCGGGCCGGTCGCGGTACCCGACCATCACCATGTCGCTGCGCGTCCAGATCTCGCCGACGTCCCCGGCGGGCAGCGGCTCGCCGGTCGCCGGGTCGCGGACGGACAGCTCGACACCCTCGACCGCGCGCCCCGCGGACGCCAGCCGGTGCTCGGGCGCGCCGGGCGCGTGGTCTGCGGGGCCGAGGAACGTGATCGGCCCGCACGTCTCGGTGAGGCCGTAGCCCTGGACGAGGTCGCAGCCGAGTAGCTCCCGCGCCTCGACCAGGACGGCCGGCGCGACCGGCGAGCCGCCGTAGATCAGCGTCCGGAGCCGCGAGAAGTCGGTCTCCCGCGCGACCGGGTCGCGGACGAGCATCTGGAGCAGCGCCGGAACGACCAGCGCGTGCGTCACCCGCTCCGACTCCAGTAGCCGCAGCACATCGGCGGGGACGATGTCGCGAACGTACAGCGCGTGCGCGCCGACGCCGAGGCACAGGAACAGCCAGCCGCTGCCGGAGACGTGGAAGGTGGGCGCGGGCACGAAGACGGTGTCGCCGGGGCCGATCGTCCACGGCGCGGGCTTGGCGAGGTTCGCGGCCACGTTGCGGTTGGCGAGCTGCACGCCCTTCGGGCGGCCGGTCGTCCCGGACGTGTAGAAGAGGAACGCCACGTCGTCGGGCTCGGCGGGCAGCTCCGGATCGTCGGCGTCGTGACCGGCGAGCCACGCGCCGAGCGGGGCGGCCGTCCCGCCGACCACCACCTGCGGGTCGGCGCCGTCCTCCGCCGGGAGCCCGAGCAGCGGCAGGAACTCCGGCTCGCACACCACCGCGACCGGCCCGGCGTCGGCGATCACCTCGGCCGTCTCGGGCCGGGACAGCCGCCAGTTCAGCGGGACCCCCATGGCCCTGGCCTTGGAGGCCCCGACGAGGGTCACCGCCCACGTGGTGGCGTCGCGGCCGAGGAAGGCGACGCGGTCGCCGGGCGCGGCCCCGGCGGCGATCAGCGCCCGCGCGAGGCGCGAGCTCAGCCCGTCCAGTTCGCCGAAGGTGAGCGAGCGGCCGCCGCCCGTCGACACCGCCGCGGCGTCCGGGCGCTCCCGCGCCCAGCGCCGGACCATCCCGGCCGGGGATCCGTCCAACGCCATGCGGCCTCCTCGATGAAAAGCAAATCTGACGTTGGAATCATGTTAGAGCCGCACGAGGTTTGACAAGCCCCACCTCGTCCCGCGTCGGCCCTGCTAGTCGGCCCGCCAGTAGATGGCGCGGTACCAGATCTCGCCGAGGGTGCGGATCGCCGCCTCGTCGTCGATGTCGGCGTCCTCGCCGGCACCGGCGAGGCGGTCGTAGCAGAACTGGTTGAGCATCGCGACGATCGCCGCGGCCGTGAGGCCGGGGTCGGCGCCGGGGCAGTAGCCCTCCCGCTGGGCGCGCCGGACGCTCTCGGCGATGCTGTCCACCGCGTCGTCGCACAGCTCCCGCCAGTGCCCGGCGAACTCCTCGTTGATCATGGCGAGCTGGAAGACGCCGACCATCTCGGCGAGCCGCTCGCGGTAGGTCAGCCAGTGCGCGCGCGCCGACTCCATGACGCGCTCGCGGGGCGGCACGCCGTGCTTGTAGGCGACCACCGCGCGGGCCTTGGCCTCGGCGCGGAAGTCGTCCGCCCAGTGGGCGAGCAGGTCTTCCTTGGAGTCGTAGTAGTTGTAGAAGGAGGCGGGCGAGCGGCCGGCCTCCTGCGCGATGTCGGCGACCGTCATCGCGAGGAAGCCCTTGCGGGCGATGATCCGGCGGGCGGCGGCCTCGATGGCGGCGAGCGTCCTGCGCCCGCGCACGGTCGGACGCGTGGTCTGATCCTTCTCCACACCTGAACCTAACACCGGTTTCTCCTCCCGCCGGGACGCCTCGGCGCCCCCGCCGCCCGTCCGGGGCCTTTACAGCGGCGCCGAGGCAGGGAAGCATATAAATCTGACGTTAGTATTAGTTTATCGACCCCGGAGGAGTGACACGTGAGCGCAGCGAACACGGGCGGCGCGGAGCCGGCCTTCCGCATCCGCGGCTTCAACCACGTCGCGCTGGTCTGCTCGGACATGCGGCGCACCGTGGACTTCTACGGCGGCGTCCTCGGCATGAAGCTGATCAAGACGCTGGACCTGCCGGGCGGGATGGGCCAGCACTTCTTCTTCGACGCGGGCAACGGCAACTCGCTCGCGTTCTTCTGGTTCCCGAACTCGCCGGACGCCGCTCCCGGCGTCGCCGCGCCGGTGACCGTGCCGGGCTTCGGCGAGTGGATCAGCGCGATCGGGTCCCTGAACCACGTGGCCTTCGACGTCCCGCCCGACATGTTCGAGGAGTACCGGGCCCGGCTGAAGGCCAAGGGCGTGAAGGTCGCGCCGATCGTCAACCACGACGACAGCGAGACCCAGGTCGCGCGGGAGATGCACCCCGGCGTCTACGTGCGGTCCTTCTACTTCCAGGACCCCGACGGCATCCTGCTGGAATTCGCGTGCTGGCTGCGCGACTTCACGCCCGACGACGTCGCGCACGAACCGCGCACCGCCGCCGACCGCCACGCTCCCGTCACCGGCTGACGGCCGTGCAGAGCTGGATCCACGTCCTCGAATGGCGTGCGTCGGCGCACCGCGACCGGACCGCCGTCCGCGACGACCGCGGCGCCCGCCTCACCTACGGGCAGCTGCTGGACGCGGTGGAGCGGCGCGCGGGCGGCTGGGCCGCGCTCGGGATCGGGGACGGCGACGTCGTCGCGGTCATGGCGCGCAACAGCGCCGACTTCCTCGTCCACGCGCTGGCGCTGATGCGGGCGGGCGCGATCCCCGCGTTCGTCAACTGGCGGCTCGCCGCGCCCGAACTGGAGCGGCTCTGCGCGCTGCTCACCCCGGTCGCCGCCGTCGCCGACCCCGCGTTCACCGGCACGGTCGACGCCGCCGCCCCCGGCCTGCGCGCCAGGGTCGCGATCGGGACGGCGGACGGCGGCTGGCTCCCCGACGCCGGGCTCGACGCACCGCCACCGCCGCGCCCGGCCGAACGGCTCTCCGCCACGGGCGTGTTCGGGCTGATGCACACCAGCGGCACCACCGGACGGCCCAAGGCGATCCCGCTGGACAACGCCTCCCTCATCCGCAGCCTGTCCGGCTTCGCGATCGAGATCGGCGACCAGGTCCCCGGGTCCCGGCACCTTCAGTTGATGCCGCTGTTCCACCTCGCCGGGTTCGCGCAGGCGATGCAGTGCGTGCTGACGGCCGGGGAGCTGATCGTGCACGGCGCGTTCGATCCGGGTGCCGTCGTGGACGCGATCGAGACCGACCGCGTCGAGTTCTTCACCGCCGGCCCCACGCTGATCGACATGCTGGTCGCCGAGGTGCGGAGCCGCCCCGTCCGGCCCGGCCTGTCGTCGCTGCGCGAGATCCAGTACGGCTCCGCCCCGATCACGCCGGCGTCGCTGCGCGCGGCCCTCGACACCCTCGGCTGCCGGTTCCGCCAGATCTACGGCAACACCGAGTGCCAGTCGTTCATCAGCCTGCTGCACCCGGACGACCACGTCCCGGACGGTCCGCACCTGGCCAGCGCCGGGAACGTCACGCTCGGCTGGGAGGTACGGGTCGCCGGACCGGACGGCGCGGACGTGCCGCCCGGCGAGCCCGGCGAGCTGCTCATCCGCGGCGACTCCCTCACCACCGGCTACTGGCGCGACCCCGACGCCACCGCCGCCGCGTTCACCCCGGACGGCTGGTACCGCACCGGCGACGTCGTCCGCATCGACGCGGACGGCTACCTGTTCGTCGTGGACCGCGCCAAGGACATGATCATCAGCGGCGGGGAGAACGTCTTCCCCGCCGAGGTCGAGGCCGCGCTCGCCGAGCACCCGGACGTGGCGGAGGTCGCGGTGATCGGCGTCCCGGACGAGCGCTGGGGCGAGGCCGTCCACGCCGTCGTCGTCGCGGTCCCGGGCGCCGCGCCCGGCGAGCGCGAGCTGATCGCCTGGATCAGGGAGCGGATCGCGCACTTCAAGTGCCCGCGCAGCGTCGAGTTCGCCGCCGCCCTCCCCCGCAACGCCACCGGCAAGGTCGTCAAGACGGACCTGCGGAACGCCCACCGCTGACCCGCCCGCCGGCCGCGCCGCGTAGAGCCGCGGCTCCCGGGGTAGATCATCGTCACTGTCCGTGACGCCCCGCGGCCTCCGCCCGCGGCCGGCGTCCTCCCGCGAAGGAGCGGTCCGTGATCCCTGCCGACGAGCTGAGCGAGCCCGCCGTCCGCGCCCTGGTGAACGCGATCAACGCCAACGACGTGGCGGCGTTCCGCGCCGCGCTGACCGACGACGCCACGATGAGCGACGACGGGACCGACCGCGACCTGGGCCAATGGGCCGACAGCGAGATCTTCGGCGCCAGCGGCCACCTGGACGTCGAGTCCGAGGCCGAGGGCGGGCGCTCGCTCGTCGCCCGGTACCGCAACGAGAAATGGGGCGAGATGCGCACCCGGTGGCACTTCGACGTCAGCGACGGCAAGGTGCGCCGCTTCGAGACCGGCCAGGCCTGACCCCGGCTAGGAGGCCGCGCGGGCCTGCAGGGTGTGGCCTTGCAGGATCGCGTCGAAGCGTTCCTCGGCGCGGTCGAGCTGGCCGGTGATGTGCCGCTTGACGGGGTCGTCCAGCGGGGTGTCCGGGCGGGCGATCAGCTCCTTCAGCCCGGGGACCAGCGGCCGGTACTTGCGGGCGAGCTTGCGGACCTTCGGCCCGGTGGTGTGCATCAGCCCGACGCCGTTGTCGGTGAAGTCCGAGACCTTGATGATCCGCGCGGCGGGGTGGCGCTCCAGGCTCGCGGCGACGTGCGCGCGGTACTGGGCGTGGACGTCGCGGCTCCGGTCGTAGTCCGGGTTCGTCACCGCGCGGACGAGGCCCGCCACGCGCGGCCCGAACTCGGCCTCCAGCACGGCCAGGGCCGCCTCGGCCGGCGCGTCGTGGCCGTCCCCGGCCAGGTCGGCGGGGTGGTCCTCGACGGAGTCGTGCAGCAGCGCGGCGACGAGCACGTCCACGTCGTCCACCCGGTAGTGGCACATGACGCGCAGGGTCACGCGGAGCAGGTGGTTGATCGTGGGCTCGCTGACCCGGCGGTCCTGCCGGTGCAGGTCGCTCGCCAGGGCCAGGGCGGTGCTGAGGCGCCGCCAGTCCGGTTCCGGGAAGCGCAGGATCTCGCGCGCGAACCGGTCGCGGAGGCCGGCCTCGCCGTACACCGCGGTGATCGTGTGGAGCGGAAGGGTCTCCAGAAAGCCGGGCACCGTGCTCCCCTCTCGCGGGAGGGAGTCCCCGGGTCCGGAGTGTGCGGTCCGTCCCGCGTACGGATGGGACGCGGCCGGTGATCATCCGGTTCCCGCCGATAGGGCAGGATCGGTCCGGCATGTCCCGGCCCCGGACACCGGAAGGACGATCCGATGACCCACTCCCTCGCCGACCTCCCCGGCCTGGTCGGCAAGGAACTGTTCCGCTCGGACTGGGTGCCCCTCGAAAGCACGGACGAGGAGACGTTCAGGGACGCGACGTTCCTGCGCGAGGAGTTCCTGGGCCGGCCGACGTCCAATGGCGGGCCCGGCGAGCGGTCCGTCTCGGGGTTCCTGATGCTGTCGATGCTGGTGGCGTTCCACAAGCGGGAGCTGGACCTCGGCTCCGGCGGCCTGAACTACGGCATCGACAAGGTGCGGTTCCTGCGGCCCGTGCGGACCGGTTGCCGCGTCCGGGTGCGGGCGACGCTGCTCGACCTCCGGCAGAAGGACGGCGGGACGCGCGTGCTGACCCGCAACGAGCTGGAGGTCGAGGGCACCGATTCCCCCGCGATGATCGCCGACTGGATCACCTTCTTCCCGCGCGGCGACGCGTCCTGAGCCGCCCGGGAGCGAGCGGGTTCCCACTGAGCGAGACATGGTGCTGTCATCGGGGCCGCCGTCCTGCACAGTCCGAAGGTCAGGTCCCTCGGCCCGAAGGAACCGCAGCATGGCCGGCTGGAGTCATCGGTACGCGCACATCAACGGCCTCGACGTCCACTACGTGGAGCAGGGGCGAGGACCGCTCGTGGTCCTCCTGCACGGATTCCCGCACCTCTGGTTCAGCTGGCGGCACCAGATCGGGCCGATCGCGGACGCGGGCTTCCGGGTCGTCGCGCCCGACATGCGCGGGATGGGGCGGACGAGCGGCCCGGACGACCACCGCGAGTACGGCGTCGAGCGGATCGTCGGGGACCTCACCGGCCTCCTCGACCACCTCGGCGAGGAGCGGGCGGTGTTCAGCGGCCTCGACTTCGGGCTGTTCGCCGCCTACGACCTCGCCTACCACCATCCGGAGCGCGTCGCGGCGATCATCGGGCTGGAGAACCCGTTCTTCACACCGAGCGACGAATCGCCCCTGACGCTCGCCGCCCGGCAGGCCCGGCGGCACTTCAACCACATCCACTACTTCGCCGAACCGGGCGTCGCCGACCGCGACCTCGCAGCGGCGCCGCGCGAGTTCCTGCGCAAGGTGTTCTACGCGCTGTCCAGCGACTACCACTACCTCGACGTCTGGCGGCAGCCGCCGGGGACGACGTACATCGACGCCCTGCCGGAGACCCCGCCCCTTCCGTGGACGTGGCTGACCGACGCGGAACTGGAGTTCTACGTCGCCGACTACAGCCGCAGCGGATTCACCGGCGGGCTGAACTGGTACCGCGCCATGGACCTGTCCTGGGAGCACCGCAAGTCGTACCGGGGCAGGAAGAACCCCGTGCCGTACTTCTTCATCGGCAGCGAGCAGGACGCCGACCTGGAGGGCTGGCACGGCGACGACCCGCTGAACAGGCTGCACGAGCACTACGACGACGTCCGCGACGTCCGGATGCTCAAGAACGCCGGGCACATGATGCAGATGGAGAAACCCGAGGAGACCACCGCGACCATGCTGGAATTCCTCGCGAGGAGCGACGAATGGGCCTGACCGGGAACCGGGTGGCGGTGGTCACCGGCGCCAGCCGCGGCGCCGGGAAGGGCATCGCGCTGGCCCTCGGCGAGACCGGGGCGACGGTGTACGTGACCGGGCGCACCCGCGCGGAGGGCGACGCGGACCTGCCCGGCACGGTGTTCGCCACCGCCGAGGAGATCACCGCGCGCGGCGGCACCGGCGTCCCGGTGGTCTGCGACCACTCCGACGACGACCAGGTCAGGGCCCTGTTCGAGCAGGTCGGGCGGGAGAGCGGCACGCTGGACGTGCTGGTCAACAACGCGTTCACGATCCCGGACGGCCTGACCCGCAAGGGCCCGTTCTGGGAGAAGCCGCTGGCGTTGCAGAGCATGTTCGACGTGGGAATGCGGTCGGCGTACGTGGCGACCTACTACGCCGCGCCATTGCTGATCCAGGGCGACGGCGGTCTCGTCGTCAACACCTCGTCATTCGGCGGCCACTGCTACATGCACGGCCCCGCCTACGGCGCCGGAAAGGCGGCCGTGGACAAGATGGCCCACGACATGGCGGTCGATTTCCGGCCCTACAACGTGGCCGTCATCTCGCTGTGGATGGGCCTGCTCAAGACCGAGCGGAACAAGGCGCTCTTCGACGGCGTCCCCGACAAGTACGCCTCGTTCGCCGCCGGGGCCGAGTCGCCGGAATTCAGCGGCCGGGTCATCGACGCGCTCGCCCGGTCCCCGGAGCCGATGAAATGGACCGGGCAGGTGCTCATCGGAGCGGAGCTCGGCGAGGAGCTCGGCGTCGTCGACACCGACGGCTCCCGGCCGCGCTCGCACCGCGGCATGCTCGGCGACCCGCCGTCCTACAATCCGGCCGTCGTGGAGTGAGACCGGCTCCGGTCAGCAGAACAGGGCCGTGACCGCGAGCGCGGCGTCCGCCAGCCAGACGGCGGCGGCCAGCCGGCGCAGCGGCGCGGGCGCGCGCGGGAAGACGGCCGGCGGGCCGCCCGCGTGCCGTCCGCGCTGCCGGCGACGGCGGGCGCGCCGCCTCCGGCGCGTCCCGCCGGCGGCCCGCGCGTGCGTCCCGGCGTCGGTGACCATGAGCCCCCCAGAAACCGCGCGGAACAGCTTCCGCCCCCGTTGTCGTCCACCAATGACATTAACTCGCGGCACATTCGTGAATCACCGGAAAGGGCTGCGATAAGCGACCCTTATGTAACTCTTAATCAAGCGCTGATTAAGTGTTAAGCGCCATCGGCGGTGTTGTGCCCGGCCCGTCGGCGCGCGGTTCGTTCCGGTGCGCCGGGACGATGGCCTATCGTCCAGCTGTGGCCTCGATCCTGCTGGTGGAAGACGACGAGCACGTGCGGCGCGCGCTGATCCGCGAGCTGACCGGGCTGGGGCACGCGGTCCGCAGCGCGGGACGGGCGCTGGACGCGCTGCGCGAGGCGACCGCCGCCGCCCCCGAGGTCGTCGTCCTGGACCTCGGGCTGCCCGACCTCGACGGCGGCGAGGCGCTGAAGATGCTGCGCGCCGTCTCCGACGTGCCGGTGATCGTGGCGACCGCGCGGGACGGCGAGGCCGAGATCATCCGGCTGCTCGGCGCGGGCGCCGACGACTACGTGGTCAAGCCGTTCTCCGCCGACCACCTGCACGCCCGCGTGGAGGCGGTGCTGCGCCGCGCCCGCGGGCGGCTGCGCCGCGACGCCGTCGTGCTCGGCGAGCTCCGCGTCGACCTCGAACGGCGCCAGGCGTCCATGGGGGGCGCTCCGCTGCGGCTGTCGCGCCGCGAGTTCGACCTGCTGGGGTACCTGGCGGAGAACGCGGGGCGGGTCGTCGGCCGGCGGGAGCTGCTGGCGAAGGTGTGGCAGCAGCCCTACGGCGACGACCAGACCATCGACGTGCACCTGTCGTGGCTGCGCCGCAAGATGGGCGAGAACGCCGCCGCGCCCCGCTACCTGCACACCGTCCGGGGCGTCGGCGTCATGCTCACCGGCCCCGAGTGAACGGGCGGCGGCTCAGTACTCGTAGACCTGGACGATCGGCGGATGGCCGTTCCAGGTGGCGAACACCGCGGAGCCGTGCGCGCCGTCGGTGAGGTCGACGCGCAGCCAGCCGGCCTTCCGCCACGTCTTCGCCTCGAACCCGCTGTCGGGCACCGCCGACACGAGCCGCGCCGACGTCGAGGTCAGCGACAGCACGACGCGTCCGGACCGCACCACGTACGTGCGGACCTTCCCGGACGCCGACGCCGACGGGCTCGGGCCCGGCGACGCGGGCGCGGTGCCGCGAGCACCGGCGGACGCCGTGGGCGACACCGAACGGCGCGGAGCCGAGGCCGACGCGGACGGCGACGCGGCCGGCGGCGGGGCGGGCGGACGGCCGCGCTGCACGGGAACGTTGGCCGCGAGGTCCGGTGCGGGCAGCGTGGTGCCGCGCAGCGCGTGGCCGACCCCGGCCCAGCTGATCGCGATGCCCGCCGCCGTGGTGGCGATCCACACGGCGGTGAAACGAAAACGAACCCGCATTGGCCTAGTATCTCCCCCACCGCGACCAATTCGCCCTGGTATCCGGATGAAACGCAAGCCGCGGAAGCGCCGCGCCGTCCCGCGCCGGGGCGACCCGCCGGAGCGGCCGCCCGGGCGACCGGACCCGGGAGGGAGCCGATGAGAGGTGCGCTGGCGCGGATCGCGACGGCCGTGACCGCCATGGTGGCGCTGTCGTTCGTCGTCCCGCTCGGGCTGCTGGTCGGGCAGATGGCGCACGACCGGGCGCTCGCCGCCGCCGCGCAGCAGGCCGCGTCCCTGGAACCGGTCCTCACCGTCACCGCCGCGCCCGCCCCGCTCGCCGACGCGGTCGGCTCCACGCCCGCCGGGGCCGCCGGACGGCTCGCGCTGCACCCGCCGCAGGGCGCCGCGATCGGCGCGGCGCACGCCGCGGCCGCCGACGTGGCGAAGGCGCGCCGCCTCCGCCGCGCGTTCACCGCGCCCGCGTCCGGCGGGACGGTCCTGCTCACCCCCGCGCTGCTGGACGCCGACCGCGTCGCCGTCATCGAGGTGTACGTGCCGGACGCGGAGCTGAACCGGGGGTGGCGCGGTCGCGGACCATCCTCGGGCTCGTCGCGGTCGCGCTGGTGCTGGTGTCGGTCGCGATGGCCGACCGGCTCGCCGTCCGGGTCGTGCGGGCCGCCGAGGGGCTGGCGAACGCGGTGACCCGGGTCGGCGACGGCGACCTCGCCGCCCGCGTCGCGCCCGGCGGGCCGCACGAGCTGCGCGACGCCGGGACGGCCTTCAACCGGATGGCGGACCGGCTCGTCCGGCTGCTGGCGGCCGAGCGCGAGTCGGCCGCCGACCTGTCGCACCGGCTGCGCACGCCGCTGACCGCGCTGCGGGTGAACCTCAACGGGCTGGCCGCCAACCCCGCCGACCCGGACCGGATGGCGCACAGCCAGGACGCGCTGAGCCGGCTGGAGGAGACCGTCGACCAGATCATCGCGACGGCGCGGCGGCCGGCCGGCGGGCGGCCGGGCTGCGACGCCGCCGCCGTGGTCCGGCGCCGGCTGGAGTTCTGGTCGGCCCTCGCCGCCGACCAGGGCCGCGACTGCGAGGTGGCCCTGCCGGACGGTCCCGCGCCGGTGCCGGCCGGCGAGGACGACCTGGTCGCGGCCGTGGACGCGCTGCTCGGCAACGTCTTCCGGCACACCCCGCAGGGCACCGCGCTGTCGGTCGCGCTGCACCGCGGCCGGTACTCCACCGGTCTGCTGATCGGGGACGCCGGGCCCGGCATCCCGGACGCGGAGGAGGCGCTGCGGCGCGGCGCCAGCGGCGCCGGCTCGACCGGTCTCGGCCTCGACATCGCCCGCCGGCTCGCCGAGTCGACCGGCGGTTCGCTGAACATCGGCGCCGCGCCGCTGGGCGGCGCGCAGATCGAACTGTGGCTGCGCACCGAGTCCAGGCCGCCCTCCCGCAGGACGGGGCGCAGGGCGGGACGCAGGGCAGGACGCCGGGCGGGGCGTCGCACCCGGCGGCACTCCCGCGAGTGAGCCGTCCGCGGTGATGCCCAACGTCCCGATGGTCAGCCCCCGAAGGCGCGGGCGAAGTCGAACGGCTGCTGGACGATGCCGCTGCACGTCGGGTCGGCGTAGTTCTTCGCGCCGCCCGCGCACGGCTTGTCGCGGGTCGCCGACCACATCGACACCCACGCCATGCCCTTGCTCTTCGCGAACGCCGCGACCTTGCGGGCGTCCGCCACGGTGAACACCTCCGTCGCGACGTCGTTGACGCCGATCATCGGGGTGACCGCGACCCGCCGCCACGCCTGCGCGTCGCCGAGCCCGAGGACGCCCTTGACCTGCTGCTGCGTCGCGGTCGCGGCGTCGATGGCGTAGTCGCCCATCTTCCCGGACGGGTCCGGGGCGGCGCCGTCGCCGTAGTCCATCGCCATGATGTTCACCGCGTCGATCTGGACGCCGTTGCCGGCCGCGTTCTTCAGCAGGTCCACGCCGTCCTGGGTGAGGCCCTGCGGGAGGACGGGCAGGGTGAAGGACACCCGCAGCCCCGGGTGGTCGTGTTGCAGCGACGCGATCGCCTTGGCGCGGCGGTCGTTGGCGGCGTCGTCGGTCAGGGCGCCGCCCTCGACGTCGAAGTCGACCTTGGTGAGCGCGTACCGGTCGACGACCTTGCCGTAGGCGGCGGCCAGCGCGCCGGAGGTCGAGCACGACAGCGCGAGCTCGCTGCCGCTGGCGCCGCCGAACGACACGCGGACGTCGCCGCCCGCCTGCCGCACCGCGCCGATCTGCTGCGCGACCTTGTTGGCGTCCAGGTCCTCGACGCCGCCCCACGTGGGCGTGCAGGCGCCGCCGGACACCACGAAGGCCAGGTTGAACTCCTTGACGCCCGCCTCGCTGCCCGCCGCCTTCAGGTCGTAGGGCGGGTAGAGGCCCGTGTCGACGTAGGGGGCGAACACCGTTGTCCCGTCGCCGGCGTCCGGGGCCGGGGTCGTCTTCGTCGGGGTCGGGGTGGGCGTCACCGTCTTTGACGGGCTGGGCGACGGGCTCGCCGTCCGCGTCGCCGTCGGGCTCGGGCTCGGGCTCGGCGCGGGCGTGCCGGACGGGCGGCCGCTCGGCGTCGGCGACGGGGCCGGGGCCGCCTCGCAGGCCGCGCCCCCGATGCTGCAGCCTGTGGGGTCGCCGGTCCCCGCCGCCTCGTCCACGGCGAACCCGACCACGGCCGACCGCCCGGCGCCGAGGTCGCCGTTCCACTCCTCGTTCCGCACCGTCACGTGCCGGCCGGCCACGCTGTACCGGCCGTTCCACAGGCTGGTGAGCCGGGCGCCGGACGGCAGGTCGAACGCCAGGTCCCAGCCGTGGGTGGTCTCGGTGCCCGCGTTGGTGACCGTGTACTGCGCGGTGTAGCCGGTCCCCCAGTCGCTGACCTTGGCGTAGGACGCCTTGATGGCCTCGGCGCTCGCCGTCCCCGGCAGCAGCACCAGCGCGCCGGCGACGGCACCGGCCGCGGCCACCGTTCCGGCGGCGGCGAAGTATCCCCGTCCTTTGCGTCGGCGCCGGGGGGTGGGTGGCATGGCGGTCCTCCTCAGGACTGGCGATCGGGGGCAACGGCGCCAAACTAGGGCGTTCCGCCGCACGTCAGGCCGCTCTTAGTGAGCTGTTAAGCCGTTCCTGATCAGGTCCTAAGCGAGATCGTCCGCCCGCGGTCACCCGCCCTTGCGCGGGACGTAGAGGCGGATGTCGTCGACGACCGCCTCGCCCTCGTAGTAGTTGAGGTGCGGGTCGCCGATGACGAACGAGTCGGGGTAGGCCGAGCCCTTCGGCCACGTGTGCTTGGTGACGTACGTGCCGGCGGGGCCCTTGTGGACGAGCTTGCGGTCGAAACGGCCGTCGTACTCGCCGGGCGTCTGGTTGTAGTGCCAGATCGGGCGGCCGTGCTCGATGAAGTCGTGGTGGACGCGCAGCGTGGCCTGCCCGATGTGCAGGAACGGCCCGCTCATCTCCAGGGTGTAGCCGGTGCGGTCGCGCTCGACGGCGAACCGGTAGGACGCCTTCGGCAGCAGTTGCGGCTGCAATTCCGCGCTCGTCAGATGCCCGCTGAACCGCTTTCCGGGCCCGTACGGCTTGTCGAGCGACGCGTTCCCGCAGGCGGTCTTGGCGTAGTACTCGGTGCTGATGTCGTTGTCGGGACCGCCGATGAACTTGTCGCCGCGGGCGAACAGCGCGTTGACGCCGTTGAGGGTGCCGGTGAACGTCCGGTACATCTTGCGGGTCTTCGGGTTGCAGGTCGCGGCGCTCTTCCAGCGGGGCTGGTCGCTGTAGTAGCCGTCCATGATGACCTTGCGCCGGAAATGGATGTCGGGGTTGCCGTGCGGCGCGGGCGTCGCGTAGTCGAGGATCGTCATGTAGTAGAAGCCGTTCTCCCGCGTCACGTCGTGGTACTGGCAACGCGACTTGCCGGGGAGCGCCCCGGTGAACGTCCACGGGTAGCGGGTCTTGCAGGCTTCCTTGGTGTAGCCGTTGTGCCGGCCGTTGTAGTCGAAGGTGCCGTGCCGTTTCCCGCCGAAGTCGATGCCGCGCAGCGTCATTTCCACGCGGTAATGCGGCGGCAGCGGGCGCGTCGGCCGGATCAGCACGCCCGCGTCCCAGCTCGGCTCCGAGATCCGGGCGGCCTTCTGCCCGCCGGGCAGCGTCGTGGTGGAAAGGCCGGGGCGCGAGTCGGGGCGGCCGTCGTGGTCCTTGTCGAGGGCGGCGACCTCGGCGGTGAGCCATCCGTGGCGGCCGAACGCGACGCGCTTGCGGAACACGTTGAGCGTGGAGAGCTGCTTCTTGAACAGCGGGCCGCTCATCTTCGTCCAGGCCTCGCCGTCGTCGTCGAACGCGTCGACGTTCCACGGGCTGCGCTTGCCCTGCGGGTCCAGCCGCCACGCGGCCCCGTCGACGTGCAGCGGACGGTCGAAGTCCTCGGAGTCCAGGAGGACCCAGCGGCCCTTGCCCGGCGCGTGCCCGGCCGGCGCGTGCCCGGCGGACGCGCTCCCCGCGGTCGCGGGCCAGGCCACGGAGGCGGTCGTCATGGTGGCCGCCCCGGCGGCGGCGATGGCGGCCATCCAGCATCTCGTCACGGCGTGACTCCTTCTTCCCCGGAAACGGAGGCACCCTGTGCCCTCCGATGGTCAATCAGAGAGCGCGGCCACCGTCCGCGGGCCGTTCGACATGCGGTCTTGCCGCTTTCTTGGCCGAGCCGGGCGGCCCGGCGGGGGACGATCCACACCAAGCCATGATTTTTCTGTTATCGCCCGTAGGGTGCGGGGTCTGCTGCCCGTTCGCACACCGATGACAGAGAAGGATGTGGCATCGCCATGAGCAACCCCCATGCCCACGGCGGCGGACGGCCCCGCCCCGCACGGCGGCCGCGCCGGGCGTCCCGCCGCGTCGCCGTCTGGACGGCGGCGGGGGCGGCGGGCCTGCTGGTGATCGGCGGGGTCGCCGGGACGGCCGCCGGCGCGTTCGGGGGCGGCGCCGACGGCTCCCCCACCGCGAGCGGTTCGTCGCTGTCGCCGAGCGCCGCGCCGCCGCGTCCGGTCGCCGACGCGCCGCGGCCCTCGCCCACCAAGACGGCGAAGCCGAAGCCCCGCAAGAAGGCGAAGCCGTCGCACAAGCCGACGCCGCGCGCCACGCACCATCGTTCGGCCAAGCCCGCGCCCGCCAAGCCGGCGGCCCCGGCCGCGCCGGTCGGCGGGACCGCCGGACGCTACGCCTCGCAGGTCGTCACGCTGGTGAACGCCGAGCGCGCGAAGCACGGCTGCCGCGCGCTGACCGTCAACAGCAAGCTGGCGCGGGCCGCGCAGGGCCACTCGGCCGACATGCACGCCCGGAACTTCTTCGAGCACACCAACCCCGACGGCAAGGACCCGGGCGACCGCATCACCGCGGCCGGATACCGCTGGTCCTCCTACGGGGAGAACATCGCCAAGGGGCAGTCGACCCCGGCGAGCGTGATGCAGGCGTGGATGAACAGCGCCGGGCACCGCGCGAACATCCTCAACTGCGGTTACAAGGAGATCGGCGTCGGCGTGGTGCTGAGCGGCGGCCCGTTCTGGACGCAGGACTTCGGCACGAGCCGCTGACCTGGGACGGCGCCGCCCAGTCGGGTGCTGCTGGAACGGGTGCCGTTCAGGCGGGCGTCGCGAAGTCCTGGGTCCACCACGGCCCGCCGGACCCGTGCACGACGCCCACCCCGATCATCGTCAGGCGGCAGTTGAGGATGTTGGCCCGGTGCCCCGCGCTGTTCATCCAGGACGCCACGACGGCGGGCGGGGTCGCCTGGCCCTGCGCGATGTTCTCCGCCCAGGCGCTCCAGCGGAAACCGGCGGCGGTGATCCGGTCCCCCGGGTCGCCGCCGCCGGCTCCGCGATGGTCGAGGGCGCGCCGGGACGCCATGTCCTGCGTGTGCGCTTGGGCGGCCTTGTGCAGGGCCGGCGAGACGCGCAGCGGGCGGCATCCCGCCTTGGCCCTGTTCTGGTTGACCAGCCGGACGACCTGCTGCTCGATCGACGACACCGGGGCCTTGGCTGGCTTCTTGGACGGCCGCGCGATGCTCTCCTTGACCGACGTGGAGCCGGGTTCCGGCTTGGGCGTGCGGGACGACGGCGTCCGCTGCGCCGCGACCGGCGGATCGTCGCGGCGCGGCTGCTCTCCGGGCGAGCCCTGCATGCTCCAGAAGATGACCGCCGCGCCCGTGACGCCGGCCACCGCGGCGCCCGCCCCCCACTTCGCCGCCGCCAACCCGCCGCCCTTGGCCGCGCCGCCCGTCCCGGACGACGCCGCACCGGCGGCCCCGGACGGAACCCCGGCGGAGGAGGCCGTGCCGGCGCCGGCCGAACCGGCGGACAGGGCGGTCGCGAAGGAGTGCAGCGGGTGCGCGGCGGGCAGCGGCACCATCACCAGGCCAGCGAGCAGCGCTTCGGGCGGCAGGAGGTCGCCCTGCCGGGCGCCGCAGACCCGGCACCCCCGGACGTGCTTGGCGACGCGCTTGCGCCACAGCGGGGACGGCAGCCCGTCCCACCGCGCGAGCACCGCGCCGAGCGCCTCGCAGCGCGGCTCCGCCGCCACGGCCCGGACGACGGCGCGGCACGTCGCGAGCTGCTTCTTCATCCGCTGCACCCGGACCGCCGCGTGCGCCGCCGACAGGCCCAGCGCGTCGGCCAGTTCGGCGCGGGCCAGGTGCCCGGAGGCCTCCAGCCACCACAGCCCGAGCAGGTCGCGCTCGCCCGCGTCCAGCCAGCGCGTCGCCTCGGCGATCTCGCGGCGCTGGCCCGACAGCTCCAGCCGCAGCACGGCGGCCTCCGCGAAGTCGGCCTCGGACGCGGCGACCCGCGCGATGGCCTCCGGGTCCATCGGGGTGCCGCGCTGCAGCGACGACCAGCGGCGGCGCACCTGGTTCATCGCGATGGACACGAGCCAGGAGCGGAACCGGCCGGGCTCGCGCAGGCCGTCCAGCCCGCCGAGCGCCCGCAGCACCGAGTCCTGGACGACGTCGTCCACGTCGGCGTGGCCGTCGAGGGCCCAGCCGACCACGTTGTAGAGCAGCGGCAGGTGCTCGGCGACCAGCCGCTCCGTGGCCTCGGGGTCGCCGTCCTGCGCCGCCCGGACCAGCAGGTCCACGTCCTCGCCCACGCGTGTCACCGTCCCTTCGGCGGATCGCCCCGATTCCCCAGGAGACCTCCCGAAGCACCGCAGATAACAACAAGCAGACCATCACCGGCAAGTGCCCTGTTCCTTGTACGGCCGCGGACGGCCCGGCGGTTCCGGTCCGGTCCCGTTTGGGGGGCCTGATTGGTAGCGTCGGCGAGCGTGCGGGATCGGTATGCGGCGGTGTTGCCGTCCTGGTGGCGGACGGTCGCCGTGGTGTGCGCGATCGGCGCGGCGGGAGCCGTCCCGTTCCTGGACCTGGGCTGGTCCGAGCGCGGGATCGTCGTCGCGCTGCTGGCCGTGCAGGGCGCGGCGGCGGCATGGCTGATGCGGGAGCGTCCCGAGGCCGCGCTCGGGGTGGCGGCCGCCGCGGGCGCCGGGGTCCAGGCGCTGGGCCCCGAGATCGGGCCCGGAATCGTCTTCGTCGTGTTGTGCGTGTTCGCCTGGCTGCGGCCCGCGCGGGTCTCGCTGTGGGGCATGGGCGCGGTCGCCGCCGCGACCGCCGCCGTCGCGGCGGCGCAGGGCCGGATGGTCGCGGTGTGGCCCGTCGCCGCCCTGCTCGCGTGGAGCTGGGGCGCGCTGGGACGGGCGGGCGCGGCGCGCCGGCACTCCGAGGCGCGGCGGGCGGCGCTGGAGGAGCGGGCGCGGATCGGCCGGGAACTGCACGACGTCCTCTCGCACACCGTGTCGGTGATGGTCGTGCAGGCGGCCGCCGCCGACGACGTGTTCGACGCGAACCCCGACCTCGCGCGGCGGGCCGTCCGGAGCCTGGAGGCCGAGGGACGGCAGGCGCTCGCGGAGCTGCGGCACTTCCTGCGGTCGATGCGGGACGCCGAAGGCACGGACCCTGCCGGATCGGTGCCCGGCCTGGGAGACTTGGACCGGCTCATCTCCTCGGTCGCCGGAACCGGGCTGCACGTGCGGCTGCACCGGGAGGGGATGGGCGACGTGCACGTTCCGTCCGGCGTGGGCCTCGCGGTCTACCGGATCGTCCAGGAGGCTCTGACGAACACGCTGCGGCACGCCCGCGCCGGCCGCGCCGACGTGGTCCTCCGCCTGGCCGGCGGATGCCTGGACGTCGACGTCCTCGACGACGGCGCGGGCGAGAGGGGCGGCACCGCCCTCGCCGGGAGCGGGCAGGGGATCGCCGGGATGCGGGAGCGCGCCGCACTGCTCGGCGGCACGTTCGAGGCCGGGCCCGACCCGTCCGGCGGGTTCCGCGTGCGGGCCTCGCTGCCGGTGAAGGAGGCCCGCCATTAGAACCCCCGGCGGAAGGGCGCACCCGTGACCGTTCGCGTGCTGATCGCCGACGACCAGGACCTCGTGCGGGCCGGGTTCAGCATGATCATCGAGGCGCGGGACGACCTGACCGTGGTCGGCGAGGCCGGGGACGGGGAGTCGGCCGTCCGCCTCGCCGCCCGCCTCGCACCCGACGTCGTGCTGATGGACGTGCGGATGCCCGGCCTGAACGGCATCGAGGCCACCCGGCGCATCACCGCGGCCGCGGACCCGCCGAAGGTGATCATCCTGACGACGTTCGACCTGGACGAGCCGCTGTACGCGGCGCTGCGCGCGGGCGCCGCCGGGTTCCTGCTCAAGGACGTCCGGCCGGCCGACCTGGCGGAGGCGGTCCGGGTCGTCGCGCGCGGGGAGGCGCTGCTCGCGCCGTCGGTCACGCGGCGGCTGCTCGACCGGTTCACCGCCACCGAGCCGCGCCCGCCCGTCCGCCCGGACGCGCTCGCCGCGCTGACCGGCCGCGAGATGCAGACGCTCGAGCTCATCGCGCGCGCCGCGTCCAACGCCGAGATCGCCGAACGGCTCGTCGTCACCGAGGCGACGGTGAAGACGCACGTCTCCAGCATCCTGCGCAAGCTCGGGCTGCGCGACCGCGTGCAGGTGGTCGTGCTGGCCTATGACCTCGGCCTCGTCCGGCCGCGCCCCTGCGACTAAAGTCGGAGCGCCGAGACCGATCCTTCGTTGGAAGCGCCCGGCGCCGCGCGTTCCTAGCGTTGGCGGCATGACATCGCAGCCGCGTTCCCGGCGGGCGGCGTGGACCCTGGTCCTGGTCGCGCCCGCCGTCGCCGAGCTCACCCTCGGCACGGTCCCGGTCCGGATGATCTGGCTCGTGCTGCTGTACGTGCCGATCTACGGCGCCGGCGTGCTGCTGATCCGGGAGCTGGTCCGCCGCCTCGGGGGCGGGTGGAGCAGCGTCCTGGCGATGGGCCTCGTCTACGGGCTGGTCGAGGAGGGGCTGGCGCTGCAGAGCCTGACCAGCCCGCACCTGTACGACGCGGCGGACTGGGGGCCGAGGCCGTTCGGGATCAACGCCCCGTACACCGAGCTGAACCTGCCCTACCACGCGGTGTTCAGCGTCCTCGTCCCGATCGCGCTGGTCGAGCTGGTGTTCCGCCGCCACGGCCGGGCGCCGTACCTGCGCCGCGGCGGCGTGATCATCACGGGGGTCGTCGCAGCCGTCGGGGCGGGCCTGCTGCGCGTCTCCGTCCCGCCGTCCGAGGACCCCCACTACACGCTGCCGGGCGACACGGCCCTGATCATCCTGGCGCTCTGTGCGGTGCTCGCCTTCGTCGCCCTGGCCGTGCTCCCCCGCCTCCGCCGCCCGCCCCTACCCGGCGTCCCGCCCGCGCCGTGGAAGCTCGGCGCCGTCTGCGGCCTCGCGTCGTTCGCCTTCCTCGCTCTGCTGTTCCCCTTCGCCGGCGCGGACCACTCCGCGTTCGTCCCCCGGGCGTGGGTCCCGGTCCCGATGGCCGCCGCCGCACTGCTGGCCGCCGGCACCGCTTTCTACCTGGCCCGGACGGGCGGCTGGACGGACCGCCACCGCCTCGCCGCGATCTCCGGCGCCCTCGTCGCGCACACCGCGTTCGGCTTCGTGGCCAACACGGACAACGTCCCCGACGCGGTCGGCCTGGCCGTCATCGCCGCCGTGATGGTCTATCTCCTGTACGCCCTCGCCCGGCGCCTCCGCGCGGACGCCGGCGTCCCCGCTCACGCCACCCGGGCGACCTTGTAGGCGATACCGCCCTCGACGAAGTAGCCCGAGCCCACGCAGACGATGTCGTTCAGCCATGCGTACCGCTCGGCTCCCGTCTCGAAGAGCGGGCTGGTCCTGAAGTAGTACCGGGACGGGTCGACCCGGTGCCTCCCGGCGGCGTCGGCCATCTCGGCGCCCAGCTCCGGCGGGGTGATGAAGCGGCCGCCGTAGGCCATGTGGATCAGGGCCCCGTCGTCCGTCCGGAGCGCGAGCCGGACGTCCAGGGCCATCGTCCCGCCGGAGCGGAACAGGGCCCAGTCGCCGCCGCTCGGGAGCACGTCCCCGCGCAGCTCCGGGCCCTCGAACGTCCCGCCGGCGGAGCCGAACAGCATGCGCCGGCCGGCCGGTCCGCGGCCGAAGTCCAGTGGCGGGTCCAGATCGACCACGATGTCGAAGAGGAACTCCGTGCGGATCTCTCCGACGTCCTTCACGCGCGGGTCCGCGACCATGCGCATCACCTTTCTCGGTGGGGGTTCAGGCGGCGGCGAAGAGCCGGCGCCGGACGGCGTCGGCCGAGACGCCCGACTGGGCGCACAGCTCCGACAGGTCGAAGAAGAAGTACTCGCCGGCGATCAGGTCGTCCTTGAACGCGAACCGGATGAACACCGGCAGCTCGGCGCGCCCGCCGTCGGGCACCACGCCGAAGCGGTCGCCCGTCCAGGTCATCCGGACCGTCCCCCAGCACACGAGGTTCTCGGCGTCCGCCGCGTGCCCCTGCAACGCGACGTCGTAGTCGGGGAACGAGGCGAAGAACCGGCGCAGCGCCTTCTCGTTCTCCGCATGGCCGCGGGCCGTCGTTCCGAACGCCGGGGTCTCCAGCACCATCTCCGGGTGCAGCAGCTTCATCGCCGCCGGCACGTCCTGGCGGCTCTTGGCGACGGCCAGCTCCTGCGCCAGCGCGAACATGCGGTCACGATCCATGAGAAAACAATACGAACGGTCGTACAGATAAACAAGAGCATCGGGCCCTGTTCCTTGGAATGACCTTGGCGATAACGGAACGAAGCTGTCCGCTATCTGCGCCAGGCTGGCCGCATGACCGAGCAGACCTGGAATCCCCTGCTGCGCGAACAGCTGACCTGGCACTGGACGAACCTGCTGCGCCCCCGCCTCGACGGCCTCACCGACGACGAGTACTTCTGGGAGCCCGCACCCGACTGCTGGAGCGTCCGCCCGCGCGGCACCGGCACCGCCCCGGTGCAGGCCGGATCCGGCGCGCTGACCATCGACTTCGCGTTCCCGCCACCGGAACCCGCGCCGTTCACGACGAT
The DNA here is from genome assembly GCF_041951385.1 of Actinomadura sp. NTSP31. Classification (NCBI taxonomy): domain Bacteria; kingdom Bacillati; phylum Actinomycetota; class Actinomycetes; order Streptosporangiales; family Thermomonosporaceae; genus Actinomadura; species Actinomadura sp. NTSP31. The sequence continues at coordinate 39,581 of NZ_JBGNUT010000036.1, read as the reverse complement.
CGCCTGGCGCCTCGGGCACGTCATCGTGGGCGTCCTCGCCGTCCGGAACGCCGCGCACTTCGGCCGCGCCGCCACCGGCTACGAGGCGTTCGAGTACGCCACGACCGCGTCCGAGGCGCTGGCCCAGCTCGACGCCGAGTACGCCGCGTGGACGGCCGGGGTCGAATCACTCGGCGAATCCGGCCTGGCCCGCCCGTGCGGGGAGGCCGAGACGCCCTGGAGCGAGCGTCCGATGGCGGCGCTCGTCCTGCACATCAACCGCGAGATGATCCACCATCTGTCCGAGGTCTGCCTGCTCCGCGACCTCTACCTGCACCGGAAGGCGAACTGACATGGCCCGCGAGATCCAGATCACCTTCGACTGCGCCGACCCGGCCGCCCTCGCGGCGTTCTGGGCCGAGGCCCTCGGCTACCGGCTCCAGGACCCGCCCGGGAACTTCCCGACCTGGGACGAGGCCCTCGACGCGATGGGCGTGCCGCCCGAACGCCGCAACGACGCCTCGGCGGTCACCGACCCCGACGGCTCCGGTCCGCGGTTGTTCTTCCAGCGCGTCCCGGAGGGCAAGCAGGTCAAGAACCGCGTCCACCTGGACGTCCGGGCGGCTCCCGGCCTCACCGGCGACGAGCGGATGGCGGCCCTGGAGGCCGAGGCCGAGCGCCTCGTCCCGCACGGCGCCGCCCGCCTCCAGCGCCACGAGCCCGCTCCGCCGCTCGGCGCCGGCCACATCATCATGGCCGACCCCGAGGGCAACGAGTTCTGCCTCGACTGACCCGCGACGCCGCAGTGCTAGGCGCCGGGGCTCGGAGCCGGGCTGTCCTGCGGCGCCCAGGACAGCAGGATGCGGAGTGCGTCGTCGGACGGCGTCCCCGGTTCCGCGGTGAGGACCATGAGCCGCTGACCGCTGTCGTCCGGGCTGTTCCAGGTGTCGCAGTCGAGCGTGAGATCGCCGACCACCGGGTGGCGGTAGCGCTTGGTGCCGTGGCCCGCGGAGTTGACGCGGTGCTCGGCCCACCAGGTGCGGAAGTCGGTGTCCTGGACGGACAGTTCCCCGACGAGCCGCGCGAGATCGGGGTCGTCGGGGTCCTTGGCCGCCTCCATCCGCAGGGCCGCGACGGCGTCGCGCGCATCGTGCCGCCAGTCCAGGTGCATGCCGCGGAAGCCCGGGCGCGTGAACAGCAGGCGGACGTAGTTGCGTTCACCCGCGGGCACCTGGGCGAAATCGGGGTAGAGGGCGCCGGCGGCATCGTTCCACGCCAGGACGTCCATCCGCTTGCCGAGCACGACCGCCGGCGTCCCCGGGAGCCGGTCGAGCAGGCGGCGCACCGCCGGCCGCACCTTCTGCGCGGCGCGGCGGCGGCGCGGGCGGGCGTCGGCCTTGCCCGCGATCTCGTAGAGGTAGGTCTGCTGGTCCTCGTCCAGGCGCAGGGCACCGGCCAGGGTCGCGAGCACCCCGGCGGACGCGCGGACACGGCCCTGCTCGAGCCGGGTGTAGTAGTCGACGCTGATCGCGGCGAGCCGGGCGACCTCCTCCCGGCGCAGGCCCGCCACCTTGCGGCGCCCGTCGTCCTCGGGCAGGCCCACGTCGCGCGGTGTCAGCTGGGCCCGGCGCGCCTTGAGGAAGACCCCGAGGTCGCCGGCCTGCGATGAAGCGGTCATACCGTCCATTGTCGGCGGTCGGGGGACGCCGCTGGGAGGGCAGGTTCCTTCCCAGGCAAGAACCCGCCTCTTACGGGCGTCCCGTGGGAGCGCCACCGTGGAATCACGCCGCCGGAACCACCGGCAGCGATCCCACGAAGGACTGGAGCACCCCATGCCGAAGATCGACGTCGCATTCGACAGCGCGGGCATCACCCTCGCCGGCCACCTGCACCTCCCCGACACGCCCGCCCGCGGCCCCTGGCCGGGTGTGGTCGTCGGCCATCCCGGCACCGGCGTGAAGGAGCAGACCGCGGGCCTCTACGCGTCCCTGCTCGCCGCCCGCGGCTTCGCGGCCCTCGCCTTCGACGCCGCCTACCAGGGCGAGAGCGGCGGCGAACCCCGCGGACTGGAGGACCCGGCCCAGCGGATCGAGGACCTCAAGGCCGCCGTCTCGTTCCTCACCACGCGGCCGGAGATCGACGCCGGACGCATCGGCGCGCTCGGCATCTGCGCCTCCGGCGGCTACGTCCTGCCCGCCACCGCCGGCGACCACCGCATCCAGGCGACCGCCACCGTCAGCGCCGTCGACATCGCCCGCCAGTTCCGCCTCGGCGCCGACGGCACCCAGGACCCGGACGCCTTCCAGGGCATGCTCGACGCCGCAGCCAACGCCCGCACCGCCATCGCCCGCGGCGAGGACCCCGGAGCGCTGCCCCTGTTCCCCGCGACCGCCGAGGAGGCCCGCCGGCTCGGCGGCGAGCACGGCGCCGAAGGCTTCGCCTACTACCGGACCCCGCGCGCCGCGCACCCGCGCTCGGCGGCGGTCCTCGACTGGACCAGCGTCGACCGGATCGCCGCCTTCGACGCCTTCGCCTCCGTCCCGCTGATCGGCCCGCGCCCCCTGCTGATGATCGCCGGGACGCGGGCCGTCACCTCCTGGATGACCGTCGAGGCCTTCCAGAAGGCCACCGGCCCCAAGGAGATCCACTGGGTGGACGGCGCGAGCCACGTCGACCTCTACGACCGCGAGCGGTACGTCGGACCGGTGGCGGAGAAGCTCGCCGCGTTCTTCACCGCCGCGCTCGCCGAAGCCCCGCCGCAGGCCGCGTAGCCGGGGGCGGGCCGTCAGCGGACGACGTCGAAGACGTTCTTCTGGATCCCGTTCGCGTACGCCTCGTGCTCGACGAGCTTCAGCTTCTGCGCGTCCTTGTCGGTGTCGCTGAACAGCCGCTTGCCCGCGCCGAGCAGCAGCGGGAAGACCAGCAGGTGGTAGCGGTCGATCAGGCCCGCGTCGGAGAGGTCCCGGCCGAGGGTGGCGCTGCCGTGGACGATGATGGGGCCGCCCTCGGTCTCCTTGAGCGCGGCGACCTCGTCCACCGAGCGCAGGATCGTGGTGTCGCCCCAGCCGGAGACCAGGTCGTCCTCCTTGAGGGTGGTGGAGACGACGTACTTCGGCATCACCTTGTACTCGGCGAACTCCTCCATGGACGGCCAGACCGGGCTGAACGCCTCGTAGCTGACCCGGCCCATCATCATCGCGGCGGCCTCCTGCTGCTCCCGCCCCTTGATCTCGTAGGCCTCCGGCAGGAACTCGACGTCCTTGAACGTCCACCCGGAGTTCCGGTACCCCGGCTCCCCGCCGGGCGCCTCCACGACCCCGTCGAGCGAGACGAAGGCGGTGCTGATCAGAGTGCGCATGGTGTTCTCCCGAGCTTCTCGTGGCCTTCCCGTCGGGCGGCCCGCATCCGCTCCCGCGGCCGTCCACCCGACCATGACAGACCGCCCACCCCGCCGAAACTCATCGCCGCCCCCAACGACCGCACCCGGCCACCCGTCAGCGCCGCGACCGCTTACCCGTCACCGTCGTCCGGGCCACCGGCGGGACGCAGCACGAACGTCCCCCTGCCGGGCGTCGTCTTGACCACGCCGCGCCGCGCGAGTTCCTGGACGGCGTGCGCCGCCGTCGCGTGAGCCACTCCGAAATCCTCCGAGATCGCACGGACACTCGGCAGCCGCCGCCCGATGGCCCCCGCCGCGATGCGCGTCTCCAGAATGTCGGCGATCTGGACGTAAAGCGGGTCGGGACCATCCATGTCGATGCTCACCCACCCACGGTAGAACGGCATCGGACGAGCTAGAACGGCACATACGGTCCGACCGAGCTAGCACGGAGTAGAACACTGTGGAACACTGAAAGGCGTACATGAAAAGCGCCCCGCCCGGACGTTGCACCGTCCGGACGGGGCTAGGACCGGACGCCCAGGGAGGCGAACGACCCATGAACCTCGATGCTAGGGCGCGACTCGAAGCGCTGGGGACCGTTCTGCGCGCTCACGGGCTGAGCGCGTGGTTCACGCCGGACGGCCTTCATGTGGAGAACCCCGACGCGGAGGGTTGCTGCACCGTCCACCCGTGCACCGTCCTGACCGTCGGGCCGCGCGCGGAGGACGCGGGGCGGCCGTGGTTCTGGACGGGATGGCGCCACCCCATCGCGGAGGCGGACCAGATCACGGACGCCGCCCTGGCGATCAAGACGCTGCTGAGCGGGACGCCGGGAGCGACGCCGTGACCGCTCTCGTGATGGCGGCGGTCGCCGTCGGCGCGGCGGTGCTGGCGAGTTCGGCGACGGCGCTGGCGATCCCACGCCGTCCCCGCTACACCGGCAGACACCGCGCGCAGTTCTGACCTGAACCCGATCTCCCTACGATCTAGTGGGACCTGGAGACCGGCGAGGTCAGGATGTCCGCCCAGGATGGCGGCGGCACCTCGGAGACGACCGTTCACGTGTGGGAGCCGATCGTGATCAGGCCCGGGGAACCGGACGACCCGGGTGACCAGCCCTTCCCCCGCCTCTTCCGAGCCGAGGCCGGGGACCTTTATGCCTGGGGGATGGATTCCCTCATCGTGCCCGGCGGCGCGGTCTCGTGACTGGCCGCGGCGAAGCGGACGGCCGTCTGGACGCCGTGCGGGTCTAGCCTGGGGTAGGGGGTGTTCAGCGGGGGGTGTTGTCGCTGAAGTCGGGGATGTCGGCGGAGAGCAGGTGTTCGGCGGCGCCTTCGAGCATCCCGGCCGTCTCGATGGAGCGGGGCAGCATCGTCTTCTCGTAGAGGCGGACGGCGTCGGCGACGGTGGGGGCGTCCGCGAGGGCGAGGGCGAGTTCGCAGGCGTCCAGCATGGCGAGGTTGACGCCGACGCCGAGGGGCGGCATGAGGTGCGCGGCGTCGCCGAGCAGCGTCACCGCCTGGTCGTGCTCCCAGGTGTGCGGGACGGGGAGCGCGAAGATCGGGCGGTCGACGTAGCGGCCGTCGTTGTCGCTGATCATCCGGCGCAGGCGGGGCGACCAGTGGGCGTACTCGTCGAGCAGCAGGGCGCGGATGCCGGCGGTGTCGCCGGCGTTGAGGCCGCTCGCGGCGATCCAGTCGGCCGGGGCCCGCCGGATGATGTAGACGCGGATGTGGTCTCGGCTGTTGCGCTGCGCGAACAGGCCGCGGTCGCCGTCGGCCGCGGCGGCGCCTCCGGCGCCGACCAGTTCGGCGATCTCGGGGTGCCGGTTCTCGACGTCGGAGAACCATGCCTCCAGGAAGCTCACGCCGCTGTACTCGGGGACGGCGGCCGACACGGCCCGGCGCACCCGGGAGAAGGCGCCGTCGGCGCCGATGACCAGGTCGGCCTCGACGGTGGTGCCGTCGCCGAAGTGCAGTCGCCGCGGTCCGCCGGCGGGGCCGCTGACGCTTTCGAGGGCGCGGCCCCACTGGACGGTGCCCGGCTCCAGAGAGTCGAGCAGGAGGGCACGCAGGTCGCCGCGGTCGATCTCCGGCTTGAAGAGCTCACCGGCCTCCGGGACGTGATGGGACCTGAGCACGCCGGACGGGTCCAACTGGCGCATCTCCTGCCCCTCGGGACGCGCCAGCGCGAAGAACGCGTCGAGGAGGCCGGCTTCGCGCAGGGCGATCTGGCCGTTGTCGGCGTGCAGGTCGAGGGTGCCGCCCTGGTCACGCGCGTCGGGGCCTTCGTCGCGGTCGTGCACGGTGACCGCGATGCCGCGCCGCTGGAGGATGCGCGCGCAGGTCAGGCCGCCGGGACCCGCGCCGATGACGCTGATCCTGGCACGGGCGGGTTCGGGAGAGTTCATGGCTGTTCCTTCCGTCGTTCCTGGGACTCGCTCAGAACGGAGACTAAGTATAAAAGTGCATCGAGTCAACTAATCGACTCGCTACATCATCGGATACACTCGCCTCATGACCACGTCCCCCGCGGGCCGCCGCGAGCGCAAGAAGGCCGCCACCCGGCAGGCGATCGCCGACGCCGCGCTGCGCCTCTTCCTCGAGCGCAGCTACGACCAGGTGAGCGTCCACGACGTCGCGGAAGCGGCGGACGTCTCCCCGTCCACGGTGTTCAAGCACTTCAGCGGCAAGGAGGCGCTGGTCTTCGACCAGGACGAGGACCATGAGTCCGAGCTGGTCGGCGCGGTCCGGCGGCGCCGCGACGGCGAGAGCGTCCTCGACGCCCTCCGCCGGCACGTCCTCGCCACCTGGCCGCCGATCGCGGAGCACCCGCAACGGGCCGGCTTCGTCGACCTGGTCGACTCGACCCCGGCGCTGCGCGCCTACTCGGAACGCATGTGGACCCGGTACACCGACGCCCTCACCGCGGCCATCGCCGAGGAGTGCGGCGTCCCCCACGACGACCTGGCCTGCGCGACGCTCGCCCGGTTCGTCCTGGAGATCCCGTCCCTCACCCGCGGCCGCGGGGACCGCCGCGCCGCCGTGGAAACGATCTTCGGGATCCTCGCCCGCGGCTGGACTCCCCCGCCCCCCGGGCCGACATCACCGCAGGTCAGAAAGCAGTAGCCCGGCGGGCACCGCCAGTGGGCGCTTCGAAGTAGGCGGCGGTCTCGGCGTCCGCCGGATAGTAGGACTCGATCGCGACCTCGTCCAGCGTGATGTCCATCGGGGTGCCGAACGTGGTGATGGTCGAGAACAGCCGCAGTTCCCGCCCGCCGAAGCGGACGATCATAGGGATCATGACGTCGGACTCGGGCGGCGGGCCGTCCTCGGGGCCGGGCGCCAGCAGTTCCTCGTAGAGGGCGGTGAGTTCGAGGTCGGGGGCGGCGGCGAGCTGCCGCCTGACCCGCGAGCGGAACACCGCGCGCACGTCGGTCAGGTTGACGACCAGGGCGGCGAGGCCGCGCGGGTCGAGGCCGAGCCGCACCAGGTTGACCGGCGGACGCAGCAGCTCAGGATCGACGTCCGCGAGGAACGGTTCGAGCGCGCGGTTGGTCGTCACGATGTTCCATCGGCGGTCGAAGGCCAGCGCCGGGTACGGCTCATGCGCGCGGAGGACCCGCTCGACCGCGTTCCGGGCCGCCGTCAGCGCACCGTCGTCGAGCGGCCGCTCGGGGTACCGGGGCGCGAAGCCGGCCGCGAGCAGCAGCCGGTTGCGGTCGCGCAGCGGCACGTCGAGCTGGTCCGCGAGGCGGACGACCATGTCGGCGCTCGGGTTGGACTTGCCCGTCTCGACCAGGCTGACGTGGCGGGGCGAGACGTCCGCCGCGATCGCCAGGTCGAGCTGGCTGAGCCGGCGGCGGTGCCGCCACTGCCGCAGGAGTTCCCCGACCGTGTGCATGGTCCCGAAGCGTACTCATCGTGGCGCCGGACGCCATGAAATGCGATTTCATCGACAATTCCCGAGGCCGCGGAAAGACTGCACCCATGACCGACGACAACAAGGGCATCATTCAGCGGGCACTGGCGGAACTGATCGAGACGGGCGGCGTGGAAACGCTCGAACCGTTGCTGAGCGACGGCTTCGTCCACCACCGTCCGGACGCGACGTCCTCGACCAAGGCGGAATGGCTCGCCGCCGTGCAGACGACGCTCATCGGGCCGCTCGCCCGCATGCAGGTCGAGGTCCAGCACCTGCTGGCCGACGGCGACCACGTCGTGCTGCACTCCCGGCGGCGCCTTCCCGACGGCGGCCCGGAGATCGCCGTCGTCGACATCTGGCGGATCGAGGACGGGCTGATCGCCGAATGCTGGGAGAACATCGAGCCGGTGGCCCATGCGGCCGCGAATCTGGAATGGTGGAACGATTCCTGAACAGTGCCCGCCCCGCGCCCCGCCCCGTGGGAAATACCAACCTGAGTCCGCGGGCCACGGGCCGGTTATGTCCCGTCACAGAGGCTTTCCCAGGCAGCCGCAACCATGGGCCATCGCCGTGCCCTTCGCCGGGGGCTGTTCGGAGCCGGCCGCCTTCTCGACCTCCCCTAGGAGGCCGGCCCGCTCTTGCTGAGTGATCAGGCGCCCGTTGACGACGAGTGTGTGAATGCGCCTGGTGTTACGGATGTCCGCGAGCGGGTCGGCGTCCAGGATCACCAGGTCGGCGAGCTTCGGCTCCGTGGGCGGTAGCGTTTCGGAAACCGAAATGAGGGGGCGGGGCATGGCGAGGCCGGGCAGGCCCGTGCGGGGGTCGGCGTCGGGGCGGCCGATCATGGCGGCGCTCGATCTGTTCGGGCGGCGGTGGACGCTGCGGATCGTGTGGGAGCTGCACGAGGGGCCGCTCGGGTTCCGGCCGCTGCAGCAGCGCTGCGACGGGATGTCGTCGAGCGTGCTGCGGCAGCGGCTGGTCGAGCTGGCCGAGGTGGGGCTCGTGCGGCAGGCCGATGACGGGCGGTACGAGCTCACCCCGCTCGGCGCGGACGCGCGGGAGGCGCTCGGGCCCCTGTCGCGCTGGTCCGAGCGGTGGGCCGCGGAGCTGGAGTGACGCCGAGGTCTTGTGCTTCTGTTTTCGAAGCGCAATGATGCTTCTGAAAACGAAGCACTCCAGGGAGGCGCCATGGCGCGCATCGCACCGCTCGAACCCCCGTACGCACCGGAGATCGACCAGGCACTGCGCAAGTGGATGCCGCCCGGCGCGGCGCATGAACCGCTGGCGCTGTTCCGCGTCCTGCACCGCAATCCGGAGCTGGCGTCGCGCATGCGGGTCCTCGGCGCGGGCCTGCTCGCGCACGGGCGGCTGCCCGCGCGGGACCGCGAGATCGTCATCGACCGGACGTGCGCGCGGGCCGGGTGCGAGTACGAGTGGGGCGTGCACGTCGCGACGTTCGGAGAGGCGGCCGGGCTGACGGCGGAGCAGATCGACGCGACCGTGACGGGAGACCCCGCCCCGTGGTCGGCGCGGGAGCGGGCGCTCGTGCGGGCCGTCGACGAGCTGCATGACTCCGCCCGGCTGTCACCGGAGACGTGGGACGGGCTCGCCGCGTCCTACGACGAGCCCCAGCTGCTGGAGCTGCTGGTTCTCGCCGGGTGGTACCGGATGATCGGCCAGCTGATCAACGCCCTGGAGATCCGGAACGAGCCGTGGGCCGCCACGTTCGCCGCGCCCCGGCCGGCCGGGCGGTGACTACAGCTCGAATTCGGCGGGCGGGAGGCCGACGGCGAAGCACGCCTCGCGGACGATCGCCTTCTCGGCGTCGTCGAAGTCGCCGTCCGCGCCGCCGATGACGATGCCGATCTGGATGACGGCGCGGGCCTCGGCGGGCTTCTTCTTCACCTTGCCGATGTCCTGCAGCACCGCGACCTTGCCGAAGTCGAAGTCGGCGGTCAGCTTCGCGACGTAGTCGTCGAAGCGGCGCTGCAGGTCGTCGGCCGGGAAGTTCTGCAGCACCTCGTTGCCCATGATCAGCGAGGCCGTCCGCTGCCGCTCGGCCGCGTCGACGCCGCCGTCGGCCGCCGCGACCAGCGCGCACATGGCCATGCTCGCGTCACGGAACGCTCCGCTCGTCAGTTCGTTCTTCTTGGTGAGCAGCTGCGCCTGCATCGTCTGGGTGGATTCGCGGAGCCTGTTCCAGAGAGCCATCGTTTCCCTCACGTCGCCGTGCGGACCGTCCGCACTCGTTCCTACAACTGTAGTAATTGAGGGATGGTTCCCGGCGGGCCCGTCGTGCGCAGGCGTCGTCAGGCGCGCAGGTCGCTCATGTAGTCGGCGAAGCGGGCGTCGACCTCGGCGGCGGACAGGCCGAAGTCCTCCAGGGAGTAGCGGTGCGCCGGCTTGGCGGCGCTGGTGGTGCTCTCGTTGTGCAGGTCCGCCATCGCCGCGCGGGCCTGGTCGGTGAACGGCAGGCCGAAGCGCGCGTAGACGGATTCGACGGTGCCGATCGGGTCGCGGACGAAGTCGTCGTAGTGGACGTCCGCGAACTGCGCGGGGTCGTGCTTCGCGCGTTCGGCGCGGAACGCGTCCAGGCCGCGGCTCCACAGGTCGAGCTGGTCGCGGCCGATCGTGGCGCCGGTGAACACCTCGGACCAGCCGTCGGTGGCGTGCGCGGCGAGGCTGCACATGGACGCCATCGCGGTGCGCGGCGTCCGGTGCGTCTGGATGATGAGGGCGTCGGGGTAGACGTCCATGAGCGCGTCCAGCGCGAACAGGTGGCTCGGGTTCTTCAGCACCCAGCGGCGGCCGGCGTCGTTCAGGCCGATGAGCTGGAGGTTGCGGCGGTGCCGGACGTAGGCGGGAGTCCAGTCCTGCCCGGCGAGCCAGGACGAGTACGTCGGCAGGTGCGCGAGGCATTCGAACGAGATCGACAGCATGTTCTGCCGCAGGAGCTGCCAGCATTCCTCGACCGAGTCCGCCGAGATGTAATGGACGCCCATGAATTCGGGGTTCTCGATGTGGTGCCGGCGGTATCCGGCGTCGATCGCCTGGAAGACGGGGTCGTCCGCCCATTTCTCGCGGGGCGGCCGGGGCTGCGGGACTTCCGCGAGCCACAGGTCGAGTCCCTGGTGGGCCGGGTCGGCGGTCAGGAGGCGGTGCAGGGCCGTGGTACCGGTTCGGGGCAGGCCGGTGACGAAGACCGGCCGCTCGATCGGCACGTCCGCGTGTTCGGGGTGCCGTTTCCAGGCCGCTTCGGAGAACTGCCGGGCGGCGAGCGCGCCGCGCAGCATCGCCCGCTGCGCCTTGTTGCCGGCCGGGGTGAGCCCGGCGTCCCTCGTCATCGAGTCCAGCAGGACTTTCAGCCCGTCGAGGTAGTCGTCGTCGCCGAACTCCGTCATGCCGGTGACCTTGCTCGCGGACGCGTGAAGGTCCTCGACCGTGCCGACGCTGTCGCGGCCTGCGCTCATCGCTGTGCCTTCCTCAACACGGGGCCTTCCCAACACGGGGCCTTCCTCAGTGGTGCCATTCGCCGGAGTTGACGTCCAGGCATTGCCCGGTGACCGCGCGGGCCAGCGGCGACAGCATGAACACCACGGCGTCGGCGACCTCGTCGGGTTCCGGCAGTTTGCGCAGGTCGGTGGTGGCCGCGTTCTCGTCGTACACCTGCTGCATCGGGACGCCGCGCTTCTCGGCGAGATGGTTGAAGTACCACTGGAGGTTGTCGGCCCAGATGTAGCCGGGCGCGATCGTGTTGACCCGGATGCCGCGCGGCCCCAGTTCGGTGGAGAGGTTCTGCGTCATCGCCAGAAGCGCGGCCTTGGCCATCTTGTAGGCGCCGAAGGTGCGCCGTGAATGCCGCAGCACCGCCGAGTTGATCATCACGACGGAGCCGCCGCGCTCTTCCAGGTCGGGGACGAGCAGCCTGGTCAGGCGGAGGGCGGCGAGGACGTTCGTCTCGAACCCGGCGCGGACGGCGTCGATGTCGACCTTCATCAGATCGCGCAGCGGCGGGGTCGCGAAGGCGTTGTTGACGAGCCCGTCGACGCGTCCGAACGACGTCCGCGCCGTTTCCACGAGCCTTTCGCAGGCCGCCGGGTCGTTGATGTCGGTCGGCACGGTGACGGCGCGGCGGCCGAGGTCATCGACCTCCTTGGCGACCTCGGCGAGCCGTGTCTCGTTGCGGGCCGCGAGCACGATGTCCGCGCCGGCCTTGGCGCATTGCAAGGCGAGGCCGCGTCCCAGTCCGGGGCCGATACCGGAAACGACGACGACCTTGTCCTTGAGCAGTTCCGAGGCCATCAGCCGAGCATCCTTCGCGCGACGGCGACCTGGCGGGCGGCAATGCGCTCGGCCCATTCCTCCGCGGTGACGCGCTGCTTCTCGTAGTACGGGAGAACGCGGGGCAGTTCGTCGAACTTGACGATTTCCGCGGTCGGGCCGTCGTCCGGTGAAAGGTCGCGGGTGAGCCGCTGCCAGCGGAACTGCAGATAGCCGCGGCGGTGACCGGTCCGCTCGATCCAGTTGGCGAGGCCGGGATCGCGCTCGCTGACGATGTAGCGGATCTTCCCGTCCTCGTCCACGCGCGCCTGGTCGCGGGTGAGGCTCGTCTGGTGGTTGATGTAATCCAGCGAGATGTACCACATGCTGCCGAGCTGGAAGCCCATGTACGGCGCCACCGCCGGGTCGGCGGCGGGCGCGGTGATGACCATGACCTCGTCGTCGTCCAGGTCGTAATGGCCGACGGACGAGAACTGCGTCGAGAGCCCGCCGGGCGTCGACCGCGGCTCGGTCAGGGTGTTGACCGGCAACTGCAGGTAGTGCCATTCGGGAAAGGCCAGGAACGTCTTGATCCTGGACACCAGCATCTTCCCCGCGACCGCGTACCGCCGCGCCATCCGGTCGGACGGGACGGGCTCCGGGGACGTGCCGAGCGTGTCGGCCCGGTGGATGCGGATCTCGCCCGTCTTCTCGTTCTCCCAGTCGCTGAACACCTCGCGGACGATCAGCATCGCGGACCCGGGGGCGAACGCGACGTAGTCGTCCCCGGCGCCGTCCTTCGGCGGCCCGAACGTCAGCCGGAACGAGCCGTCCGCGGCGATGTCCAGCTTCCGGTCGTCGAACGCGGTGAGGCTGTCGGGCGACTGCGTCGGCGAGTAGTCGCCGTTCATGATCTGGAAGCTGAGGTCGGCGGTGGTGCCGCGGCGCCCGGTGACGACGTACTCGGCGTCGTCCCTGATGTAGGCGTGGAAGTACAGCGTGTCGGGGTTGTCGAGGCCCAGCTTGGTGTACGGGCCGGTGGACGAGGCGAAGAACGGGTGGTCGTGCTGGAAGGCGCCGACCATGTGCAGGCACGCCTTGATGCTGCCGGCGAGGTAGTCCAGCCCCTCGGCGAGGTCCTGGTCGGTCTTGACGTGCGGCGCGTTGCGGATGATCTGCTCGGCCTCGAGGACCGCGTCGGCGAACGGGCGCGTCGCGGCGTCGGAACGGTCTGTTGCGTCGGTGGCCACGGGGCTCTCCTGGGGACGCGAGTTCATGGGCGCGCGCCGGCACGGGCGGCGGGCGGTGCTGGAGACGGACGCTAGAACGCGTTCTACGTCCGGGTCAACGGACGGTCCCGATCACCGGGAGCCGTCGGCGGGGGTCGTGAACTTCAGGCTCGGGACGTCGTCCAGCGACACCATGTACTCGTAGGTGCGCTTGTGCCCGGTCTTCTCGACCAGCCAGTGGCCGTCGTCGCCGCGCCGGTAGACGTCGTGGTAGAACGCGGCGCCGCGGATGAGCAGCCGGTGCCCGGGGATGATGATGGTGTCGTCGAGCGACCAGACGCCGGTCGCGCGGTCCCCGTCCAGGTCGATCTCCGGGCTGCCCGCGGTGTGCGCGCTGATCTTGTCCGGCCCCAGGTTGGCGCGCATGTAGTCGACGATCGCGGCCCGTCCCTCCAGGCGCAGGGTCTTGCCGAGCACCGGGGTGTCGTACTCGGCGACGGCGTCGGCGGCGAACAGGCCGGCGAACTCGTCCCACTGCTTGAGGTCGACGCAGCGCAGGTAGCGGTGCTTGAGCCGGCGGATCTCTTCCAGGGCTTCCAGGTCCATGCGCCCCAGCCTGACCGCTCCGCCCGCGCAAGACAAGAACACGTTCTAACGATCCGGAGACGGCGCCGAGGCGGCGCGGCGCTCGCGGCGGCGGCGCTGCTCGGCGACGTCCGCCACCGGGGCCGAGAGGAGGAGCGTGCGGGTGTAGGGGTGTTCGGGGGCCGTGGTGACCTGGGCGGAGTCGCCCGTCTCCACGATCAGGCCGTGGTGGATGACGGCGACGCGGTGGCTCATGGCGCGCACGACGGAGAGGTCGTGCGAGATGAACAGGTAGGCGACGGCGGTGTCGTCCTGGATCTCCAGCAGGAGGTCGAGGATGGTGCGCTGGGTGGTGAGGTCCAGCGCGGAGACGGGCTCGTCGCAGACGATCAGCCGGGGCCGGAGCGCCAGCGCGCGGGCGATCGCGATCCGCTGGCGCTGGCCGCCGGAGAACTCGCGCGGGAGGCGGCCGGCGGCGTCGGCGGGCAGGTGGACGCGGTCCAGCAGCGCGGCGATGCGGGCGCGGGTGCCGCGGGCGTCGCCGCCCTGGGCGATGAGGGGTTCGGCGAGGGTGTCGCCGATGGTCAGCGACGGGTTCAGGGACGTGTAGGGGTCCTGGAAGATCACCTGGAGGTCGCGGCTGAGGGCCCGCCGGCGGGCGGCGGACGCGGTGTCGATGCGCTCGCCGCCGAAGGTGATCGTGCCGGACGCGACGGGGACCAGGCCGAGGATCGCCCGGCCGATCGTCGTCTTCCCGGACCCGGACTCGCCGACCAGGCCGAGCGTCTCGGCGGGCCGGACGTCCAGGTCGACGCCCTTCAGCACCTCGGTGCGGGCGCGGCGCCGCTTGCCGGGGAAGGACACGCGGACGTCGCGCAGCGACAGCAGCGCCTCGCCGTTCGGGGATGCGGTGTTCACGCGGTCTCGCTCCTCGCTTCGGCGGGCCGCCAGGGCGCGCGCGGGGGCGCGTCGTCCAGGACGGCGTCCAGCAGCCGGCGGGTATAGGGGTCCCGCGGGTCGCGCAGGACCCGGTCGGTGGCGCCGGTCTCCACGATCCGCCCGGCGTTCATCACCGCGACGCGGTCGCACAGGTCGGCGACGACGCCGAGGTTGTGGGTGACGAGCAGGACGCCGAGGCCGCGTTCGGCCTGGAGGCGGCGCAGCAGGTCGAGGATCTCGGCCTGGACGCGGACGTCCAGCGCGGTGGTGGGCTCGTCGGCGATGAGCAGCTCCGGGTCGCAGGACATCGCCCCGGCGATGAGGACCCGCTGCGCCATGCCGCCCGAGATCTGGTGCGGGTAGCGGCGCAGCACCTGCTCGGGGTCCGGGATGTCGACCATGCGGAGCAGGTCCAGGGCGCGCTCGGCGGCCTGCCTGCGGGACAGGCCCAGGACGTGCCGCATCGGCTCGGTGAGCTGGCTGCCGATGGTGAACGCCGGGTCGAGGTTGCTCATCGGCTCCTGCGGCACGTACGCGACGGTCGTCCCGCGCAGCGCGCGGTGCCGCCGCTCGGGCAGCCCGGCGACCTCCTGGCCTGCGACGATGACGCTGCCGCGGCTGACGCGCCCGCCGTCCGGCAGGATCCCGAGCACCGAGAACGCGGTCTGCGTCTTCCCGGAGCCCGACTCGCCGACCAGCCCGACGATCTCGCCCGGACGCACGTCCAGGTCGATGCCGTGGACGACCTCCGCCTCGGTGCCGTCGGGGCGGGCATACGCGACGGCCAGCCCGCGGATCGACAGCAGCTCGGCCCGGTCGCCGCCGCTCGCGCTTTCAGTAGCGGGTGCGGTGGCGGCGCGGCGCCGGCGGGGACGCGCCGGGGTCCCGGCGCGGTCCTCCAGGGCGTCCCGCAGGGCGGTCGCCAGCAGGACGAGCGCGCCGCTGGTCACGCCGAGCGCCAGCCCCGGCCACAGCATCAGGATCGGGGCGCGCTGGATGTTCTGGAACGCCTCGTTGAGCATCGCGCCCCAGGTCGCGGTGGAGCCGCTGCCCACGCCGAGGAACTCCAGCCCGGCCTGCAGGCCGATGGCGAGGCCGGCGACCAGGGCGACCTGGATGATGACGGGCCCGCGCACCACCGTCAGGACGTGCCGGACGACGATCCGGGTGTCCGACAGCCCGGACACCCGCGCCGCGTCCACGTACGCCTCGCCCCGCACGTCCGCGACGATCCCGCGCACCATGCGGAAGAACTGCGGGGCGACGAGGAACCCGAGCACGATCATCAGGACCCACGGGTTGGAGCCGAGGATCGCGCGGGACGCCAGCAGCACCACCATCGCGGGCAGCGCCATCACGAGGTTGGCGACCCAGGTGGCGGCCGAGTCGAACGCCCCCGCGTAGTAGCCGGCGAACAGTCCGGACGGCACGCCCAGCAGCAGCGCGATCGCCACGCTGAGGACGGCGCCACCGAGCGTGTTGCGCCCGCCGTACAGGACGCGGGACAGGATGTCGCGGCCCGCCGAGTCCATCCCGAGCGGGTGCGCGCCGCTCGCCCCGGCGAACGCGTCGCCGAGCGAGGCGGTCTGCGGGCCCTGCGGGGCGAGCAGCGGCGCCAGCGCCACGGCCAGCACCAGCAGCGCCAGCAGGACGAGGGACACGGCGCCGAGCGGGTTGGTCAGCAGCCGGCGCAGGACGCCCCGCCGCCGCACCGCGACGCCCCCGCCCGCGGTCCCGACCTCGACAATCCCGCTCATGCGTGCCTCTTGTGGGGGGTCGACCCCCCACACCCCCCGGTTCGCTTCGCTCATGACGCTCTCGCCTTCGGGTTCAGCCAGCCGATCAGGATGTCGGTCACCAGGTTGATCAGGACGACCCCGATGACCGTGAGCATGACCAGCGCCATGACCACCGGGATGTCGCCGCGCGCGGTGTAGGAGACGGTCATGCTGCCGATGCCGGGCAACCCGAAGATCTGCTCGACCAGCACGGCGCCGCCGAGCAGCCCGATGAACTGCAGGCCGAGCAGGACCAGCGCGGGCGCGGAGGCGTTGCGCAGCACGTGCTTGAACACGATCCGCGGCGCCGACAGCCCGCGGGCGCGCAGCGTCCGGATGTAGTCCTGGCGCAGGACCTCGATGACCGCGCCCCGCACCTGCTGCGACACGCCCGCGACCGACGCGACCGACAGCGACGCCACCGGCAGCGTGATCGTGGACAGCCACCCGCCCGGCGACTCGTCGATGGGGGTGTAGCCGATCGCCGGAAACCAGTCGAGCTTGACCGCGAACACCAGGACCAGCACCAGCGTCACCAGGAAGCCCGGCAGCGCGTACCCGGCGACGCCCAGCACCTGCACGAACCGGTCGGCGACGCCGCGCCGCACCCCCGCCCACACGCCGAGCAGGAACGACACGGCGGCCGTCACCAGCGTGACGCCGAGCATCAGGCTGATGGTCACCGGCAGCCGGTTGGCGATCGTCTGCGTCACGTCCTCGCTGGTGAACCAGGACGTGCCGAGGTCGCCGCGGACGGCGTGCGACAGCCAGTCGGCGTACTGCGCCGGCACGGGCCGGTCGAGCCCGAGCGAGGCGTTCTTGGCCTCGACCGCCGACTGCTCGGCGCCCTGCCCGAGCAGCTGGCGCCCGACGTCGTTGTCGGGGATCGACAGCAGCAGGTAGGACAGCAGGGAGATCACGAGCAGGAGCACCGCTCCCGACACGAGCCTCCGCGCCACGAACCTCAGCATCGGCCTCCTCCTTCCGCTGGGGGCCCGGCGGCCTTGAGCAGCCGCATCACGTCCCCGATCGGCTGCTCCATGTCCATGGAGCGATCCACCAGCCACTGCATCTGGATGCCGTCGGCGACCGCGACGAACAGCGCCGCGAGCCGGTCGGGCGGGACGTCCGAGCGCATCCATCCCTCGTCCATGCAGCGCCGCAGGAACGCGGCGACCTGCTCGCGGATCGCCGGGTAGCGCTCCGCGAAGTGGACGTGGGCCGGATGCCGGGGGTCGCCGGCCGCCGCCGCCATGGACACGAACAGCTCCACGAGCCCGGGGGTGGCCGTCCCCTCCCGGACGATCCGCCGGTAGGTCTCCGGGGTGTGGTCCGGGTGCCGCAGCCGGGCCGTCTCGTCCCGCATCCGCAGCACCTGCGTGAGGAGGTCCTCCTTGGACTCGAAGTAGTGCATCAGGCCGGGCAGGCTGAGGCCGCACCGGTCCGCGACCTTGCGCAGGGAGGTCCCCCGGTAGCCCTCCGCCGCGAACACCTCCAGCGCGGCCATGAGGATCTCCTTGCGCTTGGCCTGGCCCTTCTCGTACGGCCCCCGTTTCGCCATGTCAGCGCCGGTGGACGGACGCCGCGCCCGTCACGAGGCCGGCGAGTAGTCGTAGATCGACGGCACGGCCATCCCGGACTGCGTCACCGCCTTGACGCCGCTCCCCGACACCAGCAGGTACCGCATCCGGTAGAAGGGCGCGAACCAGGCCTCGTCGACCAGGTGCTTGTTGAGCTCGCGCAGCGCCGTTCCGGCGGTGGTGTCGTCGCCCGCCTGCGCCTGCCCCAGCAGCTTCTGGACCGTCGGGTCGGTCGTGCCGAACATGTTGAACGCGCCGGGCGTCACCAGGTCCTGGACGGTCAGCCAGTCGACGGACGACTGCCCGATGCTCATGACCATGGCCGAGTAGGCGCGGTCGCGGTAGACCTTCTGCACGGCGCCGGCGGCGTCCAGCTGGTCCCAGGAGACCTTGATCCCGACGGCGCCGAGGTCGGTCTGGATCGAGGAGGTCAGGGCGTCGCTCATCGACGGCACGCGCGGCAGCTTCAGCGTGAACCCGCCCCCGTATCCGGCGTCGGCGAGCAACTGCTTGGCCTTGGCCGGGTCGTGCGGGTAGGCGGTGTCGAGGGCCTTGTCGTAGGCCTTGGTCTCCGGGCCGAACACCTGGTCGGTGATCTCGCCGCCGCCCTGCCGGATCTTGTCGAGCATCGTCTTGCGGTCCAGCGCGTAGTTGATCGCCTGCCGCACCTCGGGCTTCTTGAGCGCCGGGGTGCGGGCGCCGCCCCGGTCGAACAGCAGCAGCCCCTGGAAGTCGAAGGTGAACGGCGTCCTGGTCAGCCTGCCGTCGGAGGAGACGGCCTGCTGCTGGCCGGCGTCCTGGAGCACCGCGCTGTCGATCTGCCCGGTCTTCAGCCCGTTGACGACGGCCGTCTCGTTGTCGAACACGCTGATCGTCAGCGTGTCGAACTTCGCCTTCTCGCCCCAGTAGTCCTTCTTGCCGTCGAAGACGTACTTGGTCCCGACCGCGGTCTTGGACTTGTCCAGCACGTAGGGGCCGGTGCCGACCGGGGCCGTCTTCAGGCTGCCGTCCTTGAGCTTGGCGGGGCTCGCCATGAGGCCCGCCGCGTCGCTGAGGTAGAACAGCAGCCCGGGGTCGGGCCGGGACAGCTCCAGCACCACGTGCGCCGGGTCGACGACCTTGACGTCCTTGATCGTCTTCGCGTACTTGGCGCCGCCCCCGCCGCCGTTCTTGAAGTGGTCGATGTTGGCCTTGACCGCCGCCGCGTCGAAGGCCGTCCCGTCGCTGAACTTCACGCCGCTGCGCAGGGTCATCGAGAGGTTGGTCCTGGCCGCGTCGTAGGACCACCGGGTGGCGAGCATCGGCTTGTACGAGCCGTCGGCGTCCCGCTTGATCAGCGTGTCGTAGACGGCCTGGAAGTAGGGCAGCGCGCTGCCGATCGCGTCGGCCGGGTCCAGACTCTGCGCGCTGGTCAGCGTGGCGATGTCCAGTTCGGACGCGCCGCCGCTCGCCGAGCCGCCGCCTCCGCAGCCCGTCAGCGCCAGCGCGGCCGCGGCGCAGGCCGCCGCGGCCGCGATCCGGGGGGAGTACCTCTTCATGATCTCTCCGTCTGGAGGGCCGGGACCGGCGTCACCGGCGGGACTGTCCGCGGGACGGCGCCGCGCGGGGTCGCGGCGGCGCCCGCCGCTGAACGAAAACCGTAATCTGATCGGTTTCTGTACGTCAATGCTTACGGACGAGAAAACCGATCGTTATACGGTTTTGACCGGCGGGCGGTGGCCCGGATCGACGGGAAGCGCCCTGTGCACCCTATTTGACCTGGCTTTCAGCACTTCGTGACCGTGTCTCGCCCGTCCGGTGACCGGCCGGGGGAAGGCCGTAACGCGGGCGGACCGCGGGCGATGATCGGACCCCGGTGTGCCACGAGGGGCGGAAGGCATGTACGGTCGGCCGTTGAGCGGCTCGCGCAGGGTCCCGCCGGGCCGTCCGTGGGAAAGAGGGCTGAGCCGTCCGCGCGCTACTCCTGCGCCCCGAGGGGCGTCGCACCGGCCGTGACACCGGCGTCCGCCGGCCGCGCCGCAAACGGCCGTGGCTGATCGGCGAGCTGGCGATCGTCTTCGTGCTGCTCGAGGTCTACGGCTACGTCCGGTCGCTGGCCGACACCCGGTACGGGCCGGCGCTCGCCCATGGCCGGGACGTGCTGAGCATAGAGGACCACCTCGGCCTGGACGTCGAACTTCACGTTAACCGATGGTTGACCAGACATCACGATCTGTCAGAGGTCGCCGTCTGGATCTACCAGCACATGCACACGGGCTTCACCATGGGCGTCCTGCTGCTGTGCTACCTCGCGGGCCCCGGCGTCTACCGGCCCGCGCGCAACTCCCTGGTCCTGATGAACCTCGTCGGGCTGGTGGTGTTCTTCCTCCTGCCGGTGATGCCGCCGCGGCTGCTGCCGGACGAGGGCTTCGTCGACTCGGTGGCCATGGCCGGCTTCGGCACCGTCCACAGCCCCGGCGGGGTGAAGGCCGACCAGTTCGCCGCCATGCCGTCCCTGCACATGGGATGGGCCGTCTGGGTGGCGGCCGTGATCATGGCGCTGCTGTGGCGGTACCGCGCGCGCTGGCTCGCGGTGCTGCACCCGATCGCCACCGCGATCGTCGTCGTGGTGACCGCCAACCACTACGTGCTGGACGTCGTGGCCGGGGTCGTGGTGGCCATGGGCACCCTCCTGGGGACCGGCCTCGTCTGGGCCGGCAACGGGACGGTCTACGCGGGCGGCCAGCTGATCCGGCGGAATCGGCCCGCCTCCGCGCCCGACGCCGGTGCCGAGGTGGACGGGAGCCCGGACGCGGCGGACGGCGAGGCCCCCGCCGAGCCGGAGCATGCGGGGAGCTCGGCGAAGAGCTCCGCGAACGGCTCGGGCTCGGCCAACGGCTCGGCGAACGGCTCCGCGAACGGTTCGGCGAACGGCTCCGCGAAGAGTCCTGCCGCCGGGTCCGCGACGACCGCCATGACCAGCCTGGAACGGCAGTCCGGCGGCATCGCCAGGGCCGACCCGGACCAGGCCGCCGGATAGCCCTCCAAGCTCCTCCGAGGCCCGCTCACCGCCGTCCGAGGGCGGTCAGCCGACCAGGGACTGGGTGCCGAGGACGCTGAGGAGCGCGAGGCGCTCGGCGTCCGGGGTGCCCGGCTCCGCCGTGTAGATCATGATCCGCAGGTCGCTGCCGGTCACGTTCAGCACGTCGCAGTCCAGCGTGAGCGTCCCCACCCGGGGATGGTCGATGGTCTTGCGGGACGCGTCGTGCCGGCCGACGGTGCCGGAGTCCCACAGCTCGGCGAACCGCTCGCTCGTCGCGTGCAGCTCCGCGATCAGCCGTTGCAGCCCCCGGTCGGCGTGGTAGCGGCCGGCGGACGCGCGCAGGTCGCCGACCAGCGCGGCCTGCTGCTCGCGCAGCTCCTCCGGCGTGTACCGGACGCGGTTCTCCGGTCCGAGGAAGTTGCGCCACACGCCGTTGCGCTCGAACCCCCGCCACCCGGACGTCTCGCCCATCAGCGCCGTGTACATGGGGTTGGCCAGCAGCAGCGTCCAGGCCGCGTCGTAGACCGCGACGGGCGTGCCGGCCAGCCGGTCCAGCAGCCGCTGGACGCTCGGGGTGATGTACGCGGGCACCGCGTCCGGCCCCGGCGGCACCAGCCCGGCCAGGTGGAACATGTGCTCGCGCTCGGCCGGTGACAGCCGCAGGGCCCGCGCCAGCGCCTCGACGACCTGCGGCGACGGGTTGGACGCGCGGCCCTGCTCCAGGCGCGTCACGTAGTCGACGGAGATCCCGGCCAGCTGCGCCAGCTCCTCCCGGCGCAGCCCGGCCGTGCGGCGGTGCCCGCCGGCGGGCAGGCCGGCCGCCTCGGGCGCGACGCGGTCGCGCCAGCGGTGCAGCGTCCTGCCGAACTTCCCGGGTGCCATGCCACCAGTCTGCCCGCCCGCACCGCGCGCCTGCCTGGTACCGCCGTTCCCAGGAAGAGGGGACGACTGGCTGACCGCGCCGCCGCGCCGCAACCTGGACACATGACGACAACACTGATCACCGGAGCGAACAAGGGCCTGGGCCACGAGACCGCGCGGCGGCTCATCGCGGCGGGCCACACCGTCTACATCGGCAGCCGGGACGCCGAGCGGGGCCGCCGCGCCGCCGACGAGCTGGGCGCGCGGCTCGTCGTCCTCGACGTGACCGACGACGCGTCCGTCGAGGCCGCCGCGAAGGCCATCGAGGCCGACGGCGGGCTCGACGTGCTGGTCAACAACGCCGGGATCGAGGCCCGGCTGCCCGACAACGGCGTGCCCGGCGCCGCCGAGGTCACGGCCGACCTGATGCGGACGTCCTTCGAGACCAACGTGTTCGGCGTGGTGCGCGTCACGCACGCGTTCCTGCCGCTGCTGCGCAAGTCGGAGGGCCCGGTCATCGTGAACGTGTCCAGCGGGCTCGCCTCGCTGGCACGGGTCACCGACCCGGCCTCGCCCGCGTACGCCTACCCGGGCGTCGCCTACCCGGCGTCCAAGGCCGCCGTCAACATGATCACGGTGCAGTTCGCGAAGGCGTTCCCGGAGATGCGGATCAACGCGGTCGAGCCCGGGTTCACCAAGACGGACCTGAACGGGCGCACCGGCACGCAGACCGTCGAGGAGGGCGCCGAGATCATCGTCCGGATGGCCCGGGTGGCGCCGGACGGGCCGACCGGCGGCTACTTCGACGCCGAGGGCCGCCTCCCCTGGTGACCTAGCCCGGGGTGTGGACGATCTCCCGCTGCCACTCGCCGCGCGGCTGGACGTGCAGGCGCCAGTAGTGCTCGGCGATGCGGTCGGGGTCGAAGAAGGTCCCCGCGGCGACGGGACCGTCCACGGTCACGCTCGCCGCGTGGACGCCGGACGGCCCGTACTCCTGGTCGAGCAGGGTCACCAGCGTCCGCACCCCGGCCTTGCCGAGCGAGAGGCTGGCGTACTCCGGCTTCGGCTCCGGCATGCCGCCGGTGACGATGAACGTGCCGCTCCCGCGCCGCGCCATGTCCGGCGCGACGCGGGCGGCGGCCGTCAGCGCCCCGCCGACGTTGACCGCCCAGGCGTCCAGCTGCTCGCGGGCGGACAGCTCGCCGACCCGGTCCGGCCGGACGAGCGCCGCGTTGTAGACCACGGCGTCCGGGACGCCGAACTCGGCCGCCGCCGCGTCGAGGGCGCCGCGCAGCGCCGTCTCGTCGGCGGCGTCGGCGGCCAGCCGGACGACGGGCGCCGCGGCGTCCTCGATCTCGGCGAGCTTCCCGGCGTTCCGTCCGATGAGGGCGATCGGCATCCCCTCGCGGGCGAACCGCCGCGCGACGGCCCGGCCGATCCCCGGCCCCGCCCCGATGACCACTGCTCCCGGCATGTCCTCCCCCTTCGTCGGCCACGACGCTAGACCCTCACACTGGTGTGAAGGTCAAGCGCTAGTCGTCGGCCTCGGCCAGGGCGCGCACGCCGGCCGCCTCGGCGCGCTCGGCCCGAGACCGGACGTACCGCGACAGCCACCAGCTGAACCCGCTGAGCAGGACCAGCCCGACCGGCGCTATCCACACCATGGGGGAACCGGGCTCGCGCAGCGCCTTGCCGAGCCCGGTGTAGACGAGGGTGCCGGGGACGATCCCGACGAAGGTGCCCGCGATGTAGGGCCCGAACCGGACGCCCGCCACGCCGGCGCCGTAGTTCACCACGCCGAACGGGAACAGCCCGACCATCCGCAGCACCAGGATCGACTCGAACGCGCGGCGCGACAGGTAGGCGTCCAGCCGCGCCAGCCGCCCGGACCCGGCGTACCGGGCCACCGCGGGACGTCCCAGCGCCCTGGCCATCACGAACGCGAGCGCGGCGCCCGCGGTGGCCCCGACCAGCACCGAGCCCACGCCCACCGCGACGCCGAACAGCGCCCCGGCGGAGGCGTTCAGCACCGAACCCGGCACCAGCGCCGTCACCGCCAGCGCGTAGCAGACGGCGAAGACGATCGGGCCCCACCAGCCGAGCGAGTCGACCCACGCGCTGACGTCGCCCCACACCGCGCCGCCGGCCACCGCCACCAGCACCCCGACGCCGAGCAGCGCCGCACCGAGGACCAGCAGCTTCACGAGAGCCCCGCGGGTGAAGGCGGGCCCCCCGCTCGGCTCCGGTTCCTGCGCTGCCTCGCCCGCACCCGGCAGGGGCGCGGCGGCGGGTCGACGGCTCATGTGTCTCCTGCCAGTGGGTTCCGGTGTCCAGTTCACGCTACGAGGCGAGCCTGGGAAAAGCACCACCGGCCACCCCGGACGCGCCGGTCAGGCCTCCTTGCGGGCCACGGCGGTCCAGCCGGCGCCGGTGACGTACTCGCCGCCGTCGGGCCGCCATTCGTGCAGCGGCACCACGCCGGGCTCCAGGATCGTCAGGCCGTCCAGCAGCCCCGCCACCTCGCCGCGCGTCCGGGCGATCAGGGCGGCGTTCGCCGACTGCGAACGGTAGGTCTCCCCGACGTTCACGTTGCGCCGCTCCTCCACCGCCGCGTGCGACAGGATCACGTGGCTGCCGGCCGGCAGCGCATCGGTGAAACGCCGGACGATCCCCGCCGGATTCCCCTCGTCGGGGAAGAAGTGCAGGACGGCGACGAACAGCACGCACACCGGCCGGCCGAAGTCGATCAGCTCCCGCACCTGCGGATCGTCCAGCACCGTGCCGGGTTCGCGCAGGTCGGCCTGGACGACGGCGGTCCGGTCGTCGGCGGCGAGCAGCGCCCGCGCGTGCGCGGCCACCATCGGGTCGTTGTCGACGTAGGCGACCCGCGCGCCGGGCCGCACCGCGCGGGCGACCTCGTGCACGTTGCCCTGCGTCGGCAGCCCGGTGCCGAGGTCGAGGAACTGGTCGATGCCGGTTCCGGCGACGAACCGGACCGCCCGCTGCAGGAAGGCCCGGTTCGCCCGCGCGACGCCCTCGACCGTCGGCAGCGCCTGCCTGACCTGATCGGCGGCGACGCGGTCGCACTCGTAGTTGTCCTTGCCGCCGAGGAAGTAGTCGTACATGCGGGCCACGCTCGGCGTGGTCGTGTCCACCGCGGCCGGCGGCCGCGCCGTCCCGGAGCCGTCCATCGCGAACCTCTTTCCAGCCGAATCAACGGCGATCACCGCCATTGTCGGGCATCTCCCCCCAAAGCGGGAACGCGCGGCGGGCCGTCAGTGGTACCACCGAACCACGTTGTTTCCGCACGCAGGCTCTCCAGCACAGGGGATGATCGTCAGATGCGTTACCTGGTATCCGTGATCGACGACAAGGCCGATCCCGGCAGCACGGACAGGCAGCCCGCCATCAGCGCGTTCAACGAACGGCTGATCGCCGAGGGCCACTGGGTCTTCGCGGGCGGGCTCGCGGACACCGAGACGGCCACGGTCATCGACAACCGGGGCGAGCAGGCGGTGTTCAGCGACGGCCCCTTCGTGGAGTCGAAGGAGTACCTCGCCGGCGTCTGGGTGTGGGAGGCCCCCGACCTGGACGTGGCGCTCAAGCTCGCCGCCGAGGCGTCGAAGGTCTGCGATCGGAAGATCGAGGTGCGGCCGTTCCTGTGAGCGACGCCGAAGAGGCGGTGACCCGCGTCCACCGCGCGGAGTGGGCGCGGGTGGTCGCCTCCCTGACCAGGCGTTTCGGTGACCTCGGCATCGCCGAGGAGGCGGCGGCCGAGGCGTTCGCGACCGCCGTCGAGCGGTGGCCGGCCGACGGCGTGCCGCCCAACCCCGGTGCCTGGCTGACCACCACCGCCAACCGCAAGGCCATCGACCGGATCCGGCGGGAGAGCAAACGCGACGACAAGCACAGGGAGGCTCAGATGGTGCACGACGACGCCCCGCCCGAGCCTGCCGGCGCCATCGACGACGACCGGCTCCGGCTGATCTTCACCTGCTGCCACCCCGCCCTGGCCATGCAAGCCCGCCTGGCACTGACCCTGCGCATGCTCGGCGGCCTGACCGTCCCCGAGATCGCCCGCGCCTTCCTGGTCCGCGAAACCGCCATGGAACAGCGGATCACCCGCGCCAAAGCCAAAATCAAAGCAGCCCGCATCCCTTACCGGATGCCCTCCGCAGAAGACCTCCCCGCACGCGTCACCGGCGTCCTCGCCGTGCTGTACCTGGTGTTCAACGAGGGCTACCTGGCCACCGGCCCCGACACCGACCCGCTACGCCACGACCTGACCGCCGAGGCGATCCGCCTCACCCGCCTCATCCGCGCCCTCCTCCCCCACGACGGCGAAGTAGCCGGACTGCTGGCGCTGATGCTGCTCACCGAAGCCCGCCGCACCGCCCGCATCTCACCCGACGGCGAACTGGTCACCCTCGCCGAACAAGACCGCGCAACCTGGGACACCGCCCTGATCACCGAAGGGCACCGGCTGGTGCGCGAACGTCTCGCCGCAGCCGCCACCGGCACGGCCCCCGGCCGCTACCAGATCCTCGCCGCGATCAACGCCGTGCACACCTCCGCCCGCGACGCAGCCGACACCGACTGGTCACAGATCGTCGCCCTCTACGACCAACTCCTCCACCTGGACCCCTCACCCATCATCACCCTCAACCGCGCCATCGCCATCGCCGAACTCCACGGCCCCGACGCCGCACTCACGGCCATCGACCAGCTCCAGGACACCCTCGCCGACTACCACGCCTACCACGCCACCCGCGCCGACCTCCTACGCCGCCTCGGCCACAGCCGGCAGGCACGCGCCGCCTACGACAAAGCCATCGAACTGGCGGGCAACACCGCCGAGACCGCCTACCTGACCCGCCGCCGCGACCAACTGCGGTAGTGCCTGCGAATCCCGATCGGCATCCGGAGAAACGGTGTGTGACCGATGGGTCACGCAATAGGTTGTTCTTTCCGCGGCTTTCGGTCTGGCGGGAGGAAGCACGGTGCGGTGGGGAGCGAGGATCGCCGGACGGTACCGGCTCGTCCATGGACCCGCGCGCGGCGGGACGAGCGAGGTCTGGCTCGCCGAGGACACCGAACTCCACCGGCAGGTGGTGCTGAAGCGGGCGCTGACGGACGGGCGCACGGCCGCGTTCGGCCGGGTCCGGGCCGAGGCGCGGGCGCTCGCGGCGTTCAACCATCCGAACGTGGTCACGCTGTACGACGTGGTCCCGGTGCGCAAGCGCGGCCGTGTGACGCCCTGGCTGGTGATGGAGTACGTGCCGGGCGGCAGCCTGGCGAAATGGCGGCCGGTCGAGCCGGCGGTCGCGGCCCGCATCGGCGCGCAGATCGCCGGCGCGCTGGAGGCCCTGCACGCCGCCGGGATCGTGCACTGCGACGTCAAGCCGGGCAACATCGTCGTCGCCGAGGACAGGACCGCGAAGCTGGCCGACTTCGGCGCCGCGTTCCGCACCGAGGGGGCGGCGATGCGCCCGGGTGGCGTCGCCCACACCCCCGCCTACGCCGCGCCCGAGGTTCCGCTGGGCCGGCCCGAGCCCGCGTCGGACGTGTACTCCCTCGGCGCCACCCTGCACGCGCTGATCAGCGGGGCACCGCCGCAGCGGGGCGCCGGCCTCGCCGCCGAGGCCGCCCCACTCCACGACCTGCTGACCTCGATGCTCCGGGACGATCCGGCGGCCCGGCCGCCGCCTGAGCAAGTGCGGCGGCGGCTCGACGAGGCGGCCGGCACGGCGCGCGTGGAGCTGCCGGACTACGCGGCCCCGACGCTCGGCGCCCCCGACACGGCGCCGGACGAGGCGCGCGCCTCCCTGATCCGGGGAACGCTGGGCTTCGTCAGCGCCCACCGCGGGCTCAGCGCGCTCGGCGCCCTCGTCGTGGCCGCCGCCGTGGTGCTCGCGCTCGTGCTGACGCCGTCGCCGGGCAAGGAGCGGCCGGCCGTCTCGTCCACGACCCCCGCCGCCCGCATCGGCGACCAGCGGAGCGCCGACCCCTGCGCGCTGACCGCGCCCGCCGCGCTCGGCCGGTTCGGCGAGCCCCGGCTCGACGCGCACTACGGCAACTTCAACCGGTGCGACGTGCTGGTGTCGCGCGGGAGCCACGAGGACTACATCGACGTGAAGGTGGAGCTCGACACGGCATCGGCCCCCGAGGCGACCGGGCCGGTGACGTACGTGCAGGGCATCGGCGTCGTCCAGGAGCCCGCCGAGCACGACTCCTGCGCCCGCACGCTGCTGCTGCCCGCCCCCGACCAGGGCACCAGCGTCTACATCACCGCCGGGCAGGACGGCGGGACCGCGCCGCTGTGCGCCGTCGCCGACACCGCCGCCGCGAGCGCCGCCGCCGTCCTGCACCGCGGCCCGATCGCCCGCCGCTCGCCGCCGCTGCCCGCGAACTCGCTGGCGCAGCGCGACGCCTGCCTGATGCTGGACGCCCGCGCCCTCGACGCCGTGCCGGGCATCGACGCCGAAGACCCCGACGTCGGGTTCGGCCGGTGGCGGTGCGAATGGCACAGCACCACCCGGGACGTCCAGGTCAAGCTGCGGTTCGACCAGGGCGGCCCGCTCGACGCCCGGGACGGCCGCCCCACCCGGCTGGACGGCCGCCCCGCCTTCGTCCAGCCGGACGGCGACGGCGGCGAGGAGCGGTCGTGCCTCGTACTGATCGTCCACCGGACCTATCCCGGCCCGCACGGCGACGACATCGCCGAGGTGGTGCACCTGGTGGTCCAGGGGCAGCTGACGATGCGGCGGCTCTGCTCGCTGGGGACGGACCTCGCCGGCACGGCCGCCGCCGCCCTGCCGCACGACGCCTGACCCGTCCGGCGGCCCGGTTCACCGGGACGGGCCGTCCAGGAGCTCCAGGTCGTCGACGGTCAGGGCGGTGCCGAGCAGCAGCGCGGTGATCAGGTTGTGGTTGATCGTGTTGCCGAGCGGCGGCGGCACGTCCCGCTCCAGGATCCCGTCGACCGCCGGGCTGAGCTGCTTGCGGACCTTCTCCACGACGCGCGCGGCGCGCTTGGCGTTCCAGCGTTCGCGCGGGCGCAGCCGGCGCAGCTCGTCGGCCGCCTGCTCCCAGGTCAGCGGCTGCGGCCAGGGCTCCCGCCGCAGGTAGCGCTGCCCGAGGCAGGCCAGCACCAGCCGCTCCACCTCGTCCAGCTCGAACAGGTCGGGGTCGTGCGTCGGATCCTCGTACCGTCCCTGCCCCTCGCCCGGTCCGGCCGCGATCCGCACCTCCATCAAATGCTCCTGGCGCGGCGCGACGATGAACAGCGCCGTGTACGACACCGGCAGCTCGGTGCGGTGCCCGCCGAGCAGCAGCGGCGCCCCGCTCATCCGGATCGCGAGCCGCCCGGAGTTGTACAGCACCCATCGCGACTGCTCGCGGACGATGCGGCCGTGCCGGCGGCTCACGTGCGTGTCGGAGCCGCCGACGCAGACGTGGACGTCCGGCTCGCAGCGGCCGAACACCACCTCGAACCCGGCGTCGGGCGCGACGCGCATCCCGCCCTCCGGGCCCATGACGAACAGCGTGCCGGGCTGCGCCGGCGGGATCCCCGCGGCGAGGCTCCCGGTCTCCCTGGGGAGGATCTGCACCCTGCTCGCCGGGTTCTGCGCCGTCAGCGTCATGTCCCCTGTCCTTTCCGCGTGTTACGGAGGCCACGCTAACCGCGCGGTCACGGGAGGGGTCCCGGCCTCGGCCGACGGCGTCGCCGGAGACCGTCCTCACATGTGGATGTTCGCTCTGGGTGGGTACGCCGTGCGCAAGGACGCGAAACGCGTACGGAGGAGCAGCACCATGCCGAAGACCACCAGCAAGGGCAAGGCCAAGAAGGAGGAGCTGCCCGACACCATCAAGCGCTCGGACGCCAAGGCGCAGCGCACCTTCGCCAAGGCCCACGACTCGGCCGCGAAGGAGTACGGGGAGGGACAGCGGGCGCACCGCGTCGCCTACTCCGCGCTCAAGCACACCCACGAGAAGGTCGGGGACCACTGGGAGCCGAAGGCGAAGCGCGCCAAGGGACCGTCGGACAAGCAGGCCGAGGGCGGCGTCGGCACCTCGCGGAAGACCGCGGGCGGTGTGGACGCCAACGCGTCCAAGAAGCACCTCTACGACGTCGCCAAGCGGCTGGACGTCTCGGGCCGCTCCACCATGAGCAAGAAGGAACTCGTCAAGGCCATCGAGAAGGCCAACAACCGCAAGACCGCCAAGGCGAGGTCCTGACACGCGCACGCGAAGCCCGTCCGGCGTGAACCGGACGGGCTTCGTGCATCTGCGTCAGTCGGTGCCGAACTCCATCGCCGCGGCGTCGAGGAGTTCGTCGGCGCCGGACGTCTCGCCGCGGGACGCGATCGCCTGCGCGCCGCCGGCGGGCATCGCGCCGATCAGGCCGGTCGAGGCGGCCTGCGCGGCGCCGATCAGCGCCGGGTGCGCGGCGTCCCCGACCATGCCGAGCCCCGCGTACTGCTCCAGCCGGGCGCGGGAGTCGGCGATGTCGAGGTTCCGCATGGTGAGCTGGCCGATGCGGTCGACGGGCCCGAACGCGGAGTCCTCGGTGCGCTCCATGGACAGCTTGTCCGGGTGGTAGCTGAACGAGGCGCCGGACGTGTCGAGGATCGAGTAGTCCTCGCCGCGCCGCAGCCGCAGCGTCACCTCGCCGGTGACGGCGGTGCCGACCCAGCGCTGGAGCGACTCGCGGAGCATCAGCGCCTGCGGGTCGAGCCAGCGGCCCTCGTACATCAGCCGGCCGAGGCGGCGGCCCTCGCTCTGGTAGGTGGCGAGGGTGTCCTCGTTGTGGATGGCGTTGACGAGCCGCTCGTAGGCGGCGTGCAGCAGCGCCATGCCGGGCGCCTCGTAGATGCCGCGGCTCTTGGCCTCGATGACCCGGTTCTCGATCTGGTCGGACATGCCCATGCCGTGCCGGCCGCCGATGGCGTTGGCCTCCAGCACCAGGTCGACGGCGGAGGCGAACTCCTTGCCGTTGATCGTCACCGGGCGGCCCTGCGCGAAGCCGATGGTGACGTCCTCGGCGAGGATCTCCACCTCGGGGTCCCAGAACCGGACGCCCATGATCGGGTCGACGATCTCGATGCCGGCGTCGAGGTGCTCCAGGGCCTTGGCCTCGTGGGTGGCGCCCCAGATGTTGGCGTCGGTGGAGTAGGCCTTCTCGGTGCTGTCGCGGTAGGGCAGCCCGCGCTCCTGCAGCCACTGCGACATCTCCGTCCGGCCGCCGAGCTCGCCCACGAAGTCGGCGTCCAGCCACGGCTTGTAGATCCGCAGGGACGGGTTGGCGAGCAGGCCGTAGCGGTAGAACCGCTCGATGTCGTTGCCCTTGTAGGTGGAGCCGTCGCCCCAGATCTGGACGTCGTCCTCGAGCATCGCGCGGACCAGCAGGGTGCCGGTGACGGCGCGGCCGAGCGGGGTGGTGTTGAAGTAGGCGCGGCCGGCGGAGCGGATGTGGAACGCTCCGCACGCCAGCGCCGCGATCCCCTCCTCCACCAGGGCCTCCCGGCAGTCGACCAGCCGGGCGACCTCCGCGCCGTAGGCGGTGGCGCGGCCCGGCACCGAGCCGATGTCGGGCTCGTCGTACTGGCCGATGTCGGCGGTGTAGGTGCAGGGCACCGCGCCCTTCTCGCGCATCCACGCGACCGCTACCGAGGTGTCGAGGCCGCCGGAGAAGGCGATCCCGACGCGCTGGCCGACAGGCAGAGAGGTGAGCACCTTGGACATGAGTAGAAGTATGCACCCCATTGCATGACCATGCAACACCCGGGACGGTGTTCCAGCGCACAGCGGCACGCGGAAGGCCGCCCGCCCCGCAGGACGGACGGCCCGGATCACGCTAGAACGCGACGTCAGCCGGCGACGGTCGCCAGGTACTCCTCGGTCTTGGCCGGGTCGAGCAGCCAGTTCGAGAAATCGCCCGGATTGGCGTAGCCGTAGGCGAACCGGTACGCGACTTCCTCGTTCTGCGCCGCGATCGCCAGCACCTTCTGGACGTGCTCGGGCAGCGGCCCCAGCATCATGTTGGTGTAGGCGGTCGGGTGCTTCGCGTACTCCCAGTACGCGTCGAACGTCCGCTGCATCCACTCGGCGTCGAACGGCCGCTCGCCGTGCCGCAGGATCTCCTGGAAGTAGATCTCGGCGCAGCGCGTGGCGTTGTTGGAGCCCTGCCCCGTCACCGGGTCGTTGGCGACCACCACGTCGCCCATGCCGAGGACCAGCGAAGTGGCCGACAACCGCCCCACGGGATGCCGGACGACCGGCGCGTAACCCCCGTACAGCGTGCAGCGCGCGTCGGTCGGCTGCGCGTCGACGGTGCGCTCGTACTCCCACGGCGCGTACTGCCGCATCATGTCCAGCGTGCGCGCGAGGTGCCCCGCCGGGTCCGGACGGTCGTCCCAGACGTCGAACGGACCGCCCGGCACCGCCTCCCAGAGCAGGATGTCGCAGGCCCCGGTGTTGGTGTAGCCCGGCATGAAGAACAGCTCCCCCACGCCTGGCGTCGCGGTGATCCGCACATGCGGCTCGGGGTGGTCGGGCCACGGCGTCATCCCGTGCACGTAGATGCACGACAGCTTCCGCTGCGGACGGTCGTAGGGCGAACGGTCCGCGTCGCGGTCGAACAGCTCCACCAGCTCGCCCTTGCCCGCCGCGATGAGCGTCAGGTCGTACAGCGCGCTGAGCCCTTCCAGGTCGGACGTCATCACACTGTGGTAGACGACGTTGCCGCCGCGCTCCTCGAACAGCTCCAGCCAGCCGGACATCTTCACCCGCTGGTCGACGGACTGCGCGTAGCGGTCCCAGCGGCCCAGCGTCTGGAACGCGCGGGTGCCGGGCGGCGCCGCCACCGTGACCCGCTGCGCCACGATCTCCGGAGCCCGGTCCTCCCACAGGTTCAGCCCGCGGTCGCGCTCGATCTGCAGCTGCGGCCAGAAGATGCACTGCGTCGACATGATCCGGCCGTTCCGGATCTCGTCCGGCGTCCGCGCCGACATGACCGTGACCTCGTAGCCCGCCGACTGGAGGCTGAGGGCCAGCTGCAGGCCCGCCTGCCCCGCTCCGACGATCAGGATCCTTCGCAAAGCTTCCTCCTTGTGCGGGGCGGTCGACGGCCCCGTCAGGGGGCCGGGTTCACCGGGCCGCCAAGGTCCCGCGGCCCGAGGTCGTGTCGAGCGTGTGGCCGAGCGTCGTCGTCAGCGTCCGCACGACCGAGCGCCGGTCGCGGGCGTCGCACGCGACGATTGGGACGTCCGCGTCCAGCCGCAGCGCCTCCGCGACCTGCTCCAGCCGATGGGTCTGCTGCCCGTCGAACAGGTTCACCGCCACGATGAACGGCACGTCGGAGTCGTTCTCGAAGTAGTTGACGGCGGCGAACGACACGTCCAGCCGGCGCGTGTCCACCAGGACCAGCGCGCCGCTCGCGCCCCGGCACAGGTCGTCCCACATCGGCCAGAACCGCGGCTGGCCCGGCGTGCCGAACAGGTACAGCACCAGGTCCGAGGCCAGGGTGACGCGGCCGAAGTCCATCGCGACGGTCGTGGTCGTCTTGGCGCCGGCGTCCGCGAGCGGGTCGACCGTCTTGGCCGCCTGCGTCATCCACGCCTCGGTGTTCACCGCCGGGATCTCCGAGATGGCCTCCACCAGCGTCGTCTTGCCGACGCCGAACCCGCCCGCGACGACGATCTTGACCGAGGTGCGGGGCGCGGCCGGTCGGCCGCCGGGCGCCGCACCGCGCCAGGGTTCGCGCCCCGGCCCCGGCCCCGGGTCAGGCGAGCTCGCGTAGACCATCGATCACTCTCTCCAGGACGTGCGGGTCGTACGGCGAGGCGCCCTCCGCGGCGATCACGATCCGGTCGCCGGCGGCCAGGTCGGCGAGCAGGACGCGGGTGACCCCGAGCGACACCCCGCAGTGGGCGGACAGTTCGGCGACCGACTCGCTCGCGGCGTGCGCCCGCTCGTACAGCTTCCTGGCCTCGGGCAGCAGCCGCTCGGCGAACGCCGCGTCGTAGCCGGCGCCGGACACCACGGTGTGCACGAACAGGTGCCGCCGGCCCCGGGTCCGGCCGCCGGTCAGCACGTACGGCCGCACCCACGGGTTGGCCGTCATGGTCCACCTCCCGGCAGGCCCGTCGCCGCCGCGGCGGCGGTCACGGCGGCGGTGCTCACGGCATCGCCTGCTCGGACATGCGACGCAGGTCGTCGCGCATCTGCGGGGTGAGGACGTGCCCCGCCCCGTGCACGAACTTCGTCATCTCGTGCGCGACCGCGCCGAGGTTCGCGCCCTCCCCGACCAGCACCACCAGCCCGGCGAGCTGCCCGATGCCCATGAACAGCAGGTGCCCGGACCCGAACTTCAGCATGACCTGGTCGCAGCCGCCGGCCCCGACGTGCTTGGCGATGTTGTTGCCCAGGCTGATCATCCCGCTGGTCAGCGCGGCCATCGGGTCGACGAACTCCGACGGCATGGGGGCCGACTCGACGAGCGCCAGCCCGTCCGACGACACGATCAGCGCGAACGTCACGCCGGGGGTGGACGTGGCGAACTGCCGGAGCAGCCAGCCGAAGTCCTGGGGGCCGGTCGGCCCCGTGGAGGCGATGCTCACTGCCGTCCTTCCTCGCGGTCGTGCTCATCGGTCCCGCCCGCCGCGTCCGGCGCGTCCGTTCCGCCGGTCCCGCCGGCCCCCG
The DNA here is from genome assembly GCF_041951385.1 of Actinomadura sp. NTSP31. Taxonomy (NCBI): domain Bacteria; kingdom Bacillati; phylum Actinomycetota; class Actinomycetes; order Streptosporangiales; family Thermomonosporaceae; genus Actinomadura; species Actinomadura sp. NTSP31. The sequence goes on along the minus strand of NZ_JBGNUT010000036.1, from coordinate 5,340 downwards.
CGGCGGGGTCGCGGGTGGGCAGGCGGGTTCCCGCCGTGAAGGCGTCCAGGTCGGCCGCGAAGGACGACCCGGACCCGGAATCGTCCGCCTGCGGCGCGTCCGCCGGCTCGGGCGCGGCTGATGCGACGGGCGCGACGGGCGACACGGGCGAGGCGACAGGGCGCAGGCTCGTCCGCTCGCGGCGCGGCAGGCCGCCGAGATCGGGTTCGGTCCGGGGCTCCCGGCCGGGCGCCGCCGGGGTCCTCGCGGCGGCGGCGGACGCGGCGGGCGCGGCCGGACGTTCCGCCCGGTGCGCCATGGCCAGGTGCGCCATCCCCGGGACCCCCTCGGCGACCCCGGCGGCGCGCGGCTCGCCCGCCGGGATCTCGCAGAGCAGCGACGGCGGGATCGTCACCATGGCGACCGTCCCGCCCGTCCGCCCCGCGAGCCGCACGCCGATGCCGTGCCTGCGGGCCAGCCGGTGCACCACGGGGAAGCCCGTCTGCCGGGACGTCTCCTCCGTCATCGGCGGCACCGGCCCGGCCAGCGCCGCGTTGAGGCCGTCCAGCTGCCCGGGGGTCATGCCGATGCCCGCGTCCTCGATGCGGAGCATCACGGCGCCGTTGTCGAGCAGGTGCGCGCTCACGGTCACCCGCGCCGGCGAGTACCGGGTGGCGTTGTCCAGCAGCGCCGCGACCAGGGACGCCAGGTCCTCCGCCGCGTACGCCGGGACCGCGAGCTCCACCACGCGCAGGATCGACACGTGCCGGTACTGCTCGATGGACGACTCGGCCATCCGGACGACGTCGAGCAGGGACGTGTCGCCCCCCGACGCCTCCTCACCGCCCCGGCCCGCGAGCACCCGCAGATCGCGCGCGGCCCGCCGCATTCGCGTCACCCCATGGTCGATCTCGTAGAGGGCTTCGAGCCGGTCCGGGTCCTCCTCCTGCCGCTCCAGCAGGTCCATCGCCGGGCGCATCTTCTCCGCCAGGACGAGGAACTGCAGGCAGAAGCGCTCGCACAGCTCCGGCCACACGTCCGCGTCGCTCACCCGGCCCGGGCCCGCCACTCCCGGAGCCGGCGCCTGCTCGGCATGCCGGGCGGGGACGCCCATCGGGTGCTGGACCGGCTGCTGTTGCGGCTGCTGCTGCATCGGCGGCTGGTGCACCGGCTGCTGTTGCACCGGCTGCTGTTGCACCGGCTGCTGAACCGGTGCCCGGCCGTGCGCCTGGACCGGCTGCTGCACCGGCATCTGGACGGGCTGGTGGACGTGCTCCTGCACGGGCGGCCGCTGCGGCGCCGGCGGCTGGTGCGGGGCCGGCCGTGCGCTCCTCCACCACCTCACCGGCGAACCCCGGCGTCCGCCGCCGGCAGTTGCGCGCCGCGGGTCATCCGGCGTTTCGTCACAGCAGCCTTCTCCACCTGAATTCGGCACCGGACATCGCGGCAGCGGCGACGCGGGCGCTTCGACCGCGGCCGGCCGCCCGCTGCCGGAAAGAGCACAGGCAAGACTGGCACACGGAGAGTCAACGATCAACGCAAACGGCCGACATGACCTCCATGTTCCTCAAACGCGCACATGGGCCTTTTGTCGCCATCTCGGATCACCGATCGGCGGCGGCGCTCCGGAGCGCCGCAAGGCCCCGCGCGATCGGCGGCTGCCGCTCGCTGCCCCGCCGGACGCAGGCGACGAGGCGCCGCTTCGGGACCACGTCCCCGCGCAGCGCGACCCGGACGGCCTCGTCCTCCGGCGGCAGCGGCGCGAGCCGGGGCACCAGCGCGACGCCGAACCCGTGCGCGACCAGCGCCGACACCGCGAACCACTCGTTCGCCTCGTGCGCGACGCGCGGGGCGAACCCGGCGGCGGCGCAGGCGGCGAGCAGCAGCTGGTGCTGGTCGCGCCGGGCGGGATACCCGATCCACGCCTCCCCCGCCGCGTCGGCGAGCCGGGCCGCGGCGCGCCCCGCGAGCCGGTGCCCGGCCGGCACCAGCAGGTCCTGCGGCTCGTCCAGCAGGGTCGTCCGGGTGAACCGCGCGTCGTCCGGGCCGGGGACCTCCTCGCTCGGGATCACCACGGCGATGTCGGCGCGGTGCGACAGGAGCAGGTGCGCGGCGTCCTCGCTCTCCTGCTCGGACATGTGGACGGCCAGCCCGGGGTGCTCGGTGCGCAGCCGCGCCGCCGCGGGCGCGACGAGCGCCGCCAGCGCGCTGGACACGCTGCAGAACCGCACCTGGCCGGACGTCCCCGACCGGTGCTCGGCGAGATCGGCGCGGGCCCGCTCCCACTGCGCGGACAGGACGTCGGCGTGCCGCAGCACAGTGCGCGCCGCCGGGGTGAGCCGCACCCGGCGCCCCTGCGCCTCCAGAAGGTCGACGCCGAGATCGCGGGCGAGCTGCTTGAGCTGCTGCGACACCGTCGACGGCGTCAGGTGCAGCGCCTCGGCGGCGGCGGTGACGGTACCGCGCTCGCGCAGCACGCGCAGGGTCTGCAACCGGTGGTCGATCATTCGGCCATTCAACATGGTTCCGCACGGAAACTTCCGATTGACCCGCACGATCGGAGTGATCGCAAACTGGCCGCATGACCTCCGGAACCGAGCGCCGTCCCGTCCCCGCCCCGCTGCTCGTCCTGGGCAGCGTCGTCTCGATCCAGGCCGGTCAGGCCTGCGGGAAGGGGATGTTCGCGATCGCCGGCACCGCGGGCGTGGTCGTCCTGCGGCTGGGGTTCGCGGCGGCCGTCCTGCTCCTGCTGCGGCGCCCGCCGTTCCCGCGCGGCTCGCTCGGGCTGACCATCGCCCTGGGCGCGGCGATCGCCGGAATGCACCTCATCTACCCGGCGATGCAGCGGCTGCCGGTGGGCGTCGCGTCGGCGTTCCAGTTCCTCGGCCCGCTCACGCTCGCGCTGGTCAAGGCGCGGCGGCCGGTGGACCTGCTGTGGGCGGCCCTCGCCGGAGCCGGGGTCTTCCTCATGGACGGCCCGGGCGGCGCGCCCGTCTCCGCGTCCGGCATCGCCCTGGCGGTCGGGTCGGGCGCGTCCATGGCGGCCTACCTCGTCCTCAACAAGCGCGCCGGCGCGGAACCGGGGTCGCCGCTGGCCTGGGGAGTGGCCGTCGCGGCGCTGATCGTGCTGCCTCTCGCGCCGTCCGCCGGCGGCACGCTCGCGCATCCCGGCGTCCTCGCCGCGGGGCTCGGCCTCGCCGTGCTGTCGGCCGTCCTGCCGTGGTCGCTCGACCAGGCCGCGCTGCGCCGGCTCCCCGAGCGCACGGTCGCCGTCATGGTCAGCCTCGAACCCGCCGCCGGCGCCGTCGCCGGCCTCGTCCTGCTCGGCGAGCACCTCGCCTGGACGCAGTGGTTCGCGATCGCGTGCGTCTGCGCCGCGTCCGCCGGCGCCACCCGAAGCCGGACTATCGGGGACGCGGGGCCAGGCGCATGCCAAGGAACTTCGTCTGCGGACCGTCGTCCAGGATGTCGAAGCCCATGTGGAGGTAGAAGCCCAGGGCGTTCGTGTTGCGAGCGTTGACACCGAGGTGGACGCCGGGCACTCCGCGGTCGCGAAGGGCCTCGACGACGGTCGCGATCAGGCGCCGCCCGTTTCCACCGCCCTGCGCCTCGGGCAGCAGGTCCACGTGGAAGTGGGCGGGGTAGCGGTCGGTGAGCTCCGCCGAGGTGCGGGGCGGCTCGTCGGCGTAGGAGCGCAGCCACGCGTCGGGACTGCCGGGCTCGGCGGGACGGTCCGCCGCCCGCGCGCGCACGCGCGGCCACCAGGTGCGGTCGAGTTCGCGTTCGAAGGACACGGTGTCGGCGACGGCGAGGATGTAGCCGACCGGCGGCGACTCCGCCGGGGCGAGGACCCAGGCGAGGTCGGGCGCGTGGGCCAGGTAAGGCCCGGCGAAGACGTCACCGAGCAACCGAGGGTCGGCCACCAGGCCGGTCGCGTCCCGGCCGAGGGCCGCCGTCCGCAGGCAGATGTCGTAGATCCGGCGGACCTCGTCCGGGTCGCCGGCGCGGGCCGGGCGGACGGGCAGCGGTGCGGTGCGAGGACCGGCGGTCATCGTGGGCCTCCCGGCGAGCGGAGTGAGCGACGCCCGGCCGTCCCTTCCCCCCACCGGCCGGGCCCGCCCGACCCTAACACCAAAACCGATCAATGATCGCTTTTCGGAGGGCGGGCGACCGGGCCGCGCCGCGGGACGGGCGCGCGAAGAACCACGCGGCCGGCGACACCACCGGCCCCAGCCGCGCGACCCAGCTCACGAGCGTGACGCCGGCCAGGACGAACGGCGTGGCCTGTGCCACGTCCGTGCTCATCCGGCCTGCCTCATCTACTCAGATGCCTAGGCGCTGGCAGTGCCGTCCGAGGTCGCTGCAGTGGTGGTGTAGAGGACCTCGCGGGCCTGCTCGGCGGCGCGGGCCAGGCTCTCGCTGACGTAGTCGAGGAAGCGGGCGGCGGCCTCCAGGCGGGCGGCGGCGGGGGTGCCGGGCCCGAGCGCGGTGACGCCCTGCCGTGCGGCCTCGGTGACCTGGACGAGGGCCTGGGCACTGGCGATCAGCGACTGGTACCAGACGTCGTCGTCGACGACGTAGCGCTCGCGCCGGTTCTCGCCGCGCTCCCGGCGGACGAGGCCCTGCTCCTCCAGGAACGTGATCGCCTTGGACACCGACGCCGGGCTGACCTGGAGGTGCCGGGCCAGTTCCGGCGCGGTGAGGCTCCCGGAGTCGGTGGTGTAGAGGCAGGCCATCACCCGGGACATCATCTTCGGCGTGCCCGCGGCCATGAAGACGGTGGTGAACGTCTCCTCGAACTCGCGCACGGCCTCCGGGTCGCGCCCGGCGACCTGCGGGACCGCCTCCGGGTCCCGGGGCGCGGCCTGCCTGCGGCGGTGCGCGCGGCGTTCGGTGGCGCGGTGGGCCAGGTCGGCGCGGTAACCGGCGGGGCCGCCGTTGCGCATCACCTCGCGGGTGATCGTGGAGGTGGGGCGGTCGAGGCGCCGGGCGATCTCGGCGTAGGCGAGGCCGTCGGCCAGCCCCAGCGCGATCTGCTGGCGGTCCTGCTGGGTGAGCCTGCCTCCGGGCATCGCGATCTCCTTCGTGTTCCTCCGATGCCGCCAGAATAGCGTTCACCCGACATCAACGCAACGAACCACGGATGCGACGTTGCATTACTTCTCGAGCTGTTGCAATGATTTTCGTGGATTCACCTGCGGTGATGCTGTTCGGACGCAACGAATGTGTTGCCTGATCCTTGAACGCAACGTAGCTTTTGCGTTGTCGGAAACAACACGCCGCAAGGAGAACACGATGAACACCTTCCCGACCCCCGCCCCGATCACCGCCGCCTTCACCGTCCCCGCCGGCCGCATCCAG
>NZ_JBGNUT010000035.1:0-115807 GCF_041951385.1 Actinomadura sp. NTSP31 | reverse complement strand
ATCTTTGGTGGGGGTAAGGCTCCCAGTAGACGACTGGGTTGATAGGCCGGTGATGGAAGCGCGGTAACGTGTGGAGTCGACCGGTACTAATAGGCCGAGTGGCTTGAACACACGACACGTTCAAGGCAAGTCGCTGTGTGGTGTTCGCGTCCCTGTGTGGTTCCCAGGAAACAACTGGGCAACCCGTTAGTTATAAGTGAAGATCGAGCCTTGCGCTCGGACGAGTCTTCCCGCACCGCCTGTTGAGGGCGGGTGTTGGGGTTGGTCGTTCGGTGGTTATGGCGGAGGGGAAACACCCGGTCCCATTTCGAACCCGGAAGTTAAGCCCTTCAGCGCCGATGGTACTGCATGGGAGACTGTGTGGGAGAGTAGGACGCCGCCGGACTCATATTAGTCGAGGGTCGCCCTCCGATTTTTCGGGGGCGGCCCTCGACGCATGTCATGGACCTGCCAAAGTAGGCTGCAGGAGTCCACGGAACCACCATCAAGAACAGTGACGGACGTGATGAGCGCGGAAGAGGACGGCCGCAGCGACGAGAACCGCGAGCGGCGAGGGAAGAACGGCGGGCGGGGGCCCGGCCCTCGTGGGGGTGCCGGCGGTTCCGGTGCGCGCGGAAGCGGCGGTCCTCGTGGATCCGCGCCCCGCAAGGGCGGTCCCAAGGGTGGACGTCCGAGCACCGGTGGCGGCAGGAGCGATCGCGACGGTCGCGGCCGGCGCGACGACCGGCCGGCCAATCGCCCGTTCCAGGGGAACGACGACCGGCGCGGAGGCGAGGGCAACCCCCGCGATCGGCGTGATGACCGGTTCGGCGGTGGACGCGGCGGCGAGCGCGGAGAGGGTCGCTTCAGCGGTCCTCGCGGCGGCTCCGGTGGCGACCGCCGGTCCGGCGGTCCGCGTGCCGAGGGACGCTTCGGCGGCCCGCGCGGTGGCAGGCCGGGCGAAGGCGGTGGCGGCGGCCCGCGCGGATCTCGTGCGGGCCAGAGCACCGGCGGCGGCCAAGGGCCGCGCGGTGAGAGCCGCGGGGGACGCTTCGGCGGTCCGCGTGGCGGTCAGGGGCCGCGTGGTGAGGGCCGTTTCGGTGGTTCGCAGGGCGGGCGCCGGGACGAGCGGTCTGGTGGGCCGCGCAGCGGTGGCCAAGGGCCGCGCGGTGAAGGCCGCGATGCGCGGTTCGGTGGTGCCCGCGGCGAGCGTCGTGAGGGCGGCTTCGGTGGTCCGCAGGGTGGTCAGGGCTCGCGCGGCGAAGGTCGTGATGCGCGGTCCGGTGGTCCGCGCGGCGAGCGCCGCGAGGGCGGCTTCGGCGGTCCGCGTGGCGGTCAGGGGCCGCGTGGTGAGGGCCGTTTCGGTGGTTCGCAGGGCGGGCGCCGGGACGAGCGGTCCGGTGGGCCGCGCAGCGGTGGCCAAGGGCCGCGTGGCGAAGGCCGGGACACGCGGTTCGGTGGTGCCCGCGGCGAGCGTCGTGAGGGCGGCTTCGGTGGTCCGCAGGGTGGTCAGGGCTCGCGCGGCGAAGGTCGTGATGCGCGCTTCGGTGGTCCGCGCGGCGAGCGCCGCGAGGGCGGCTTCGGTGGTCCGCGTGGCGGACAAGGCCCGCGTGGTGAAGGTCGTTTCGGTGGTTCGCAGGGCGGGCGCCGGGACGAGCGGTCCGGTGGGCCGCGCGGCGAGGGACGTGAAGCGCGCTTCGACGGTCCGCGTCGGGAAGGTCGTGAAGGCGGCTTCAGCGGGCCGCGCAGCGGTGGTCAAGGGCCGAGCGGCGAAGGTCGTGATGCGCGGTCCGGTGGTCCGCGCGGCGAGCGTCGTGAGGGCGGCTTCGGCAGTCCGCGTGGCGGCCAGGGCCCGCGTGGTGAGGGGCGCTCCGGTGGTCCCGGCGGGGAGCGCCGCGAGGGTGGTTTCGGTGGCGGACGTGGGCCGCGCGGCGAGGGCCGCTCTGGCGGGCCCCGCGGGGGCCGACCCGGTGGCGGGCAGGGCGAGCGCAGGTTCCAGGACCGCGACCAGCGCGGCGGCCGTCCCGGTGGAGCCCGGCCGGAGCGGTCCGGGCCGCGTCGGTTCGAGGGCGATCGCGACAGGCCCCGGGGAAACCGTGACGGCGGGTTCGGGGGCAGGCGGCCCGAGGCGGCCGAGCGCGAACGTCCCGCCCCCAAGCACGACGACCCGCTGCTGCCCGACGACGTCACCGGCGAGGAGCTGGACGTCGACGCGCGCGCCGAGCTGCGGACGCTGCCGAAGGACCTGGCGACGCGGGTCGCGCGCCATCTCGTGATGGCCGGGCGGCTCGCCGAGGACGAGCCGGAGCAGGCGTACAAGCACGCCCGCACCGCGCGCCGCCTGGCGTCCCGCGTCGGCATCGTCCGGGAGGCCGCCGGCATCGCCGCCTACCAGACGGGCGACTGGGCCGAGGCGCTCGCCGAACTGCGGGCGGCGCGCAGGCTCGGCGCGGGCGACGACTCGTACCTGCCCGTCATGGCCGACTGCGAGCGCGGCCTCGGCCGTCCCGAACGCGCCCTCGACGTGATCAAGTCGCCGGAGGCGGACCGGCTCGACCAGATGGGGTTCGTGGAGCTGCGCATCGTCGAGTCGGGCGTGCGCCGCGACCTCGGCCAGTACGACGCGGCCGTGGTGACGCTGCAGATCCCCGAACTCCGCGACCGGCGCCTGAAGCCGTGGTCGGCGCGGCTGTTCTACGCCTACGCGGACGCGCTCGTGGAGGCCGGCCGCGAGAGCGAGGCGTCCGACTGGTTCGCGCGCGCCGCCGCCGCCGACCGCGACGGTGAGACCGACGCCGCCGAACGGTACGCGGAACTCGAAGGTCTCCACATCGTCGACACCGAGGAGGGCGAGGAGGAGCCCGCCGAGGAGGGCGGGGAGGAGAGCGCCGAGGACGCCGCCGCGCCAGAGGAGGCCGAGGAGCCCGCGGTGGACGTCGATCGGGCCCCGGACGGCGTGCCGGCACCTGAGGAGCTGGCCGTGGAGGTGCCTGCGGAGGAGCCGGACGAGCTGCAGGCGCCGGACGAGCCCGTGGACGAGCCCGAGGAGCCCGAGGAGCCGGAAGCGCCAGAAGCACCAGAAGTGCCGGAGATCGTCACCGCGACGGACTTCCAGTTCAAGCCCGCGGACCCGGAGATCCTGGAGCCGTCGCCGGAGCAGGCCCCCGAGGCTCCCGCGGTGTTCCTGGAGCCGAAGACCGTCGGGCCCGAGCACCCCGTCGAGCCCGGGCGCCCCGCGGGGGACCAGGACGACGAGGAGCCGCCGGCCGGCGAGTGACCTCCCGCGTTGGGTTTCCGGACCGACCGCCGTAGTCCGTTCGGAAACCCAACGCGCAGGCGCTTGCAGCCAGAACCGGCCGAAATGCCGGAAAAACGATCTTTCTCCGAGGTGCGCGGTTAGGCTGTGCCGCATGACCGGCGAGGAAGAGATCGCGCCCCAGGGGATCGACGTCGCGACCCCGCACATCGCGCGGATCTACGACTATTGGCTCGGCGGCAAGGACAACTTCGCCTCCGACCGGGCGGCCGCGGAGCAGGTGATGCTCGCGACCCCGACGATCAAGCCGGGCGTCACCGCGAACCGGGCCTTCCTGAGCCGGGCCGTGCGGCACATGGTCGGGGAGGGCGTCGCCCAGTTCCTCGACATCGGCACGGGCATCCCCACCGCGAACAACACGCACATGGTGGCGCAGGACGCCGATCCCAAGAGCCGGGTCGTCTACGTCGACAACGATCCGATCGTGCTCGTCCACGCTAGGGCGCTGCTGTCCGGCGTCACCGCGCCCACGTCGTTCGTGGACGCCGACCTGCGCGACACCGGCCGGATCCTGGAGGAGGCCGCGCGCCTGCTCGACTTCGACCGCCCCGTCGGGCTGCTGCTGATCGCGGTGCTGCACTGCGTCCCGGACGACGACGATCCGCGCGGCATCGTCCGCACGCTCCTGGACGCCCTGGCCCCCGGCAGCTTCCTCGCCATCACCCATCCCGGGATCGACCAGCTGCCCGAGCAGATGGCGGCCGCGGAGGACGCCCTCACCAAGGCGATGGGCTTCCGGGTGACCTTCCGCACCCATGAGGGAGTCAGCGCGTTCTTCTCGGGACTCGACCTTCTCGACCCTGGCGTCGTGCCGCTCCAGGACTGGCGTCCGGCCCCGGACGCCCTCCCGACCGCGACGACGGGCATGTGGGGCGGCGTCGCGCGCAAGCCGTGACCGCCCCAAGGCGGCGCCTGAAGGCACTCGATGCGGAGCGGGCGGGGGGCGAGCCGTAGCCCGCAGGGCGTCCGGGCGGCGATGCGGACCTGCCCGCGTAGGGACAGGTCCGTGCCCGGATTCAGCGGCCCGGCGATGTCACGCGTGCCGGTCCAAGGCGTGCATGATGCCTGCGACGTTGTTGGCGGGGCTGTTCAGCACGTCGTATTTGGCGGCCAGTTCCGGGTCGAGATCGGCGTTGTTGATGGCGTAGCGGTCCTTGGTGCGCTCCACCACCATCGCGACGGCGTGGTCGAGTTCGAGGCCCTGGTCCTTGGCGGCGCGGACGGCGTCGACCCACACGCGCAACTCCTCGGCGGAGCGCTCCAGCGTGCTCTCGACCTCGGTCACGGGTCCGTAGTGCGCGAACAGCAGCCGCTGCGGCCCGAGGTCGCGGAACTTGCCGAGCGACGCCAGCGCCGTGTCGAGGTCGAAGTCGGGCGGCGGGGTGGCGGGCCGGACGTCGGCGGTCTCGGGGATGTAGATGCCGGCGGCGTCGCCCACGTACAGGTCGCCGGTGCCGGAGTCGACCAGGCCGACGTGGTGCTTGGCGTGGCCGGGGGAGTAGTGCGACTCCAGCCGGCGGCCGCCGCCGAGGTCGATGACGCCGGTGTCCTCGACGGCGCGGATGCGCGCGGCGTCGGTCGGCTTCAGCTCGCCGAACAGGGTGTCGAGGGCGTCGCCCCAGACCATGCGGGCGCTGCGCATGAGGCGGGACGGGTCGGCGAGGTGCCGGGCGCCCTTCTCGTGCACCACGATCTCCGCCTGCGGGTACAGCCCGGCGATGTCGCCGACGCCGCCCGCGTGGTCCAGGTGGATGTGGGTGACCACCACGCTCGCGAGGTCGTCCGCGCCGACGCCGAGTTCGGTCAGCGCCTGCCGCACGACGGGCGCCGAGCCCGCGGTCCCCGGTTCGATCAGGCACGGCCGGTCGGAGCGGATCAGGTACGCGGCGGTGATGCCGGAGTGCCCCGCCAGCATGGTGTCGATCTCGTAGACGTCTCCGCCGAGCGGCGTGATGTTGGAGGAGTCCATGGGCAGATCATCGCGCCCGGCGGCCCGCCCGGGCCACCCGGGGCGGTAGGGACGGGTCAGCGCAGGCGGCCGGCGGCGTGCAGGTCGTCGAAGATCAGTTGGTCGACGGGCGACACCCGGTCGCGGTCGGCGTATCCGAGCCAGGCGATCTCCTCGATCTCGCTGCTGGCCGCCGGCGTGCCGGTGTAATCGGCGGTGTAGCAGGTCATCCGTACGGTGACGCCGCCCGCGTGCCCGTGCGCCTGCGCCTCCCAGGTGCCGAGGTGGGCGGCCGTCTCCGGCAGCACGTCGACGGTCAGCTCCTCCTTGATCTCGCGGGCGAGGGTCTGCGCGTCGGACTCGCCGGGCTCGCGCTTGCCGCCGGGCAGGTAGTGGACGTCCTTGCCGCGCGAGCGCGTGCTGAGGACGCGGCCGTCGTCCAGCAGGATCCAGGCGATCTTGTCGATCAGGCGTCGGTCGGTCATCGCTGCCTTTCCGGGTCGAGGAGGCGCAGCACGAGGCCCGTGCGGGGCTTCGGGCCGAACGAGGTGGACTTGCGCGGCACCCGCTCGCCGCCGTTGGCGACGGCCAGGACGTCCTCGACCTCCAGCGGGTTGAGCACGACGGCGGTGCCGCCCGCGCGGCGGGCGCGGTCGAGGGCGGCGGACGGGTCGTCGTGGACGACCTCGATGGCGTTCTCGTTCTCGGGGACGTTCCACAGGCTCGCGATGAGGAGGTGGTCGAGGATCGCGGTGTCCAGGCCGCGCCAGCGCGGCGAGTGCCCGGACGGCATCACGCGGGCGAGCGCGGCGGGATCGGGGTCGGTGAGCAGGTGCAGCCCGTCGCCGCCCCCCAGCAGGAACGCCGGGCCCCGCGCGTCGCCCAGCGCCCGCACGGCCCGGCTCTCGTTGTCGAAGGCGGTGACGGTGAACGCCCCCCGCGCGCGCTCGACGGCGGCGGCGGGAGCCAGGCCCGGCAGGACCCGGTGGATCGCGCCGAGATGCGGCGGGAAGCGCGTGGAGTCGACGAGCAGCGCCATTCCCCGGTCCCACGGGCCCGGGCCGTCCCCGGCGGCGTGGTGGCGCGCCTGCAGCGCGCGGTAGGTGGCGTAGCGGTGGTGGCCGTCGGCGATCAGCGCCTGCTTGCCGCGCAGGTCGGCGGCGATGCGGGCGTGGAGGGCCGGGTCGGTGATGCGCCACAGCCGGTGCGTGAGGCCGTCGTCGGCGTGGAAGCCCAGCAGCGGCGCCTCCCGCACCGCGCCGTCGATGATCCGGGCCGCGTCGCCGCCGCCCTCGTACACCAGGAAGATCGGTTCGAGGTTCGCGCGGGCCGCCGCCATCAGTGCGAGCCGGTCGCGGACCGGGCCGGGGAACACGTTCTCGTGCGGCAGCACGACCCGGTCGGCCTCCGCGCGCAGCCCGAGCGCGCCGATCAGGCCCCGCTGCAGGACCGTGCCGCCCTTGGCCGCCTCGTAGACGTACAGGGCCGGCTCGCGGTCGGTGGCGAGCACGCCCTCGGCGAGCCAGCGGCGCAGCGTCTCGCCCGCCTCCCGGTAGCTCTCCCCGGCGGCGCGCGGCATGTTCAGCCGGACGATGTTGTGCCCGCCGCCCGACAGCAGCCGGCCGACCTCCGCGTCGTCCACCAGGTCGTAGGGCGGCGTGGTGACGGCGGCCAGGTCACCCGCCACCTCCGGGACGAAGCGGACGCCGCGGAACGGCGCCAGCTCCAGCCCGCCGCCCGTCGCGGGCCCCGCGGACCCGAAGATCCGGGCGCTGAACTGTTCCGGTCCGAGCCCGGAGGGGAGGTCGTCGTCCACTGTGGGCATGGTAATCAGCGACGGGCCCCCGCGCGCCGGCCGGGTACCGTCGTGGCGATCGAGGTCCGTTGGGAGGTCCACATGAGTGTTGAAGGACCGGGGCGTCCGGACGATTCCCAGGGCGACGAACCGGGCGAGCATCCCGCCGCCCCGGGCGGCGGAGTGTACGAGTGGTACACCCGGGGCCTGGAACTGCTCCGCTCCGGCAGCGCGGCGGCCGCCCTGCAGCTGCTGGCGCGGGCGGCGGAGGCCGAGCCGGGCTCGCACAGCATCCGGGAGGCGCTCGCCCGGGCGCAGTTCGGGGCGCGGCAGTTCGGCGCGGCGGCCGCGAGCTTCCAGAGCATCGTCGAGGAGGAGCCCGCGGAGGACTACGCGCGCTTCGGGTTAGGGTTGTCGCTCAGCCGGATGGGCGACTTCGAGGGCGCGGTCGAGCATCTCGCGCTCGCGGCGGCCATGCGTCCGGAGAACCAGGACTACGCGCGGGCGCTGCGGCACGCCCGGGCGACCCTCGCGTTCCGCAGGTGACCCCCGGCCCCCCGAACAAGGCTGTCCCCCCCTGATAAGGCTGTGCCCCCCGATTTCGAGGAGCGTGCGATGAAGGGCAGTGACCGTCCCCTGAGCGAGGCGTACGACGTCGCCCTGCTGGACCTCGACGGCGTCGTGTACACCGGGCGGCGGCCCGTCCCCGCGGCGGCCGAATCGCTCGCCAAGGCCCGCGCGGCGGGGCAGCGGCTGGCGTTCGTGACCAACAACGCGTCGCGGACGCCGTCGGCGGTGGCCGCGCTCCTCAACGACGTCGGCGTGCCTGCACGGGCCGACGACGTGGTGACCTCCGCGCAGGCCGCCGCTCGGCTGCTGGCCGAGCGCCTGCCCGCGGGGTCGGAGGTGCTGGTGGTCGGCGGGATGGGGCTGCGGCACGCCCTGTACGCGCGGGGCCTGCGCCCGGTGTCGGTCGCGTCCGCGCGTCCCGCCGCCGTGGTGCAGGGCTACGACCCGCGGCTGTCGTACGGGGAGCTGTCGGAGGGCGCCCAGGCGGTCGCCATGGGCGCCCTCTTCGTCGGCTCCAACCGCGACCTGACGATCCCGGGCGGCGGCGGGCCGCTGCACCCCGGCAACGGCGCGCTGCTGCGCGTGATCAGCTCGTCCACCGGCGTCGAGCCGATCGTCACGGGCAAGCCCGAGCGGCCGCTGCACCGGGAGTCGATCATACGGACGGGGGCGGAGCGGCCCCTGGTCGTCGGCGACCGGCTCGACACCGACATCGAGGGCGCCCACAACGGCGGCGCCGACAGCCTGCTCGTCTTCACCGGCGTGACCGACCACCTGCAGGCCCTCACCGCGCCCCCGAACCACCGCCCCGCCTACCTGGCGCACGACCTGACCGGCCTGCTCGTCCCGCATCCCGAGGTGGCGCGGGACGGCGGCCGGCACTCGTGCGGCGGCTGGACGGTGCGGCGGGACGGCGACCGGTTCGAGACCACCGGCGGCGGCGAGCCCTACGACGGCCTGCGCGCCCTGGCGTCCGCCGCCTGGGAGGACGCGGCCCCGCCGGCGGCGGAGGCGCTCAGCGGCGCCCTGGACGCCCTGGGGCTGCCCCGCCTGCGCTGACGGGCGCCGCCTTCCGCGCGGCCGCTCACAGCAGCCGGCGCAGCCGCAGCAGGTCGAAGACGCTCGCCTCGACCCTGAGGCGGCCGGCCGCCCACGCCGTGGCCGGGTTCAGCTCGTCGTGCGCCAGGGCGACGAGGTCGTCGCTGTCCACGGTGAGGCGGACCTGCGCGGCGGCGGGGTCGGCGGCGGGCTCGAACGGGTCCAGCCCGCCCACGTGCAGCCGGGTGCGGTAGGCCACCCCGAGGTCGGGGATGCGGCAGCTGATCGTGCGCTCGACGACGTGCTCGGCGAGCCGGTCGGCGTCCACCTCCGCCAGCCGCGCCGCGATGCGGTCGAGCGCCGTCCGGCAGTCGTCCTCGTTCGCCATGGTCAGGCAGTTCCCCGTTCGGTCGGCAAGGATGTCGTCCTGGGACGGTAGCGTTCGCGGTGGGGCTGCGGCGACTCGCCGCCCGCCCAGGGGAGTCCAGGGAGGTACACGTGATGTCCGACGAGCCCGCGGCGACGCCGGAGCCGGCGCCGGCCCGGGCGCCCGTCTGGGCGCCTGTCTCGTCGGCCGGCGCGGGTCCCGGCGCGCGGCCGGATCTCCCGTCCGCGCCGCCGCCCGAGCCCACCGGCGACCCGCGGGTCGACGAGGTCGTCGCGCGCCTCGGCGAGCTGGCCGGGCGGCCCGTCCCCGAGCATGTGGAGATCTTCGAGGACGTCCACCAGCGGCTGCAGGACCTGCTGGCCGGTGCCGAACGCGCGGAAGGCCCGTCCGGCCCGTCCGGCTCGTCTGGCTCGTCCGGCCCGCCGGGGCCGCCCGCGCCGCGCCGCCCCGTCTTCCCCGACACCCTGCGTCCCCGCCCGTGAGCCCACTACCGAGAAGCCCGATCGTGAACGGCACCGCCCTGCGAAACCTGCCGCGGGGCGGCGGGTCGCGCCTGCCTCTGGGGGCGGGGCGATGAGGCGGCGGCTGGACGCCGAACTGGTGCGGCGCAAGCTCGCCCGGTCGCGCGAGCACGCGAGCACGCTGATCGCCGACGGGCGCGTCCGGGTCGGCGGGCAGCGGGCCGCCAAACCGGCCACGCAGGTGGAGACGGGCGCGGCGATCGTCGTCGACGAGGCCGGGGCCGGCCCGGAGTACGTCTCGCGCGGCGGGCACAAGCTCGCCGGCGCGCTGAAGGCGTTCGAGGGCCTGGAGGCGAAGGGCCGCGTGTGCCTGGACGCGGGCGCCTCGACCGGCGGCTTCACCGACGTGCTGCTGCGCGCGGGCGCCGCGCACGTGTACGCGGTCGACGTCGGGTACGGGCAGATCGCATGGTCGCTGCGGACGGACGAGCGGGTGACGGTGATGGAGCGGGTCAACATCCGCGACCTGGAGCCCGGCATGCTCGGCGGCGCGCGGCCCGGGCTGGTGGTGGGCGACCTGTCGTTCATCTCGCTGAAGCTGGTCCTCGGCCCCGTCCAGGGGTGCGCCGCCCCGGACGCCGACTACGCGCTCATGGTGAAGCCGCAGTTCGAGGTCGGCAGGGACCGGGTCGGCGCCGGCGGCGTCGTCCGCGAGCCGGAGCTGCGCGCCGAGGCGGTCCGCGGTGTCGCCGGGCACGCCGCGGCGCTCGGGCTCGGCGTGCGCGGCGTGACCGCGAGCCCGCTGCCCGGGCCGTCGGGGAACGTGGAGTACTTCCTGTGGTTGCGCGCCGGCGCGCCGCCGCTGGACGACGCCGACCTGGAGAGGGCGATCACGGAGGGCCCGCAGTGATCGCGCGGGTGGGCACGGCCGTACAGATGGGCGCCGCCGTACAGAGGGCGTCCGAGAACACGACCGCCCGGAAGAGGCCGTGCGCTCCGGGAACGTCCGCACACCGGGCGTTCGTCGACAGGACGTCGGTCCGCCGGGTCGGGCCGGGGAGTGGGGCGAGGGTATGAGCAAGAGGTCGGTGCTGGTCGTGGCGCACACCGGGCGGCCGGAGGCGGTCCGCAGCGCCCAGCTGGTCATCGAGCGCCTCAGCGCGGCCGGGATCTGCGTCCGGGTGCTGGACCGCGAGGCCGAGGACATCGGCTGCGCCGGCGTCGACGTGATGCCGAGCACGGCGGCCGCCGCCGAGGGCGCCGAGGTGGTGATGGTGCTCGGCGGCGACGGGACGCTGCTGCGCGCCGCCGACCTCACCCGCGCGTCCGGGACGGCGCTGCTCGGGGTGAACCTCGGGCACGTCGGGTTCCTCGCCGAGGCCGAGCGGGACGACCTCGCGGCCACCGTCGACCGGGTGGTGACCCGCCGCTACGACGTCGAGGAGCGGATGACGATCGACGTCACCGTCCGCCGCAACGGCACCCTGATGGGAGCGACGTGGGCGCTGAACGAGGCCAGCATCGAGAAGGCCGAGCGGGAGCGGATGCTGGAGGTGGTCGCCGAGATCGACGGGCGGCCGCTGTCGAACTGGGGCTGCGACGGCGTCGTGTGCGCCACGCCGACCGGGTCGACGGCCTACGCGTTCTCCGCCGGCGGGCCGGTCGTGTGGCCGGAGGTCGAGGCGATGCTGGTGGTGCCGATCAGCGCGCACTCGCTGTTCGCCCGCCCGCTGGTGGTGTCGCCGCGCTCGCTGGTGGCCGTGGAGGTGCTCGCGGACACCCCGCGGGCGGTGCTGTGGTGCGACGGGCAGCGGACGCTCGACCTGCCGCCCGGCGCGCGGGTCGAGGTGCGCCGCGGCGCCGAGCCGGTGCGGCTGGCCCGGCTGCACCTCACCCCGTTCACCGACCGGCTCGTCACCAAGTTCGGGCTTCCGGTGACCGGCTGGCGCGGCCGGGTCCGGCAGCCCGCGACGCCGTCCCCGGCCGAGGAGGCTCCGCAGGTCACCGGGGTCGAGACCATCGGCGGCGGCACCGGGATCGCGCCGCGGGCGGGCGATCTCGCCGACACCGACGGGGGAGCGTCCGGCGGGCAGAGGGGATAATCTCCACAGGCGCTGATCGGGGATCTGTTTGCGGAGGGTTGTGACGCTGGTGCGTCCGATGGTCGATGAGGTGCGGATCCAGGGCCTCGGTGTGATCGACGAGGCCGTGCTCGATCTGTCGCCGGGGTTCAACGTGGTGACCGGTGAGACCGGGGCCGGCAAGACCATGGTGGTGACCAGCCTGGGGCTGCTGTTCGGCGGCCGCGCCGACCCGCAGCGGGTCCGCCCGGGTGCCGGCCGCGCCACCGTGGAGGGGCGGATCGTGGTCGACCCGGGCGGCCGGGTCGTCGAGCGCGTCGAGGAGGCCGGCGGCGAGCTGGACGAGGGCGCGCTGATCGTGACCCGGTCGGTGTCGGCGGAGGGGCGCTCGCGGGCGTTCCTCGGCGGCCGCTCCGTCCCGGTGAGCGTGCTGATCAACCTCGCCGACGACCTGGTCGCCGTGCACGGCCAGTCCGACCAGCAGCGGCTGCTGCAGTCCGGGCGGCAGCGCGGCGCGCTGGACCGGTACGCGGGCGCCGCGCTCACCAAGCCGATGCGCGCCTACACCAAGGCCTACCAGCGGCACCGGCAGGTCAGCGCGCTGCTGGACGAGCTGACCACGCGGTCGCGGGAGCGGGCGCAGGAGGCGGACGTGCTCCGCTTCGGCCTGGAGGAGATCGAGAAGGTCGACCCCAAGGACGGTGAGGACGCCGACCTCGCCGCCGAGGAGGAGCGGCTCGGGCACGCCGACGCGCTGCGCGGCGCCGCCGACACCGCGCACGAGGCGCTGCTCGGCGACGCGGCCGACGCGCTGGAGGCCGCGAACGTGACGAGCCTGCTGGGCCGGGCCCGCAACGCGCTGGAGGCCGTCCGCGGGCACGACGCGGAGCTCGCGGCGCTCGCCGACCGGCTCGCCGAGGCCGGCTACCTGGTCTCCGACGTCGGCACCGACCTGGCGTCCTACGCCGAGTCCGTGGACGCCGACCCGACCCGGCTCGCGGTCGTCCAGGAGCGGCGCGCCGAGCTGACCTCGCTGGTCCGCAAGTACGGCGGCGAGGAGGGGACGGCCGCGGCGGTGCTGGAGTGGGCGCGCCGGTCGGCCGCACGGCTCACCGAGCTGGAGGGCGACGACGACCGCATCGAGGAGCTGCGCGCCGAGCACGCCGAGCTGGCCGAGCGGCTCGCCGCCGAGGCGGCGGAGCTGACCGCCGTCCGCACCCGCGCCGCCGAGCGGTTCTCCGAGGCCGTCACCGCGGAGCTGACCGCGCTGGCGATGCCGCACGCCCGCGTCGTGGTGACGGTCGCGCCGACCGGCGACTACGGCCCGCACGGCGTCGACGAGGTGGAGGTGCGGCTCGCCCCGCACCCCGGCGCGCCGCCGCTGCCGCTGCACAAGGGCGCCTCGGGCGGCGAGCTGTCCCGGGTGATGCTGGCGATCGAGGTGGTGTTCGCCGGCGCCGACCCCGTCCCCACGTTCGTGTTCGACGAGGTCGACGCGGGCGTCGGCGGCAAGGCGGCGGTGGAGATCGGCCGCCGGCTGGCGCGGCTGGCCCGCAACGCGCAGGTGATCGTCGTCACGCACCTGCCGCAGGTCGCCGCGTTCGCCGACCAGCACCTGCTGGTGGAGAAGTCCGACGACGGCACCGTGACCCGCAGCGGCGTCACCGCGCTGGACCGGGAGGGCCGGATCCGGGAGCTGTCCCGGATGCTCGCCGGGCTGGAGGACTCCGAGCTCGGCCGGGCGCACGCCGAGGAACTGCTGGCCATGGCCGCCGAGGAACGCTAGACGCGTCCGCGAACAGGGGGAACGGACAAGTGAACACGGTGGGCGACGGTGCGGACACGCCCCGTCGATCGTCCCTGCGGCTCTTTACTCCCGTGCTCTGGCAGGATGGCAGGCGATGAACGAACCGGCTCCCACCACCGAGCGGCGCGCCCGGCTGACGCAGCGGCTGACGCTGCCGCGCCGCGTGCTGGCGCTCGGCCGCGGCCGGGACGACGGCCGGCCCGGGGTCAGCGCGACCGTCCGGCTGGACCGCCGCACCAAGGACCTGACCAAGCGGCTGCAGCCCGGCGAGGTCGCCGTCATCGACCATGTCGACCTCGACCGGGTCAGCGCCGAGGCGCTGGTGTCGTGCCAGGTCGGCGCCGTGGTGAACGTCGCGCCGAGCATCTCCGGGCGGTACCCGAACCTCGGCCCGCAGATCCTGGTGGACGCCGGCGTCCCGCTCGTCGACGACGTCGGCCCGGAGATCTTCGGCAAGCTGCACGAGGGCGACCAGGTCCGGGTCGAGGGCCCGTCGGTCTACCACGGCGAGGACGTCGTCGCCAAGGGCACCGAGCAGACCGCCGAGACCGTCGAGACGGCGCTCACCGAGGCCAAGGCGGGCCTCGCCAGCCAGCTCGAGGCGTTCGTCGCCAACACGATGGAGTACGTCAAGCGCGAGCGCGACCTGCTCATCGACGGCGTCGGCGTGCCCGAGATCGCCACGAAGATCAACGGCCGGCACGCGCTGATCGTCGTCCGCGGCTACCACTACCGCGAGGACATCGCGACCCTGCGGCCCTACATCCGCGAGTACCGGCCGGTGCTGATCGGGGTGGACGGCGGCGCCGACGCGCTGCTGGAGGCCGGCTACCGCCCCGACATGATCGTCGGCGACATGGACTCGGTCTCCGACGACGCGCTGACCTGCGGCGCGGAGATCGTCGTGCACGCCTACCGGGACGGCCGCGCGCCCGGCCTGAAGCGCGTCCACGAGCTCGGCCAGGAGGCGGTGGTGTTCCCCGCCACCGCCACCAGCGAGGACATCGCGATGCTGCTCGCCGACGACAAGGGCGCGACCCTGATCGTCGCCGTCGGCACGCACGCCAACATGGTGGAGTTCCTCGACAAGGGCCGCGCCGGCATGGCCAGCACGTTCCTCACCCGGCTGCGGGTGGGCAGCAAGCTCGTCGACGCCAAGGGCGTCTCCCGGCTGTACCGCAGCCGGATCTCCACCTGGTCGCTGCTGTTCCTCGTCCTCGGCGCGTTCGTCGCCATCGTCACCGCCGTCGCCATGTCCCCGGCGGGGGACGTCATCAGTCCCCTGCTGGCCGACCGCTGGCACGCCTTCGTCTTCTGGCTGACCGGACTCTTCACGTGATCGATTTCCGCTATCACCTCGTCTCCATCGTCGCGATCTTCCTCGCGCTGGCGCTCGGCATCGTGCTGGGCTCCACCACCCTGTCGAACTCGGTCGGCGACACCCTGCGCAAGCAGGCCAACTCGGCGGCCAAGAGCGCCCAGGAGGCCCGGGTCGCCCAGCGCCGGCTGCAGACCCAGCTGAAGGGGGAGGAGCAGTTCGGCCACGCGCTGTCGCCGCAGATCGTGGCGGACCGGCTCAAGGGCCAGTCCGTCGTCATGATCGAGACGCCGGGCGCGGGCAAGGACGGCATCGACCAGGTCAGCGAGCTGGCCAAGGACGCGGGCGCCGCCGTCACCGGCCGGGTCACGATCCAGAACAAGCTGCTTGACGACGACCAGCAGAGCACGCTGGACGAGCTGGCCACCCAGCTGAAGAGCGACGGGGTGACGTTCCCGTCGGACGCGACCCCCTACGGCAAGGCGGGCGCGGTGCTGGCCGACGCGCTGCTCACCCGGGACCCGGCGAAGGCCGGCCGCGAGGACGCCGCCGGCGGCGCGGTGCTCAGCGGCTTCAAGCAGGCGGGCTACATCACCACCAGCGGCAAGCCCGGCCAGCACGCCACCCTCGCCGTCCTGGTCGCGCCGGCCAACCCGTACGCCTACGACGGCGGCGACCAGGACAACAAGGCACTGATCTCGCTGGCCTCCGCACTCGACGGCGCCGGTCGCGGTACCGTCGTCGGTGGCCCGCTGACCTCCGCGCAGGAGGGCGGGCTGATCGCGGCGCTGCGTGACTCCGACGCCGGCGACTCGGTCTCCGCCGTCGACGCGGTGGACACCTCGTCCGGGCAGGTCGTGACGATCCTGGCGCTGCAGAACGAGCTGAACGGCAAGTCCGGACAGTACGGGACGGGCGCCGGCGCGAGCGGCTACCTGCCCTCGCCCGCGCCCACGGCGGGGAAGAGCGGGTGACCTGATGAACCGACGCATCGCCTCGGGTTCGGCGAGGGGCGCGCGGCTGCTGGCCGGGGCGGGCCTCGGCGCCGTCGCGGCGCGCGCCGCGTACGTCGCGCTGACGCGGCGTCCGCCGGGCCTCAACGGCCTGCCGGGCGAGGAGGTGTGGGACCGCACCAACCACCGCGGCGAGCCGGTCACGCTGCTGGAAGGGCCCGCGTTCGTCGCGGGCGCCGCCGCGGCCGGGCTGCTGGCGCCCGGCGCCACCGGCCGGACCCGTGCCGCCGCGCTACTGGCCGGCGCCGCGTCCGGGATCCTCGGCGGCTACGACGACCTGGCGGGCTCGGCGTCCTCCCGCGGCTTCAAGGGGCACCTCGGGGCGCTCGCCCGCGGCGAGGTGACCAGCGGCGCGGTGAAGATCCTCGGCATCGGCGCGACCGGCCTGGCCGCCGCCGCGATCGCCGGCTCGCCGGCGCCGACGCGGCGCGGCCGCGCGTTCGACACCGTCGTGAACGGCGCGATCGTGGCGGGGAGCGCCAACCTCATGAACCTGTTCGACCTGCGGCCCGGGCGCGCCATCAAGGTCGGCGTCATCACCGGGACGCCGCTGGCGCTGGCCCGGCCGTCGTCCGCCGTGGTGGCCGCGCCGCTCGGCGCCGCCGCCGCGCTGCTGCCCGAGGACCTCGCCGAGCGGGCGATGCTCGGCGACACCGGCTCCAACGCGCTCGGCGCGCTGCTCGGCCTGGCCGCGACGCGGCTCGGCCGGCGCTCCCGGCTGGCCGTGCTGTCCGGGCTCGTCGCGCTGAACGCGGCCAGCGAGTTCGTCAGCTTCACCAAGGTCATCGCCGGCAACCCGGTGCTGAACCGGATCGACATGCTGGGCCGCCGCCCCGTCGCCGTCCCGGCGCCCGCCACCGCCGGCGAGCCGGACATGGAGGACGCGTTCCGGCCGCGGGTCCCCTCGCAGTCCGGCCCGGCCGGCGACGGCGTCGCGGCGGACCCCGCCTAGGACCGCGCCGGCCCCCCGGCCGACCCGGCAGCCTCTGGACACGTGCCCCTCGCCGATGCCCGCCAACACCCCGCCCCGCACCCCGCCGAGCGACCCGCCGGCCGGCGGCGGCCACCGCGATGACCGCGATGCGAGCGATGACCGCGATGAGAGCGAGGGCGGCGCCGTGACGCCGCCGTCCCGCGCGTCCGCGCTGCGCCGGCTGACCGGCGGGCTCGCCGGCGCGGCGGTCGTCATCGGCGTGATCACCGTGCTGGCGCGGCTCGCCGGGTTCGGCCGGACGTACTCCTTCTCCCAGACGGTCACCACCTCCTGCCTGAGCCAGGCGTACTTCAGCGCGACGCAGCTGCCCAGCAGCATCTACGAGATCGTGGCGGGCGGCGCGCTGGCGAGCATGGTCGTCCCGGTGCTGGCCGGGCCAGCCGAGCGCGGCGACCGCGCGGAGGTCCGCCGGATCGGGTCGGCGCTGTTGACCTGGGTCGTGCTGCTGATGCTGCCGCTGGCGGCGCTGATGGCGGGGCTGTCCCATCCGCTCATGGACCTGGCGGTGTCCGATCACCTGCAGGGGTGCTCGCGCGACGACGTCGTCCGCGTCGGCGGCGACATGCTGGCGATCCAGTCCGTGCAGATGGTGATGTACGGGGCGGCCGTCGTGCTGTACGGGCTGCTGCAGTCGCACCGCCGGTTCGTGGCGCCCGCGCTGGCGCCGCTGGTGTCCAGCCTGGTGGTGATCGGCGCGTACGTCGCCTACGCGCCGCTCGGCAAGGGCTTCGAGAACGACCTGACCGGGCTGCCGCGGACCGCCGAGCTGACGCTGTCGGTCGGCACGGCGCTCGGCGGCGTCGCGATGGCCGCGACCGCCGGGGTCGCCGCGTGGCGGCTGCGCCTGCGGCTGCGTCCGACGCTGCGGTTCCCGGACGGGGTGGCGCGGCGCGTGCGGCGGCTGGCGCTGGCGGGGATCGCGACCGTCGCGGCGCAGCAGCTGTCGACGCTGCTGATCGTCCGGCTCAGCTCGCGCGGCACCCGCGGCGCGCTCGCCAACTACCAGTACGCCTGGGCGATCTACCTGCTGCCCTGGGCGATCCTGGCGGTGCCGATCGCCACCAGCGCGTTCCCGACGCTGTCGGCGCGGATGAGCGCCGGGGAGCACGCCCGGTTCGACCAGGTCACCGCCGCCACCACCCGCGCGGTGATCCTGGTGTCGTGCGCCGGGGCCGCCGTCCTGGCGGCGGTCGCCGTGCCGGTGTCGGTGGTGTTCAACCCCGGCCACCCCGACCAGCAGGACGTGCTGGCGCGCGCGGTGCTCGCCTTCGCCCCCGGCCTGCTCGGGTACGGGCTGGTCGCGCACCTCGGCCGCGTCCTGTACGCCTGCCACCGCGGCCGGATGGGCGCGATCGCGGTCGTCGCGGGCTGGGTCGTGGTGGCGGTGGCCGACATCGTGCTCGTGCTGTGGGTCCTCGATCCGAAGTGGGTGGTGGCGGGCCTCGGCGCGGGCAACGCCGCCGGCATGACCGTGGCGGGGGCCCTGCTGGTCGGCACGCTGCTGCGCGCCCGGGGCGCCGGCGCCGTGCACGGGCTCGGGCGCGTGCTGGCCGCGGGGGTGCTCGGCGCCTGCGCGGGCGCCGCCGCCGGCTACGCGACGGCCGCGCTCCTCGGCGTCGGCGCGCCCGGCCTGTCCGGGCAGCTCCGCAACATCGGCACGGGGGCGCTGGCCGCGCTGGTCGCCGCCGCCGTGTTCCTGATCATCGCGTTCGTCGTCGACGGCCGGGACCTGCGGGCCGTCCTCACCCGGAAGGTCGCCCGCCGTGCCTGAAGAGACGAGCAGTTCCGAGAAGCCCGCCGCGACCGGCGCGCCGCCGGCGCCCGCCGGCCCCCGCCTGGACGGGGTGCGCGTCGCGCTCGTCCTCGGCACCAGCGCGGGCGGCGTCGGGCGGCACGTCCGGTCGCTCGCCGCGGGCCTGGCGGGTCGCGGCGCCCGCGTGCTGGTCTGCGGGCCCGCCGCGACCGAGGAGCTGTTCGGGTTCGGCGCGGCCGGCGTCCGCTTCGAGGAGGTGGACCTGGCCGACCGGCCTCGCCCGGTGAGCGACGCCCGGGCCGTCGCCCGGCTGCGGAGGCTGCTGCGCGGCGCCGACGTCGTGCACGCGCACGGGCTGCGGGCCGGCGCCCTCGCCGTCGCCGCCTGCGCGCGGGTCGCGCCGGGCCCGCTCCGCCTCTCGCGCGGCGGGCCGCCGCTGGTCGTCACGCTGCACAACGCGGTGATCGCCGGCGGCCGGACCGCCGCGATCTACGGGGCGCTGGAAAGGGTGGTCGCGCGCGGCGCGGCGCAGGTCCTGGGCGTGTCGCCGGACCTGGAGGAGCGGATGCGCTCGCTCGGCGCCCGCTCGGTGGGGCACGCGCTCGTCCCGGCGCCCGCGCCGCGCGCGCAGCCGGGCCCGGCCGTCCGCGCCGACCTGCGGGCGGAGCTGGGCGTGGGGGAGCGGCCGCTGATCCTCACCGTCGCCCGGCTCGCCGAGCAGAAGGGCCTGCCGACGCTGCTGGACGCGGCGCGCGGCTGGACCGGCCGGACCCCGCCGCCGCTGGTCGCGATCGCCGGGGACGGCCCGCTGGAGGAGGAGCTGCGCGCCCGGATCGAGGCCGAGGACCTGCCCGTCCGGCTGCTGGGCCGGCGCTCCGACGTGCCCGCGCTGCTGGCCGCCGCCGACGTCGCGGTGGTGCCGAGCGTGTGGGAGGGGCAGCCGCTGATCGTGCAGGAGATCCTGCGGGCCGGGCGCCCGCTGGTCGCCGCCCGCGTCGGCGGGATCCCCGGCATGGTCGGCGCCGGCGGCCGCCCGGCGGGGGGCGGGGCGCTGCTGCAGGGTCCGGAGAGCGAGGCGGCGCTGCTGGTCCCGTCCGGCGACGCCGACGCGCTCGCCCGCGCCGTCGGCCGGATCCTGGACGACCCGGCGCTCGCGGTGCGGCTCGGCGCGGCGGCCGCGCAGCGCGCCGCGCGGCTGCCCCGCGAGGACGACGCCGTCGACCAGCTCGCCGCCGTCTACCGGGAGCTGATCGCGACCGGGAGCTGATCGCGGCGCGTTAGATGCCGCGTCCGGCGGCCGGGTTCGCGGGAAGATCGAGAAATCTCGCGAACCGGGAACCAGGGGCCATGCCCCCGCGTTCAACAGAACAGGTGGAGGGGAGTATCCCCGCGCACGGGTGTCGTCAGCACGGCCGGTCCGCACCGGCCCGGTGCCCGTGGCCCTCGAGGTGAGGGCGGGAGAGACCTCCGGCGCTCTACTACGTCCGCCGGAGGTTTCACGTTGTCCGTCGCACCCTGGGTGTGGATCCTGACGCTCTCCGGGATTCTCGCCGTCATCGCCGCCGACCTGCTGGTCATCCACCGCAACGACACGCGGGAGTTCACCACCCGCAGGGCCGCCTTCTGGTCGGTCGTCTACATCGGCCTCGCCGTCCTGTTCGGGCTCGGCGTCTGGGTCTTCTCCGGAGGGCAGCACGCCGCGCAGTACTTCGGCGGCTTCGTCACCGAGAAGAGCCTCAGCGTCGACAACCTCTTCGTGTTCATGGTGATCCTGACGCGGTTCGCGGTGCCCCGGCACGCCCAGCACACCGTGCTGATGGCGGGCATCGTCATCGCGCTGGTGCTGCGCGGCGCGTTCATCGCGGTCGGCGCCGCCGCCATCTCCACCTTCACGTGGGTCTTCTTCATCTTCGGCGCGTTCCTGCTGTGGACGGCCTACGGGCTCGTGCGCGGCGGTGACGACGACGAGTTCAAGGAGAACGGGGTCCTGCGCTGGGCCAAGCGCGTCATCCCGACCTCCGACGAGTACGACGGCAACCGGTTCCTCACCAGGCGCGGCGGCCGCCGCATGGTCACCCCGCTGATGATCGTGATGATCGCGATCGGCTCCACCGACGTGCTGTTCGCGCTGGACTCCATTCCGGCGATCTTCGGGCTGACCACCGAGCCGTACCTGGTGTTCACCGCCAACGCGTTCGCGCTGATGGGCCTCGTCCAGCTGTACTTCCTGCTGGGCGGGCTGACCGACCGGCTGGTGTACCTCGGGCACGGGCTGGCGTTCATCCTCGGCTTCATCGGGGTCAAGCTGATCCTGCACGCGATGCACGAGTACGGTGTCGCCTGGGCGCCGGACGTGCCGATCTGGCTGTCGCTGGCCGTGATCGCCGGCACCCTGGCGGCCACCACCGTCGCCAGCCTCACGGTCGGGGCGCGGCCCAAGGGCGGGGCCGGCCGGGACGAGCCGGCGGGGGCGGTCGCGGGCGAGGATCCGCAGGCCCGGGAGTCCTCCGGCCGGTGAGAGCGGAATCACTTTCGCACCGGACCCGAATCCTGTTCTAGAATCGCTGTCGACAGCGTTCTGAGAGAGGGTTTCGACACATGGCCATCGGGCTGACCGAGGAGCACGAGGCGCTCGCCGATTCGGTGCGCGGTTTCGCCGAGCGCAACATCCCGGCGACGGCGGTCCGCGCCGCGCTGGACGCGGACGAGGAGACCCGGCCCGGGTTCTGGCCGGCCCTGGCCGAGCAGGGGCTGCTGGGCCTGCATCTGGACGAGGAGCACGGCGGGCAGGGCTACGGCCTGCTGGAGCTCTCGGTGGTGCTGGAGGAGCTGGGCCGGGCCGCGGCGCCCGGCCCGTTCCTGCCGACGGTGCTGGCGAGCGCGGTGATCGACGCGTCCAGCAACGCCAAGCTGCGCGCCGAGCTGCTGCCGGGCCTGGCCGACGGGACGAGGACCGGCGCGGTCGCCCTGTCCGGGGGCCTGACGGGCACCCGCGACGGCGACGCGCTCACGGTTTCCGGCTCGGCGGCGACGGTGCTGGGCGCGCTGCTCGCCGACGTGGTCGTCCTGCCGGTCACGGCGGGGGACGAGGAGCAGTGGGTCGCGGTCGACGCCGCCGACCTGAAGGTCACCGCGGTGGCGAGCCTGGACCGGGTCCGCCGGGTCGCCGCGGTCGAGGCCGACGGCGTGACCGTGGCGGCCGACCGGGTGCTGGACGGCCTCACCGCCGGCCGCGTCCGCGACCTGGCCGCGACGCTGTTCGGCGCCGAGGCGGCCGGACTGGCGGGCTGGCTGGTCGGCACGGCCGCCGAGTACGCCAAGGTGCGCGAGCAGTTCGGCCGTCCGATCGGGCAGTTCCAGGGCGTCAAGCACAAGGCCGCCCGGGCGCTGATCGCGCTGGAGCAGGCCCGCGCCGCCGCGTGGGACGCCGCGCGGGCGCTGGACGAGGGCACCGAGGAAGCCGGGTTCGCCGCCGCCGTCGCCGCGGTGATCGCGGGCGACGCGGGTGTGCAGACCGCCCGGGACGCGATCCAGATGCTCGGCGGCATCGGGTTCACCTGGGAGCACGACGCGCACATCTACCTGCGCCGCGCGCTGACCCTGCGGGCGCTGCTCGGTCCGGCCAAGGACTGGGCCGCCAAGGTCGCCGACCTGGCCCTGGCGGGCGGGCGCCGCGAGGTGGAGCTGGAGCTGGACGAGAGCGCCCAGCCGCTGCGCGAGCGGATCCGCGCCGAGGTGGCCGAGCTGGCCGCCGTCGAGGACAAGGACGCGCTCAAGGCGAAGATGGGCGACGAGGGCTGGACCGTGCCGCACTTCCCCAAGCCCTGGGGACGCGGCGCCGGCCCGGTCGAGCAGATCATCATCCAGCAGGAGCTGCGCGCCGCCAAGGTCAAGGCGCCGAACCTGGTGATCGGTGCCTGGCTGGTCCCGTCCCTGGTCCGCTACGGGTCCGAGGAGCAGAAGGAGCGGTTCCTGCGGCCGACGCTGCGCGGCCAGATGGTGTGGTGCCAGCTGTTCTCCGAGCCGGGCGCCGGTTCGGACCTGGCGTCGCTGTCGATGAAGGCCGAGCGCGTCGAGGGCGGCTGGAAGCTCACCGGCCAGAAGATCTGGACGTCGGTGGCGCAGCACGCGCAGTGGGGCTTCTGCATCGCCCGCACCGACCCGGACGCCCCCAAGCACGACGGCATCACCTACTTCCTGGTCGACATGAAGGCGCCGGGCGTGGACGTGCGTCCGCTGCGGGAGCTGACCGGTGACGCGCTGTTCAACGAGGTGTTCCTCGACGGGGTGTTCGTCCCGGACGACTGCGTGGTCGGCGAGGTCAACAAGGGGTGGCAGGTCGCCCGTAACACCCTGTCCAACGAGCGGGTGTCGCTGTCGACCGGCGGCGGGCTCGGCATGGGCGTGCCCGAGCTGCTGAACTTCTTCAAGGGCCGGACGCTGGACGCGGTCGCCGCCGCCGAGGTCGGCAAGCTCGTCGCGCAGGGCCAGTCGATCGACCTGCTGGGGCTGCGCACCACGCTCAAGCAGCTGAACGGCGTGGAGCCGGGCGCCGAGGCCAGCGTCCGCAAGCTGCTCGGCGTGCAGTTCAACCAGGACGTCGCCGACTACTGCTGGGCGGCGCAGGGCGAGGCGGCCGCGACCGAGACGCCGATGGCCGAGAGCGGGATCATCGCCCGGGCCATGCTGTTCAGCCGCGCGATGACGATCTACGGCGGCACCACCGAGGTGCAGCTGAACATCATCGGCGAGCGGCTGCTCGGCCTGCCCCGCGACCCCGAGCCGGGCAAGTGAGGACGTGCTGAGGAGGGCGGGCGGCCATCCGGCCGTCCGCCCGCTCGCGGCGGGACGGTCACGGCCGGCGGGACCGCAGGCCGTAGGCGACGTTGATCATGACGATCCCCGCCCACGCGAGCGACAGCCCGAGGCCGCCGGCGTTCACGACCGCGATCGCGCTGAGCGGGATGGCGGCCAGCAGCGACAGCACCGCCAGCAGCAGGCTGTGGTCGCCGGCCTCGCTCGTGCGGGGCGCCCTGGGGCGGCGCCGCGGGGCCGGGGACGCGGCGGCGCCCGCGTCGAGGACCTCCTCGATGCGGTCCACGACCGTCTCGATGAAGGCCGCGTCGTAGTCGGGGCCGAGCTCGCGGCGGGCCGCAAGTGCCGCGGTGAGGTCCTCGCGCGGCAGTCGTCGGGTCGTCATGGTTCGGTTATAGGCGTGCCGGCGCCCGTGCCGCCTCACCCCTCGGTGCCAACCGGCGGGTACCCCGCAGGGATGAGCGGGGGCGGGGGCGCACGCGCCGGTAAACTGCCGGTTTCGTCCGCGAATCGTCGGAGGTTCCTGTGACCGTGCGGGCCCGCTCGACCGTCCTGGCGGCCGGTGCCGCCGCCACCGCGCTCGTCCTCGCCGGGTGCGGGGGCGGGACGGAGACGGGCGACGCGGGGGCGAGCGCCGCCCCGAGCGCGTCCCCGCCGCTGGAGCCGATCCCCGCGATCAAGACCGCGGACGTCAAGCCGCTCGTCGGCCGCTGGGTCGGCCCCGCCGCGGACTACTTCCAGTTCAAGGCGGACGGCACCGGTGTGTGGGTGAAGAACGGGAAGAGGCTGTGGAGCGGGACGGCGATCCCCGAGGGCGGCGGTGCGTACCGGTTCTCCTGGCAGGGCGGCGATCCGAAGGCCGCGTCCTACTGGGGCGTGTCCCTGACCGGGAAGAGCACCGAGCTCGTCTTCGCCGGGACGAGCCAGAAGTACACCAAGGCGGCCGCGCAGAAGGGCAAGACCGCCGGACACGAGGGCAAGGGATGACCGAGACCATCGAGAACGCCGGGAGTCCGGAGAGCGCGGGGGACGGCGCGTTCGCCTCGCCCGCCGACGTCGAGCGCAGGCTGGGCGAGGCCCGCTACCTCGCCGACGAGGCGATCGCCACGACGGTGTTCCTCGCCCAGGCGCTCGGCAAGCCGCTGCTCGTCGAGGGACCGGCCGGGGTCGGCAAGACGGAGCTGGCCAAGGCCGTCGCCGCCGCCACGGACGCCGAACTGATCCGGCTGCAGTGCTACGAGGGCCTGGACGAGGCCCGCGCGCTCTACGAGTTCAACTACAAGAAGCAGCTCCTCGCCATCCAGGCCGCCCCGTCGGACCGGGCATGGCAGGAGACCCACGACGACATCTTCTCCGAGGAGTTCCTGTTGGAGCGGCCGCTGCTGGCGGCGATCCGGCGGAGCACCCCGACCGTCCTGCTGATCGACGAGGCGGACAAGGCCGACGTCGAGGTCGAGGGCATGCTGCTGGAGATCCTCTCGGACTTCCAGGTCACGATCCCCGAGCTCGGCACCGTCAGCGCCGTCCGCCGCCCGTTCGTGCTGATCACCTCGAACGCGGCGCGGGAGCTGTCGGAGGCGCTCAAGCGCCGCTGCCTCTACCTGCACCTGGACTACCCGGCGCCGGAACGGGAACGTGACATCGTCCTCGCCCAGGTGCCGGGCGTGGAGGCGGAGCTGGCCGAGCAGCTCGTCCGGACGGTCGGGACGCTGCGCGCGCTGGAGATCAAGAAGGCGCCGTCGATCGCCGAGACCGTCGACTGGGCCCGCACCCTGCTCGCGCTCGGCCTGGACGCGCTGGACGAGGCGGCCGTCGCGCGCACGCTCGGCGTCGTCCTCAAGCACGCCTCCGACCAGGAGCGCGCCGTCAAGGAACTGGGCCTGAGGGGCTGATCGGGTGGCCTCGCTCGTCGACCGGCACACCGGGTTCGTCGCCGCGCTGCGGGAGGCCGGGCTGCCGGTGTCGGTCGCCGAGGGCCTGGACGCGGTCCGCGCGATGCAGGTCGTCGACCTGCTGGACCGCGACTCGCTGCGCGCCGCGTACGCGGCCACGGTGGTGAAGCGGCCGCAGCACCGCCCGACCTTCGACACGCTCTTCGACCTGTGGTTTCCCGCCGCGATCGGCGACGGCGCCGGGGCCCCGGCCGGGCGGGACCGTCCCGCGCGGACGCTCGGCGCCGACGGCAACCCCGTCCCGCCCGCCCTCGATCCCGAGGTGCAGCGGCGGCGCGAGGAGCTGATGGAGCTGTTCCTTTCCGGTGACGACGCGGCGCTGCGGCAGTTCGCCCGGACGGCCGTCGCCGAGTACGGGCGCACCCCCGGCCAGGAGTCGTGGTTCTCGTCCGGCGTCCTGCGCGCGCTGTCGCCAGAGACGCTGATGGCCGGGCTGCTCAACGCCGTGCTCACCGGGCAGGAGCGCGGCGGGATGGCCGAGCGCGTCGCGCGCCGCACGTTCCGCGACCGGATCGCCCGGTTCGAGGACCTCGTCGCGAGCGAGGTGCGCCGCCGCATCGCCGAGGACACCGGCGTCCAGCGGACCGCGCGCCTCGCCGTCCGGCCGCCGCTGGAGCGACTCGACTTCGCCAGCGCGAACCGCGCCGACCTGGCGGCGCTGCGCCGCGAGGTGTACCCGCTGGCGCGCAAGCTCGCGTCCAGGCTCGTCCAGAAGCAGCGGCACGGCAAGCGCGGCCGGCTCGACTTCCGCCGGACGGTCCGGGCGTCGCTGGCCAGCGGGGGAGTGCCGCTGACCACCCACTACCGGCCGCGCCGCCCGCACAAGCCCGAGCTGGTCGTGCTGTGCGACGCCAGCGACTCGGTGTCGGCGTTCGCGCACTTCACGCTGCTGCTGACGTTCGCGCTGCGCGAGCAGTTCAGCAAGGTCCGCGCGTTCGCGTTCATCGACGCCACCGACGAGATCACCAAGTACTTCGCGCCCGGCGCGGACGTCACCGACGCGATGACGCGGATGGCCGCCGAGGCCGACCTCGTCTGGATCACCGGCCGCTCCAACTACGGCCACGCGATCAAGGTCTTCGACGACAGGTACGGCGACGCCATCACGCCCAAGACGTCGCTGCTGATCCTCGGCGACGCCCGCTCCAACTACGGCGAGCTGTCGCTGCCGATCCTGCGGTCCATGGCCGACCGGGCCCGGCACGCCTACTGGCTGAACCCCGAGCCGCGCCGCCTGTGGGACACCGGCGACTCCGCCGCGTCCCGCTACGGCGACCTCGTCCCGATGTTCGAGTGCCGCAACCTGACCCAGCTCGCCGCCTTCATCGAGGAACTCGCCTAACGCTCACGGATGGCGAGGGCCAGAACGGCGCCGGCGAGCGCGACGCCGGCGGAGACGAGCATCGCGATGTCCGTGCCGTGGGCGAGGGCGGCCGGGCCCTCGCCGGAGCCCGTGGCGATCGCGCCGACGACCGCGACCCCGATGGACGCGCCGATGTAGCGGGCCGTGTTGTTGGCGCCCGAGCCCATGCTCGCCCGGTCGGCGGGCACGCTCTCCACGGCCAGCCGCGCGAGCATCGCGTTCGCCAGCCCGCTGCCGATCCCCGACACGGCGAGGCCGGGGACGAGCCGCCACCAGTGCGCGTCCGGCGCCAGCCCGAGCATCGCGAACTCGCCTACGGCGCTGAGCGCCAGCCCGGCGCCGAGCAGCCGCCCTGCGGGCAGGCGGGCCGGGAGCCGCCGCGCCTGCAACGCCGACACGAACGACAGCCCCGACCAGATCGCCAGCACCAGCGCGGACGCCACCGGCGACAGCCCGAGCACCAGCGTCATCACCGTCGCCAGGTAGCTCATGATCCCGATCACGGCGAGGCCGGTGACCAGCGCCCCGGAGATCGACAGCAGGAACGCGGGGCGCCGGAACAGCGCGAGGTCGAGCATCGGCTCGCGGCGCCGCGCCTCGACCGCGGCGAACGCGGCCAGCAGCACGGCCGCCGCGCCGAACAGCATCAGCACGCCCGGACGCGTCCAGCCGGCGCGCCCCCACGTGATCGCCGCGACCAGCGCCGCCACGCCCAGGCCCAGGGTGACCAGCCCGGGCACGTCCAGGCCGCGCGGACGGTCCGCCCGGGACTCGCCGAGCACCCGCACGGCGACCGCGCCGAGCACGGCCGACGCGACGGCCGCGACCCAGTACCACGCCCGCCAGCCGGCCACCGACGTCAGCTCGGCCGCCGCGATCGGCCCGAGGGCGATGCCGAGGCCGAGCATCGCGCCCCACACGCCGGTCGCGTGGGCGCGGCGCGGGCCCGGCGGGAACGCCGCCGCGATGATCCCGAGTCCCGTCGCCAGCAGCGCGGCGCTCGCCGCGCCCTGCACGATCCGGCCCGCGACGAAGACCCCGGTCGTCGGCGCGACCGCGCAGGCCGCGCTGGACGCGGTGAGGACGGCCGCGCCGATGGCGAACATCCTGCGGCGGCCGTGGTCGTCGGCCAGGCTCCCGGTCACCAGCAGCGCCGCGGCCAGCCCCAGGCTGATCGACGACATCAGCCAGATCCGCGCCGTCGCGCCCGCCTCCAGGCCGCGCGCCGTCTCGGTGAGCGTCGCCATCGGCGCGGTGTAGTTCATCAGTGCCAGCAGCGTCGCGGCGGCCGGCAGCGCCAGCGCGGCGGCGGAGCCCGCCGGGAGCCGCCCCGCACGCGGTGTCGCCAGAGTCGTCATGCGGCCTTCTCCTCAGAAGTTCAGTCAATGAACTCGAATGGGGAGACGGTAGCACGTACGGTTCGTTCAGTGAACCGGCGGGGCGCTACTGTGGGGCCATGGCACTCGGCAAGGACTACGCGGCCCAGGACTGCTCGCTGGCCCGCGCGCTGGAGGTCGTCGGCGAGCGGTGGACGCTGCTGATCGTCCGGGACGCCTTCTACGGCGTCCGCCGGTTCAGCGACTTCCTCGCCCATCTGGACGTCCCGCGCGCGGTGCTGTCCGCGCGCCTCCAGTCGCTCGTCGAGTCCGGCGTCCTCGCCAAGGACGGCCACGACTACGTGCTGACGGACATGGGCAAGGAGCTGTGGCCCGTCGTGCACACGCTGGCCCGCTGGGGCGAGGAGCACCTGTCGGCCGAACCGTGCCGGCTGTTCGTGCACGCGGGCTGCGGCGGCCGCTTCGGCATCGACGGCACCTGCGCCGCCTGCGACCGCCGGATCCCGCTGGAGGACGTGGAGATGCACGCCGGCCCCGGCGCCCGCCACCGCGACGACCCCGTCAGCCGCCTGCTCCGCACCCCCCACCGGCTTCTGGAGCCAATCAGGCCGTGACCACCCGGTCGATTTTCCGTACCGGAGTGAGCAGGGCCCCCGCGAAGTGACGCGGACGGGGGCGGAGAGCGAGGTCGCCCGCAGCGGATACCCTGCACGCTCATGGAGACCGATGTGGCGAGCCCGGCCCCGCGGGCCAGGCGTGCCCTGCTCGGCCCCCTGTGGCGGCTGATCGACGGACGGCCGGGCGACTCGCGCGCCGTCATCGCGCGCCGCGCCAGGATCCTCGTCACGATCGCCACCGGCCTCGCCAACCTCGGCGGCGCGCTGGTCGTGCTGGCCTTCGCGGTCGTGGTGCCCGACCCGGTCGGGAACGTCTCCGACCGGCTGCGGACGATCAACCTCGCGGTGTTCACCGCCTACGTCGTCGCGGCGGTGCCCGTCGGGCTCGTCCTCGGCGAGCGGTTCTTCCGGCGCGTCCGGCGGCTGGCCGAGCGGCACGACGAGCCGGACCGGCACGAGCGGTCGCTGCTGCTGTACGGGCCGCTGCGGCTGATGGCGCTGCACCTGACGCTGTGGGGGATCGGCACCGTCGGCTGGGTGGTGATCAACGCCCCGTTCTCCGTGCTGCTGGCCGTCAAGCTCGGCCTCACCAGCCTGCTCGGCGGCCTGACCACCTGCACCATCGTCTACCTGCTGACCGAGCGGCTGCTGCGGCGGGCGGTGACGACCGCGCTGCGCAGCCAGGTGCCGCGCCGCACCGGGCTGCCCGGCGTGGTGGCCCGCTCGGTGCTGGCCTGGGGGTTCGGCACGGCGGTGCCGATCCTCGGCCTGATCACCCTGGCGGTCGGCTCGTTCGTGATCGCGAAGATCACCGTGCGGGACTTCGCGCTGGCGGTCCTCGCGCTCGGCGGCACCGCGCTGGTCATCGGCCTCGCCGTCACCTACGGCGCGGCCCGCGCGATCGCCGACCCGGTCGAGTCGGTGCGGCTCGGGCTGGCCCGGGTCGAGCGCGGCGACCTGGACGTCGAGGTCCCCGTCTACGACGCCAGCGAGGTCGGGCTGCTGCAGGCCGGGTTCAACCACATGGCGGCCGGGCTGCGCGAGCACGCCCGGCTGCAGGACCTGTTCGGCCGGCAGGTCGGCGAGGACGTCGCGCGCGTCGCGCTGGAGCGCGGCATCGACCTCGGCGGCGAGACCCGCGAGGTCGCGGTGATCTTCGTGGACATCGTCGGCTCCACCCGGCTCGCCGCCGACCGGCCGCCCGCCGATGTCGTCCGGCTGCTGAACGAGTTCTTCGCCGTGGTGGTGAAGGTGGTCGGCGCGCACGGCGGCTGGATCAACAAGTTCGAGGGGGACGCCGCGCTCGCCGTCTTCGGCGCCCCGCTCGCGCTGGACGGCGCGCCCGGCCGCGCCCTGGCCGCCGCCCGCGAGCTGGCCCGGCGGCTCCGCGACGAGGTGCCGGAGCTGAGCGCGGGTGTCGGGGTGTCCGCGGGCGAGGCCGTCGCCGGGCACATCGGCGCCGAGGAGCGGTTCGAGTACACCGTGATCGGCGACCCGGTGAACGAGGCGGCCCGGCTGACCGACCTCGCCAAGACCACCGAGGAGCGCGTCCTCGCGTCCGGCTCCCTGGTCGCCATGGCGGATCCCGACGAGGCGGCGCAATGGGAGCTCGGCGAGGAGATCACGCTGCGGGGCCGCACCCGGGCGACTCGGCTCGCCGCGCCGCGCCACCTCGATGGCGAGCCGGGCTAGGACGGCCCCAGCGTGGCGCCGCTCAGCGTCGTGTAGAACGGCGAGTCGGCGAACCCGGTCCCGGTCTCCTCGCCGATGTAGACGTCGGCGTGGTTCTGGCCGCCGTAGCCGGGACGGAACAGGTCGGTGACGGTCCAGCGCGCCTTCCGGAACGCCGCGCACACCTTCGCCTCGATGCGGTGGCCGTTGCCGTCCCGGCCGCAGTCGACGATCGCGAACCGCTGCCCGCGCGCCAGCACCGACCGGTCGGCCGCGGCGGACGTCCAGGGCCGCAGCGGGCGGCCCGCCGAATCGCGGGTCGTGTCGTCCAGCCAGTACCCGACGCTGTGCGACCAGTTCAGGTAGCGGCCGCGTTGCGGTCCGGAGGTGATGCGCCCGCCGCCCTCCTCCTGAATGATCGCGAGGAACTCCTCCGGATAGGAGCCGAGTGGTGTCCTCCCGTGCGAGCAGTGCAGCCGGGGGCAGCCCTTGACCGCCTTCCGCTTGCCGCCGTGCAGGCTTTCGACCGCCGTGTAGTACGTGGTGATCCGCCAGGCGCCGGGTCTGCCGAGCGGCCGGACCTTGTCGGCCTGCGGCGAGGCGGCGAGGGAGGACGCGGCCGCCGTCGGCGGCGGGACGTCCAGCGCGCCCGCCGGGCTCCCGGCGGCCCGGCCGCAGCCGGCCACGGCGCCGCACAGCGCCAGTGCGACGGCGAGCGATGCCCTCGGCCGCATCGGCGCCCTCCTCAGGTCCGGTCCGCGCCGGTGCGCTCCGGTTCGTCCGCCACGGGGACACTACCTCGGCGCCGGCCGCCGGGCGGCCCGGCAGCGAGAATCCGGCCGGGAGCAGGACGCCCGCCGCGGCCACCGTCTTCCAGAACGCCGTCCCTAACGCACCGGCCGGCGCTCCCGTTGTGGGGGCGCCGGCTTGGCCGTGGGCGGGATCAGTGGCCTCGGGCGATCCATTCGTCGAGGTGCGGGGCCTCGGCCCCGACGGAGGTGGAGTCGCCGTGGCCGGTGCGGACGACCGTGTCCGGCGGGAGCGTCAGCAGCCGCTCGCGGATCGAGGCGATGATCGTCGGGAAGTCGGAGAACGACCGGCCGGTCGCGCCCGGGCCGCCGTTGAACAGCGTGTCGCCGGAGAAGACGGTGCCGAGGTCCGGCGCGTGCAGGCAGACGGCGCCGGGACTGTGGCCCGGCGTGTGCAGGACGGTCAGGCCGGTGCCCGCGACAGTGATGACCTGGCCGTCCGACAGCTCGCCGTCCGGGTCTTTGCCCGGGTGCTTCTGCTTCCACAGCATCAGGTCGTCCGGGTGCAGCAGGACGGGCGCGCCGGTGCGGGCGGCGAGGGCGGGGGCAGCGTCGATGTGGTCGTCGTGGCCGTGCGTGGACACGATCGCCACCAGCCGCCGGTCGCCGACGGCCGCCGCGATCGCGTCGGCGTCGTGCGCGGCGTCGATGACGATCGCCTCGGTGTCGTCGCCGACGATCCAGACGTTGTTGTCGACCTCCCACGTCCCGCCGTCCAGGGAGAACGTCCCGGAGGTGACGATGTGGTCGATCCGGGCCGCCATCAGAAGACCACCACCGAGCGCAGGACGTCGCCGTGGTGCATCTTGTCGAAGGCGGCTTCGACGGCGTCCAGTTCGATGGTCTCGGATACGAAGGCGTCCAGGTCGAGGCGGTCTTGCAGGTACAGGTCGATGAGCATGGGGAAGTCGCGGGAGGGCAGGCAGTCGCCGTACCAGGACGACTTGAGCGACCCGCCGCGCCCGAAGACGTCCAGCAGCGGCAGCTCCAGCGTCATCTCCGGGGTCGGGACGCCGACCAGCACGACGGTGCCGGCCAGGTCGCGGGCGTAGAAGGCCTGCTGGTAGGTCTCCGGGCGGCCGACCGCGTCGATCACCACGTCCGCGCCGAACCCGCCGGTCAGCTCCTGCACCGCCGCCACCACATCAGCGCCCTTGGCGTGGATGGTGTGAGTCGCGCCGAGCGAGGACGCGGTGGCCAGCTTGCGCTCGTCCAGGTCGATCGCGATGATCTTCGCCGCGCCCGCCAGCCGCGCGCCCAGCACCGCCGCCGCGCCGACCCCGCCGCAGCCGATCACCGCCACCGAGTCACCGCGCCCCACATTCCCGGTGTTGATCGCCGCGCCCAGACCCGCCATCACGCCGCAGCCCAGCAGCCCCGCGACTTCCGGCTTGGCGGCCGGGTCGACCTTGGTGCACTGCCCGGCCGCCACCAGGGTCTTGTCGGCGAACGCCCCGATGCCCAACGCCGGCGACAGTTCGGTGCCGTCGGCCAGGGTCATCTTCTGGGCGGCGTTGTGGGTGTTGAAGCAGTACCACGGACGGCCGCGCAGACACGCCCGGCACTGCCCGCACACCGCACGCCAGTTCAACACCACGAAATCGCCCGGCGCCACCTCGGTGACACCCTCACCGACCGACTCCACCACACCCGCGGCCTCATGCCCGAGCAGGAACGGGAACTCATCATTGATCCCACCCTCGCGGTAATGCAGATCGGTATGACACACCCCGCACGCCTGCACCTGCACAACCGCCTCACCCGGACCCGGATCGGGAACGATGATCGTCTCGATCCGCACCGGCTCGCCCCGGCCGGGTGCGACGACCCCGCGTACCTGCTGCGCCATGCTGCCGCCTCTCGTCGTGTTCCGTCCTTGATCCGACCCTATAGACCGCGGCCACGGCCTCCCCCCATGGCTTCTGCCGGCCGGAAGATCCGGGGCGCCCTCTCGCGGGGGAGGTCGCCGCCCCCTGAGGTACCGGATTCCAGATCACCATCCGGCGCGATGCCCGCCCGGGTGCGCCGGCCGGAGGCTGGGGGCGTCCGCCACCGACCGAAAGAGGACGCCCATGACACGCCGCCTGAAGATCGCCGCGGCCGGAGCCGCCGGTGCCGCGATCATCGCCGCCGGCGCCGCCCCCGCCCTGGCCGGCGAGGGGATGAGGGACCGCCCGGCGGCGGCGCACGAGCACGCCGCCCGCGGGCAGCTGGTCTCCGTGCGCCACCTGGGCGCGAAGTCCGCCGGCGAGGTGCGCGCCTGGCTGGCGACCGAGGGCTTCGACGCCTCCTCCGTCCGCTACGGCGTCGACTCGTACCGTCTCGTCTACCGGACGGTCGACGCGCGCGGCCGGGCGACGGTCGCCAGCGGCCTGTTCGTGCTCCCGCGCAACGGCGCCCGTCAGCTCCGCACGGTGTCGTACACGCACGGCACCACCAGCTACAAGGCCGATGCGCCCTCGATGGCGCAGGACGTGTGGGGCCCCGGCCCGGCCGTCACCTACGGTTCCGCCGGATTCGCCGCCGTGGCGCCCGACTACCTCGGCCTCGGCGAGGGGCCGGGCGTGCACCCGTGGAAGGACGTGCCGACCGAGACGTCCGCGTCGCTGGACATGCTCCGCGCAGCCCGGCAGTTCGCTCTGCGCGAGCACCGGGCGTTGGACGGTCAGGTGCTCGTCACCGGGTTCTCGCAGGGGGCCTCGTCCGCGCTGGGGCTCGCCCGAGCCCTGCAGGAAGGCGCCGACCCGCATTTCCGCCTCCGTGCGGTCGCCCCGATCAGCGGCGGGTACGACTTCCGCGGCGCGGAACTGCCCGCCCTGCTGGACGGTGGGATCGACCCGAAGATGTCGGTCGCCTACGTCTCGTACCTGCTCACCTCCTGGAACCGCATCCACGGGGGCATCTACGAGGAGCCGTCCGAGCTGTTCCGGGAACCGTACGCGAGCCATGTCGAGAAGTACTTCGACGGCACCACACCCGGCGAGGTCATGCTGAAGGGCCTGCCCGGCACTCTGAACGAACTCCTCACCCCGCGCGGTTTCGCGGTGCTGCGCCACCCGTCCGGCACGTTCGCCGAGGCCCTGCGCGTGGACGGGGAGGTCTGCACGGCCTGGACGCCGCGCGTCCCGCTCCGGCTCTACAAGATCACCAATGACGACCAGGCGGTGACCGCGAACACCGACCATTGCGCCGCCGCGTTCCGCGCGCGCGGCGTCGACGCTCCGGTCATCGACGTCGGCGACCAGACCTACGGCGGTTCCCGGCACCTGGGGTCGAACCTGGCGGGCACGGCCATGGTCGTCCGATGGTTCGCGGGCCTGCGCTGACCGGGCGCGCTCTCTGGACGGCAGCGCCCTTCGGACGGCCGCGCTAATCGAAGCGGATCGTCGTGAGCTTGTCGGCGGCCTCCCGGTCCAGCACCGTGACCCCGTCGGCCGGCGGGAGGGCGCCGCCGCGGGCGCGTTCGATGAGCGGCGCCCAGCGGCGGCAGTGCCGGGCGAACGTGACGCCGGTGACGGCCCGGCCGCGCGCGAACTGCCCGGCGCGGGCGGTGGCCGGGTCCACGTCGATGAGGATCAGGTGCAGCCGCCCGCCCCGGCGGCGCGCCAGCCAGGCGAAGCAGTGCAGGATGTGCGGCCACGTCCCGCGCGTGTGGGCCACGACCCCGTGCCCCGCCAGGATCGCGCGCCCGATCCGCCACACGTGGGTGACGTGGACGAGCGGGGTGCGCAGCCGCACCGGCAGCGGGCGCAGGAAGCGCGCCCACCAGTTGCGGGACTGCCGCGAGTCGATGATCCGGACGTCGCCGACGGGCACTGGCGCGGTCTCCTCGCCGCTCAGCCCGTACAGCCGGTTCAGCAGGGTGCTCTTGCCCGCCCCCGGCAGTCCGGCGAGCAGGACCAGCGACCCCGGCGGGTAGCGCAGGGCGGGCCCCGGGTCGGTGTCGTCGATGATGCGCTCCTGGTCTCGGCCCCGAGTCGGTGCGGATGTGGTCGTCAAAACGAACACTCCGCACCGCTGGTTCCGGCGGGCCGGAGCACCGGGCGGCACAGCGGACGATCGGCGGGCGTCGGGCGGGCGTCGGGCGGGCCCGGTCACCAGCCCCGCGAGCGCCATTCCGGCAGCGAGGGGCGCTCCCGGCCGAGCGTGGAGTCCTTGCCGTGGCCCGGGTAGAACCAGGTGGCGTCCGGGAGCCGGCCGAAGACCCGCTCCTCCACGTCCGCGAACAGCTGCTTGAACAGCGTCGGGTCGCCCCAGGTGTTGCCGACGCCGCCCGGGAACAGGCTGTCGCCGGTGAACAGGTGCGGGCGGTCGGCCAGCTCGCCGCCCGCGTCGTACAGCAGCGCGATCGAGCCGGGCGTGTGGCCGCGCAGGTGGATGACTTCAAGCGTCGCGCGCCCGACGCGGACGGTGTCGCCGTGCTCGACGGGCTCGGCGACCGGCTCGGGCAGCGGCTCGGCGTCGTGCGGGTGCGCGACGACCGGCGCGCCGGTGGCCCGGGCGACCTCGGTCAGCGCCATCCAGTGGTCCTGGTGGCGGTGCGTGGTGACGATCCGCGCGAGCGGCCCGTCGCCGATCAGCTCCAGCAGCCGCGGCCCCTCGTTGGCCGCGTCGACGAGCAGCTGCTCGCCGGTCGCGGTGCAGCGCAGGATGTAGGCGTTGTTGTCGTACGGCCCGACCGCCACCTTGGTGACCGTCAGGCCCGGTAGTTCCCGGACGTCGGGCCGGCCGCCGGCCTCGACGTTCCCCGTGTAGGTCATGGGCGAGTCCTCCCATCGGCAGTACGCGCCGTCGGTGGTGCGTCCCCGTCAGTGGTGCGCCCCCGTCAGTGGTGCGCGGGGACCATCCTCCACCATCGCCCGCCGCCGCGGGCGACCGGGCGGAATGAGTCACGGGACTCAGCCGTACCGTGCATCCGGCGGCGGACGTTTCCGCCTTGCCGTCCCACCATGGTCATTGGAAGATCGGTAACGACCCGTGAGGACGGTGCCGCGTTGATCACCGCATTCCGTCCCGGACCGGACCGGGAACGGCCGGAGGAGCTGCTCGGCCACGCCTGCGCGCTGGTCCGGCTCTGCGGCCGCGACTCCGCGGTCGCCGCCGTGTTCCTCGCGCTGGTGCTGGTCGGGACCGTGAGCCGGCTGGCGGCCGGGCTCCCCGGCGTCGTCGCGCTGGCGCTGCTGCCGGTGCTGGCCGGCTCGTTCGCCGTCTCCGCCGGGTACGCCGTGCGGTCCCGGCGGACGCTGGTGTCGGTGCTCGGCGAGGTGCGCGGCCGCACCGGCGCGCCGGTCGACCCGGGCGTGCCGTGGACGCCGTTCGGCGCGGCCGCCATCCTCGACGCGCGGGTCCGCGACACCGAGCTGCGGCGGCTGCTGGCGGCGGCGCACCGCTGCGGCGAGCTGTCCTGGCTCGCGGTCGCCTGGTCGGCGGCGACCGGCG
This sequence comes from Actinomadura sp. NTSP31, assembly GCF_041951385.1. Classification (NCBI taxonomy): domain Bacteria; kingdom Bacillati; phylum Actinomycetota; class Actinomycetes; order Streptosporangiales; family Thermomonosporaceae; genus Actinomadura; species Actinomadura sp. NTSP31. The sequence goes on along the minus strand of NZ_JBGNUT010000035.1, from coordinate 79,343 downwards.
TGCTGTTCCTGTTCTGGTGGCTGGCGACGGCGGTGACGGGCGGGTGAGCGGGTGATCGACCACGACGTCCGGTCCGGCAGCTTCTGGGAACGGCTCGGCCCGGACGACCGGCAGGCGCTGCGGGCGATGGGCCGGCGCGCCCACATCCCGCCCGGCGGGACGCTGTGCCACCAGGGGGTGACCGCCCCGGCCGTGTACGTGGTGTTCAAGGCGGCGCCGCACGCGGCGAGCAACGCCGTGGCCAAGGAGTTCGTCGACTCCAGCGAGGGCGACGAGTCGATCATCGACCTGTTCGGGTCCGGCGACCTGGTCGGCATGCTCGGGGCGTGGGGGCATCCGCAGCGCGGCACCATCGCGGCCCTCGACCACGTCGAGGCGCTGCGGGTGGACCGCCGCAACTTCCGCGGCCTGCTCGCCGCGAACCCGCGCGTCGCCGAGGCGATGATGCACGCGGTCTCGGAGAGCGTCGGCTACGGCGGCCGCCGCCACGCGGTGCGCGCCGCCGAGCATCCGCAACGCCTCGCCTACCACCTGCTGGAGCTGGCGCACCGGTTCGGCGTGCGGTCCGCGCGCGGGACGGAGATCCCGCTGCGGCTCAGCCAGGCCGAACTGGCGAACTGGGCCGGGATCTCCCGCGAGACGCTGGTGCGCTGGTTCCGGCTGTGGCGGCAGAAGGGCATCCTCGACCGCAGGCCGAGGCCGCTGACCATCCTCGACGCGGAGAAGCTCCGCCGCGCCGCCAGCCCGTGGGGGGACGAATGGCCGGCGATCGAGGCGGAGCCGGACGCCCCCGCCGAGATCCCTGCGGCCCGTCCGGAACCGGACGCGCCCGGCGGCCTGGCCGCCCGCGCCCCGGTGCGCCTGGACGCGGGCGGCGGGGAGCCGCCGGTGCGGCTCCCCGCCGACAACCCGTTCTTCGCCGGGCGGACGATCAGCCTCGGCAAGCTCGACATGCTCGTCGCCCAGGCCGAGTGGCCGCGCGCCGTGATCGTCCAGGGGATGGCGGGGGTGGGCAAGACGACGCTCGCGCTGCACTGGGCGCACCGGGTCGTCGACCGGTTCCCCGACGGGGTCGTGTTCGCCGACCTGCGCGGCACCACCCGCAGCCCGGTCACGCCGGCGGAGGCGATGGGCCAGGTGCTGCGCGCCGCCGGCGTCCCCGGCGACCAGCTGCGCAGCACCGAGGCGGAACTGGCCGCGCAGTGCCGCTCGCTGCTCGCCGACCGGCGGATGCTGCTGATCCTCGACAACGCCGCGCGGCCGGAGCAGATCAGGCCGCTGGTGGGCGCGATGGCGTCCGGGCTGGCCGTGGTGACCAGCCGGCGCCGGCTGCCGTCGCTGCTCGAAGGCGCCGACGTCCGCACGCTCGAACTGCGCGAGATGGTCACGCAGGAGGCCGTCGACCTCATCGCCAACGTGCTCGGCCCGGCGGACGGCCGCGTCCGCGAGGAGCGCAGGGCGGTCGTCCGGCTCGCCCGCGAGTGCGGCCACCTCCCGCTCGCGCTCGCGGTGATGGCGGGCCGGCTGGCGGAGAACCCCGGCGAGTCCATTGCCGGGACCGTCCGGGAACTGGCCGCCAGCGACGCGCACGCCGCTCCGTCCTACGAGACGGCCGTGCCCGGCGTCCTGCACGAGCCGCCACTGGACGCGGCCGAGCGGCGCGCGACGGGGACGCCGGCCGGCGCCGGGCTCGGCGGCATCGGACCGGCGGGCATCGAGTTGCACGACGGCGCCGGGCACGGCGCGTCCGCGCCGGGGCTGCGCGGCGTGCTCAGCCCCACGTTCGACGTCGCCTACCGCAGCCTGCGCCGCGACCACCGGGAGGCGTTCCGGGTGCTGGGGCTCGTCGCGGGCCCCGACGTCACCCCCACCGCGCTCGCCGCGCTGCAGGACCGGACGGTCGACGAGGCGCGCGAATGCCTGGAGGGGCTGCGGCAGGCGTACCTGGTGCACGACGTGGCGCCCGGCCGGTACCGGATGCACGACCTGCTGCGCGACTTCGCCCGGGACCGGGGCCTGGCCGAGGACGCCGACAGCGACCGCCTCGCGGCGCAGCGCCGGCTGCTCGCCGCGTACCTCGCCGACGCGCGCGCGGCGGGGAACGCCCTGGCAGGACGGCGCCGTCCCGTCGTCCACCAGGGCCGCCAGGCGGACGGGGCGCGGGGGCGCCCGTCCGCCGGCGACGACGCCGGCGCCGAACGGGCGGTGGCGCTGGCGTGGTTCGAGGCCGAGCGGCGAAACCTGGTCGCCGCCGTCCACCAGGCCGCCCGCCTCGGCCTGCACCGCACCTGCTGGGAGCTGGCCGACGCGCTGTTCGACTTCCAGGAGTTCCGCCGCTACGGCGAGGACAACATCGCCGTCCACCAGGCGGGCCTGCACGCCGCCCGCACCGAGGAGGACTGGGCCGCCGCCGCCGTCATGCTGCACAACCTGGCGGTGGCGCACTTCGAGGCGGGCGGCTCCGTCCAGGCCATCGGGTACGGGGAGGACGCCCGGCGCGCCTTCCGGACCGTCGAGCCGCCCGACCGGTACGGCGAGGCCGCCACCCTCGCCACCCTCGCCGACCTGCACGTGGCGCTCGGCCGGTACCTCACCGCGATCGAGCACGCGCGGCGCTCCCTGGACGTCCACCGGGACCTGGACGACCTCGGCGGCCTGGCGAAGGACCACGACACCCTCGCCCGCGCGCGCCTGGGCATCGGCGACTACGAGACGGCGCTGAACCACGCCGGAGAGGCGCTGAAGGTGCGCCGTCGGATCGGCGACCAGCCCGGCGTCGCGGAGACGCTGCTCACCCTGGCGCAGGTGCACCGCCGCCTCGGCAACGTCCACGAGGCCGTGTCGCACGCGTTGGAGGCCCTCTACATCCGCCAGGAGATGGCGGACGGGCACGGCGCGGCGCAGGCGCTGACCGAACTGGCCCGGATGAACGCCTCGCTCGGGCTGCGCGAGATGGCGTTGCGGGACGCCGGGCAGGCCCTGCGGACCTACCAGGCGCTCGGCGCCCGGCACGGGGAGGCGCGCGCGCTGACCACCCTCGGCATGCTGATGTGCGACGCCGCCCGCTACCCCGAGGCGTTCACCCACTGCGGGCAGGCCCTCCGCCTGCACCGCGACACCGGCGACCGGCACGGCGAGGCCGAGGCGATCGCGCAGATCGGCGTCGTCCACTGGCGCCTCGGCCGCTACCGGGAGGCCCGCGAGCACCTGCTGCGCGCGCTGGAGATCCGCCGCGAGATCGGCGACCAGCACGGCGAGGCCCACGACCTGGAGCACCTGTCGGTGGTCATGCGCCGCCTCGGCCGTCCGCAGGAGGCGTTCGTGCTCGGCCTGGAGGCCCTCGACCTGTGGTACGGGCTCGGCGCCCAGGGCGGCCTGGCCGGCACCCTCGGCAGCCTCGCCCGCACCTACCTGCGCCTCGGCCTGCACGAGGACGCCGAGCGCGCCGCCGCGCAGGCGCTGCGGATCCGGCGGGCCGTCGGCGACTGGTACGGGATGGGCGTCGGCATGGACACCTTCGCCGCCGTCCTGCGCCGCAGCGGACGGCCGCACGAGGCGCTGGAGATGGAGCTGGAGGCGCTCCGCGTCCTCGGCGAGGTCGGCGACCGGCACAGCGAGGCGACCGCGCTGGTGCACCTCGCCTCCATCCACCTGGACCTCGGCGCCGCCGCGGAGGCCGGCGCGGCGGGCGCGCGCGCCCTGCGCGCCGCCACCGAGGTCGGCGACGCCCGCGAGCAGGCGTACGCCCTGCACACCATGGCCCGCGCGTGCCTGCTGCTCGGCGAGCACGCGCGCGCCTGCGAGCATTTCGAGGCCGAGATCGCGATCCGCCGCGACATGGACGATCATGGTGGGCGGCGGGCCGCGCTGGACCTGCTCGGGCGGTCCCGGGCGGCGCTCGGCGACCGGGCCGGCGCGGCCGACTGCGCCCGGCGCGTCCGGGCGCTGGACAAGTGGCTCGCCTCGGACAGGTCGCTCGACATGTGACGAACTACGCGGTCCATCGACGTACCGCCGCGTTCACTGGAGACGGGGCGCCCCGTGCGGCGCGACCACGCGCCTTCAGGTGCCCCGCCCGGTCCGCGAGGAGGCGTGATGGGACCCACCCCGTTCTGGGACGCGCTGCCGCAGGCGGCGCGGGACGCGCTGCGGCGGGCGGGCGTGCCCGCCGTGATCCGCCCCGGGGCGTTCCTGACCCGCGAGCACACCCGGGCGTCGCAGGTGTTCGTGCTGCGCGCCGGAGCGGCCAAGGTGTGGGTGAACCGGGACGGCGAGATCGCGATCCTCGACGTCCTCGGGCCCGGCGACCTCGTCGGGGAACTGGAGGCGGCCGACGGCGGCGTCCGGCACGCCAACGTCGAGGCGCTCACCCGGGTGGAGGCGCTCGTGCTGCCCGCCGACCGGTTCCGGGGCGTGCTGGACGCCCATCCCGGATCGGCGTGGGCGGTCGCCGCCGTCCTGGCCGGACGGCTCCGCGACGCCAACGAACTGCGCATCGCGCACTTCCCCGACGACGCCGGACGCCGGCTGGCGAGCCGGCTGCTGCGCCTGGCCGCCCGGTTCGGGACGCCGCTGAAGGCGGAGGGCGCCGGCGCCGACGCCGTCCAGGTCGAGGTGCCCGTCACCCAGCAGGACCTCGGCCGGTGGGCCGGGATGGGGAGGCGCAAGGTGGCGCAGCTTCTCGCCGCCGACCCGCTGGGCGGCGCCCTCGCCGTCGCCCGCGGCACGATCGTCGTCCGCTCGATGGCGGCGCTGCGCCGCCTCGCGGACGGTGACGACCCCGGCTAGCCCGGACCTAGAAGCCGGACGGGTCGTGCGGCCACGGCGGCGGGACCGGCGGCGGCCCCTCCGGACGCACCGTCACGCCCGCGCCGTCCGTGCGGCCGCTCAGCCAGCCGAGCAGCGCCCGCCCGGACCCGGACGCCTCCGGCCCGCCCGCCGCCCACCCGAGGTCGGCGGACTCCCCGGAGTCGGTCGCGGTGATCCGGTACCCGGCCAGCTCGCCGCGCAGGTCGCCGGGCAGGGCCGCCAGGTCCGTGAGCGTGCTGGTCAGCGCCCACCGCACGTACGGCTCGGGCCAGTCGGCCGGCCCGTACCCGGCGGCGAGGTCGACATGGTGCGCCTCCACCTCGTGCCAGCGGCGCAGCACCGTGTACCAGGCCGGGTGCGGCCATCCCGCCATCGCCGTGACCGGAGCGTTCCACGCGTCGTCCGGCATCGCCCGGACCTGCTCGGCGAACCGCGCCGCGGTGGCGCGCACGTCCTCGGCAAGCTCGGCGGCCCCGCGTCCCGCGCCCGCCTCGATGTCGGCGTTGCGCTGCTCCAGGCTCGGGTACTGCGGGATCGGCACGCCCGTCCGCGCGGACTCGAGCAGGTTCCACAGCGAGTCGGCGTTGCGGGCGACGTGCGTCGCGACGTGGCCGCGGGTCCAGCCGGGCAGCGCCGACGGCGCCCGCAGCTCCTGGCCGGTCAGCCCGGCGACGGCCGCGGCCAGCCGCTCCGCGCCCGCGTCCACCTCGTCGATCGCCGGCCGTATCGCCCCGGGGGGACGACCTCCCAGGCCCCCCGGCAACCCCGTAGTGGTCTCCACCGGAGCCCCCCCAGATCTCTCGTCGGAGGCTCCATCCTGACGCAGCCGCCCCGCCCGCGCCAGACGGCCCGCGGCCACCGCGCCGCGCGTTTCCCCTTACCTCCGGTCCCGTTCCGCTCCACAATGTGGATCATGGAACATCCGATCTGCGTCACCTGCGGCGTCCAGTACGGCGAGCCCCGTCCCGACTGCCCGATCTGCGAGGACGAGCGCCAGTACGTCGGCTGGGCCGGCCAGCGCTGGACGACCCTGGAGGAGCTGCGCGCCGCCGGGCACCGCGGCCACGTCGAGGAGGAGGGCCTGGACGTCGTCGGCATCGGCACCGAGCCGTCCATCGCCATCGGCCAGCGCGCCCTGCTGCTGCGCGCCCCCTCGGGCAACGTCCTGTGGGACATGGTCACCCACATCGACGACGAGCTGATCCGCCAGGTCGACGACCTGGGCGGCATCACCGCGATCGCGATCAGCCACCCGCACTACTACGGCACGATGATCGAGTGGGCGCACGCGTTCGACGCGCCCGTCTACATCCACGAGGCCGACCGCCGCTGGGTCGCCCGCCCCGACGACGCGGTCGTCTTCTGGGAGGGCGACACCCACGAGATCGCCGACGGCCTCACGCTGATCAACGCGGGCGTGCACTTCGACGGCGGCCAGGTCCTGCACTGGCGGGACGCCCGCGCGCTGTTCTCCGGCGACATCGTCCAGGTCGCCAACGACCGGGACTGGGTCAGCTTCATGTACAGCTACCCGAACTTCATCCCGGAGCGCCCCCGCACCATCCGGCGCGCGCTGCGGCTGCTGGAGCCCTACGAGTTCGACCGCGTGTACGGCGCCTGGTGGCAGAAGATCGTCTACACCGACGGCAAGGACGCCGTGCGCCGCTCCGCCGACCGCTACCTGGCCCACGCGCTGGACGACGAGTAGCTCACCCGGCTGGTCCGGTGACCTGCGCCACCGCGTGATCGCCCTGGTCAGGGACGCCCTGTGCCCCCGGTGAGCGGGTTGCGGTGGCGGGCGGTGTTCGAACACGTGTACGGTGCGAGGGTGCCGCCGGGGCCGTCCGGGGACGGGCGGGGCGCGGCATGAAATGCGGCGGCGACGGCCGCTGTTATGGACTCGGGGGATTCTGTCGGACCCCCTGGTTAGCCTGGAGAGCGTTCTGTCTCTCCCCATCACCGCGCCCAGAAGAGGAACCGGAAGTACGCCGTGCATGACCGACTCATCGTGCGTGGAGCACGCGAGCACAACCTGAAGGACGTCTCGCTCGACCTGCCGCGGGACGCCATGATCGTGTTCACCGGTCTGTCGGGGTCCGGGAAGTCGAGCCTGGCGTTCGACACGATCTTCGCCGAGGGGCAGCGCCGGTACGTGGAGTCGCTGTCGGCGTACGCCCGCCAGTTCCTCGGGCAGATGGACAAGCCCGACGTCGACTTCATCGAGGGGCTCTCCCCGGCGGTGTCGATCGACCAGAAGTCGACCAGCAAGAACCCCCGATCGACGGTCGGGACGATCACCGAGGTCTACGACTACCTGCGGCTGCTGTACGCCCGGATCGGGCACCCGCACTGTCCCGAGTGCGGGCGGCCGATCAGCCGGCAGGCGCCGCAGCAGATCGTCGACCGGGTGCTCGAGCTGGAGGAGGGCACCCGGTTCCAGGTGCTGGCGCCGGTGATCCGCGGCCGCAAGGGCGAGTACCTGGAGCTGTTCCGCGAGCTGCAGTCCAAGGGTTACTCGCGGGCGCTGGTCGACGGCGCGATGGTCCGCCTGGACGAGCCGCCGAAGCTGAAGAAGCAGGAGAAGCACGACATCTCCGTCGTGGTCGACCGGCTGTCGGTGAAGGACACCGCGCGGCAGCGGCTCGCCGACTCGGTGGAGACCGCGCTCGGCCTCGCCGGCGGGACGATCGTCCTCGACTTCGTCGACCTGCCCGAGGACGACGAGTACCGCACCCGGATGTACTCCGAGCACCTGTACTGCCCGTACGACGACCTGTCGTTCGAGGAGTTGGAGCCGCGGTCGTTCTCGTTCAACTCGCCCTACGGCGCCTGCCCCGACTGCACCGGTCTCGGCACCCGCATGGAGGTCGACCCGGAGCTGGTCGTCCCGGACGGCGAGCTGACGCTCGGCGAGGGCGCCATCCAGCCGTGGTCGGGCGGGCACGTGAGCGACTACTTCCTGCGCCTGCTGTCCGCGCTGGGCGACGCCATGGGCTTCGACCTGAACACTCCGTGGGAGAAGCTGCCCGCCAAGGCGCGCAAGGCGATCCTCAACGGGCACGAGACGCAGGTCCACGTCCGGTACAAGAACCGGTACGGCCGGACGAGGTCGTACTACACCGCCTACGAGGGCGTGATCCCCTACATCCAGCGGCGGCACGCCGAGTCCGAGAGCGACTCCAGCCGGGAGCGGTTCGAGGGCTACATGCGGGAGATCCCGTGCCCGACCTGCGAGGGCGCCCGGCTCAAGCCGGTGGTGCTGGCGGTCACCATGGGCGGGATGTCGATCGCCGAGGTCGCGTCGATGCCGATCGGCGAGGCCGCGAAGTTCCTGCTGGCGATGGAGCTGAACGAGCGCGAGAAGCACATCGCCGAGCGGGTGCTGAAGGAGATCAACGCCCGGCTCGGGTTCCTGCTCGACGTCGGGCTCGACTACCTGACGCTCGACCGTGCGTCCGCGACGCTGGCGGGCGGCGAGGCGCAGCGCATCCGGCTGGCGACGCAGATCGGGTCCGGCCTGGTCGGCGTGCTGTACGTGCTGGACGAGCCGTCGATCGGCCTGCACCAGCGCGACAACCACCGCCTGCTGGAGACGCTGATCCGGCTGCGCGACATGGGCAACACCCTGATCGTCGTGGAGCACGACGAGGACACCATCGCCGCAGCCGACTGGGTCGTCGACATCGGCCCGCGCGCCGGCGAGCACGGCGGCGAGATCGTCGTGTCCGGCACGGTGGATGATCTGCTCAAGTCGGAGCGTTCGCTGACCGGCGCGTACCTGTCGGGGCGCCGGGAGATCGCCGTCCCGGAGATCCGCCGGCCCCGCGCCAGGGGCCGCGAGGTCACGGTGAAGGGTGCCCAGCAGAACAACCTGCGGGGCGTGGACGTGGCGTTCCCGCTCGGCGTGCTCACCGCGGTGACGGGCGTGTCCGGCTCCGGCAAGTCGACGCTGGTCAACGACATCCTGTACAACTCGCTGGCCAAGCAGCTGAACGGGGCCAAGACCGTCCCCGGCAAGCACAAGCGGGTCAACGGCGTCGACCAGCTCGACAAGGTCGTGCACGTCGACCAGTCGCCGATCGGGCGCACGCCGCGCTCCAACCCGGCGACCTACACCGGGGTGTTCGACCACATCCGCAAGCTGTTCGCGCAGACCACCGAGGCGAAGGTGCGCGGCTACCAGCCGGGCCGGTTCTCCTTCAACGTCAAGGGCGGCCGCTGCGAGAACTGCTCCGGCGACGGCACCATCAAGATCGAGATGAACTTCCTGCCGGACGTCTACGTCCCGTGCGAGGTGTGCCACGGCGCCCGCTACAACCGGGAGACGCTCGAGGTCCACTACAAGGGCAAGACGATCTCCGAGGTCCTCGACATGCCGATCGAGGAGGCCACCGCCTTCTTCGAGCCGATCAAGGCGATCCACCGGCACCTGCACACGCTGAACGAGGTGGGCCTCGGCTACGTCCGGCTCGGCCAGCCCGCGCCGACGCTGTCGGGCGGCGAGGCGCAGCGCGTCAAGCTGGCCTCCGAGCTACAGAAGCGCTCCACCGGCCGGACGATCTACGTGCTGGACGAGCCGACCACCGGCCTGCACTTCGAGGACATCCGCAAGCTCCTCGGCGTGCTGAACGGCCTGGTCGACAAGGGCAACACGGTGATCGTGATCGAGCACAACCTGGATGTGATCAAGACCGCGGACTGGATCATCGACATGGGCCCCGAGGGCGGCTCGCGCGGCGGCACCGTCGTCGCCACCGGCACCCCGGAGGACGTGGCGAAGGTGGAGGGCAGCCACACCGGCCAGTTCCTCGCCAAGATCCTCGGCTGACACGCGGCCGCCGAGCCCGGCGCCCGCCGAACCGCCCCGCCCCTTTGAACCATGGGGCGGGGCGTGCGCGTGCCAAGGGTGGGGCCCACACCCCGATGCCCCGTCCGGTCAAGGGGGCGGGGCATCCGGGGCCGTCCCGGCGGGCGGGGTGTCCGGGGCCGCCCCGGAGGCAGGGCGTCCCGGCCGCGGCCGGCGGGGGGCCGCGGCCGGGACGACTGCCGCCCGGTGGGTCGGTGCGGGGCGCGGCGGGCCGTCCAGGATCATGGGGGCATGACCAACGAAGTGACGCCCGGAGCCCCGCGCGACGACGCGGGGTCCGCCGGGGCAGGGGGGCTCGCCCGCCGGACGGTGCTGTGCGGCGCGGGCGCCGCGGGGGCGGCGCTGATCGCGGCGGGGTGCGCGACCGACCAGAACAAGGAGCCGAAGGACCTCAGCGGCAAGCAGGTGGCGAAGACCTCCGACATCCCGGTCGGCGGCGGCAAGGCCTTCGCCGACAGCAAGGTGGTCGTGACGCAGCCGCAGCAGGGCGCGTTCAAGGTGTTCACCGCGATCTGCACGCACCAGGGTTGCGTGGTCAACCGGGTCTCCAACGGGGTGATCAGGTGCCCGTGCCACGGCAGCGAGTTCAAGATCACCGATGGCTCCGTGGCGCAGGGGCCGGCGTCCAAGCCGCTCAAGGAGTACCCGGCGCAGGTGCGGAACGGCGGGATCGTGATCAGCTGATCGCGAAGATCGGCTTTTTGGTTCGGATTTGAACCGTTGTCGCCTCCGCTGCGTACTCCCCGGTGACGCAGGGAGTTCAGGAACCGAGTTTCAGCGGAGGGCGGAGACGATGCCACAGGAGTCCGAGACGCGGGCGGACGCGACCGAGCGGCCGGCCGGGGAGCCCCCGGCCGGCGCGCCCGGGGGCGACGCGGCGCCCCGGAGCGGGGAGGGCGGGACCCGACGCGGCCTGCTCATCGGAGCCGGGCTCGCGGGCGTCGCCGGGCTGGCGGCGGCGTGCGGCGGGTCGTCCGACGACGACGGCAGCGGTGGCGGCGGCGACGGGGGCGGTGGCGGTGGCGGTGGCGGTGCCGGCGCGGTGCTCGCCTCCGCCGGTGACATCCCGGTGGGCGGCGGCAAGGTCTTCGAGTCGGAGAAGGTCGTGGTGACCCAGCCGGCCCAGGGCGAGTTCAAGGCCTTCTCGGCGACCTGCACCCACCGCGGCTGCACCGTCGGGTCGGTGTCCGGCGGGACGATCAACTGCCCCTGCCACGGCAGCAAGTTCAAGATCTCGGACGGGTCGGTGGCGAACCCGCCGGCCGACAAGCCGCTGGCGGAGAAGAAGATCAGCGTGCAGGGCGGGAAGATCAGCCTCGCCTGAACGACCCGGCGCCGGACCCGGTCCGCTCCGGGCCGCCGCCGTTCCCGGCGGCGGCCCGGACGTGGTCGTCGACCTCGCCGCCGCGCATCTCGCGCCGCCGCGCGCCGGGGTCGGCCGCGGTGACGCCGGCGTCCCCGCCGTCCGGGCCGGCGCGGGTGCCCGTGCCGGCGTCCTCCGGGCCGCCGGGGTCGGTGCGGAACCGGGGGAGCGCCTCGGGGTGGTGCTCGCGGATGTAGGCGATGAGGTGCTCGCGCACGTCGCAGCGCAGGTCCCAGGCGCTTGCCGAGTCGGCGGCGCTCATCAGCGCGCGCATCGTGACCAGGCCGTTCGGCCGGACGTCCACGGCCTGCAGCACCCATTCGCGGCGGTCCCACAGCGGGTTCTCCTGGAGCATCGCGTAAAGCTCGGTGCGCAGCTCCTCGATCGGAACGGTCCAGTCGACGTGCAGTTCCACCGAGCCGATCACCCGGCTGGTGTGCCGGGTCCAGTTCTCGAACGGCTGCTCGGTGAAGTAGGAGACGGGCAGGATGAGCCGCCGGTCGTCCCAGAGCCGGACCACGACGTAGGACAGGGTCAGCTCCTCGACGCGCCCCCACTGGCCCTGGACGACCACCACGTCGTCCAGCCGCAGCGCGTCGCTGAACGCGATCTGCAGGCCGGCCAGCAGGTTGCCCAGCGTGGGGCGGGCCGCGATGCCGACCACCAGCCCGGCGACCCCGGCGGACGCCAGCACCCCCGCGCCGACCGCCCGCACGGCCGGGAACGTGAACAGCGCGGCGCCGACCGCGAGGATGACGACGACCATGGCGGCGATGCGGCGCAGCAGCATCATCTGGGTGCGGGCGCGCCTGGCCCGCCGGTTGCGCTCGCCCTCGATCCGCATCAGCCGGGCCAGCGGCGGGTCGGTGAGCGCGTAGGTGATGCGCAGCACCAGCCAGGTCGTGACGCCGATCACCGCGATGTGCAGCAGGTGCCCGGCGAGCCCGCCGGCGTGCCCGCTCATGTGCCCGTAGGGCATGGCGGTGCTCGCGCTGACGACCGCCGCGAACGCGAACGCGGGGGCGGCGCAGCGCCGGGCGACCCGTCCGACTCCGGGCCAGTGCCGTGCCAGCCGGCCGGCCAGCAGCCGCCGGCCTCCTTCCACGATGACGACGGAAACGCCGACGACGACGGCGAGCGTGATCCAGGCCCACAGCGCGGACACCTGCGGTACGACCCCCTCCGAGTGTGCGAAAAATCCGACCGAACCTCCCTTTCCACTCCCGTTACGAAAATCCACACGAAGCAGGGAGATCTCCATCACCCCAGGCCAGCGGCCACGGCCGCGTCGCGTGTCGGTGGCGCCCACTAGGCTTCAGGACGTGGCAGATCCGGCGACCTACCGACCCGCACCGGGCTCCATTCCGGAATCCCCCGGGGTGTACCGATTCCGCGACGAGCACGGCCGGGTCATCTACGTGGGCAAGGCGAAGAGCCTGCGCTCCCGGCTGAACTCCTACTTCGCCGACTTCTCCGCGCTGCACCCGCGCACGCAGACGATGGTGCAGACCGCGGCCCGCGTCGACTGGACCGTCGTCGGCACCGAGGTCGAGGCCCTCCAGCTGGAGTACTCCTGGATCAAGGAGTTCGACCCCCGGTTCAACGTCCGCTACCGCGACGACAAGTCCTATCCGTATCTGGCGGTCACCCTCAACGAGGAGTTCCCGAGGGTGATGGTGATGCGGGGCGCCAAACGCAAGGGCGTGCGCTACTTCGGGCCGTACTCCCACGCGTGGGCGATCCGGGAGACGGTCGACCAGCTGCTGCGCGTGTTCCCCGTCCGCACCTGCAGCGCCGGGGTGTTCAAGCGCCAGCACCAGCTCGACCGGCCCTGCCTGCTCGGCTACATCGGCAAGTGCTCGGCGCCCTGCGTCGCGCGCGTCTCGCCGGAGGAGCACCGGCTGCTCGCCGAGGACTTCTGCGACTTCATGGCGGGCAACACCTCCCGGTTCACCAGGCGCCTCGAACGCGACATGCGCGAGGCCGCCGCGTCCCAGGAGTACGAGCGCGCGGCCCGGCTCCGCGACGACATCCGCGCGCTGGAGCGGGCGCTGGAGAAGCAGGCGGTCGTGCTCGCCGACACCACCGACTGCGACATGATCGCCTTCGCCGAGGACGAGCTGGAGGCCGCCGTCCAGGTCTTCTACGTGCGCGGCGGCAGGATCCGCGGGCAGCGCGGCTGGGTGGTCGACAAGGTCGAGGAGGTCACCACCGCCGACCTCGTCGAGAACTTCCTGATCCAGATCTACGGCGAGAGCGAGTCGGTGCCCCGCGAGGTGCTCGTCCCGGCGCTGCCGCCGGACGCCGAGGCGATGACCGAGCTGCTCGCCGAGCAGCGCGGCGGGCCCGTCCACCTGCGCGTCCCGCAGCGGGGTGACAAGAAGACCCTGCTGGAGACGGTCGCCCGCAACGCCCACGAGGCGCTCAAGCAGCACAAGACGCGCCGCGCGTCCGACCTCACGACCCGCAGCCGCGCGCTGCAGGAGATCCAGGAGGCCCTGGAGCTGGACGAGGCGCCGCTGCGGATCGAGTGCTACGACGTGTCCAACCTGCAGGGCACCAACGTGGTGGCGTCCATGGTCGTGTTCGAGGACGGGCTGGCCCGCAAGAGCGAGTACCGCCGGTTCACGATCAGGGCGGTCGAGGGGCAGGACGACGTCCGCTCCATCCACGAGGTGATCAACCGCCGGTTCAAGCGCTACCTCGCCGAGAGTGAGAAGATGGGCGAGCTCGACACGCTGGGCGATCCGGAGGACGGCGCGGAGGAGGGCGCGCACCAGCCGATCGACCCCGAGACCGGCCGGCCGCGCAAGTTCGCCTACCCGCCGCAGCTGGTGATCGTCGACGGCGGCCCGCCGCAGGTCGCGGCGGCGCAGCGGGCGCTGGACGAGCTGGGCGTCGACGACATCGCCGTCTGCGGGATCGCCAAGCGGCTGGAGGAGCTGTGGCTGCCCGGCGAGGACGACCCGGTGATCCTGCCGCGCAACAGCGAGGGCATGTTCCTGGTCCAGCGGGTCCGCGACGAGGCGCACCGCTTCGCCATCACCTTCCACCGGCAGCGGCGTTCCAAGGCCATGACGGTGAGCGAACTCGATAGTGTGCCGGGTCTGGGCCCGTCGCGGCGCGCGGCGCTGCTGAAGCACTTCGGTTCGGTGAAGCGGCTGAAGGAGGCGACGCCCGAGCAGGTCGCGGAGGTCCCCGGCATCGGGCCGCGCAGTGCGGAGGGCATCGTCGCGGCGCTGCACGGCGCGTCCGTGCCGGCCCGCGGCGCGGGGGGCGCCGGCGGCGGGGAGCGCGGGGCCCGCGGGGAGGGCGCCGCCCAGGGGAACGGGGCCGGTGGGGAACACGAGGCCGGCGGGGAACGCGGGGCCGACGGGGAACACAGGGGGAAGCAGACATGACCAGCGAGTCGAAGATTCCGGACATCGTCATCGTCACCGGGATGTCGGGGGCGGGCCGCAGCACCGCGGCCAAGTCCCTGGAGGACCTCGACTGGTACGTGGTCGACAACCTCCCGCCCGGGCTGCTGGCCACCATGGCCGACCTCGGCGGCCGGGTGAAGGACGCGGTGCCCCGCATCGCCGTCGTGGTCGACGTGCGCAGCCGCGCGTTCACCGACGACCTGCACTCCTCGATCGCCGAGCTGGAGGCGCGCGGGGTCCACCCCCGCGTGGTGTTCCTGGAGGCCAGCGACGCCGACCTGGTGCGCCGCTTCGAGAGCGTCCGCCGCCCGCACCCGCTGCAGGGCGACGGCCGGGTCGTCGACGGCATCGCCCGCGAGCGCGAGCTGGTCCGGGAGGTCCGCGCCGAGGCCGACCTGGTGATCGACACCAGCGGGCTGAACGTGCACGAGCTGCGCAACAAGATCATCGGCTTCTTCGGCAACGACACCGGCGAGTCCAGCCTCCGCGCCACCGTCGTGTCGTTCGGCTACAAGTACGGGCTGCCCGTCGACGCCGACCTCGTCGTCGACTGCCGGTTCCTGCCGAACCCGCACTGGGTGCCCGAACTGCGCCCCAAGACCGGCCGCGACGCCGCCGTCCGCGACTACGTGCTCGGCCAGCACGGCGCCAAGGAGTTCCTCGACGCCTACGCCGAGGTGCTCCGGCTGCTCGCCGACGGGTACGAGCGCGAGGGCAAGCACTACGTCACGCTCGCCGTGGGATGTACCGGCGGCAAACACCGTAGTGTGGCCATGGCGGAACAGATCGCCGCCCGGCTGCGGGACGAGGGCATCGAGGTGCAGGTCGCCCATCGTGACCTCGGCCGCGAGTGAGACCCGCCGCGCTGCCGGGTCCCGGACGGAGAGAGAAACGAACCCGGTGAAGCCTCCCGGCCCGAAGGTCGTCGCGCTCGGCGGCGGCCACGGTCTGTACGCCTCGCTGTCGGCGCTGCGGCGCGTCACCGACCGGCTCACCGCCGTCGTCACCGTCGCCGACGACGGCGGCTCCAGCGGCCGGCTCCGCCGCGAGCTCGGCGTGCTGCCGCCCGGCGACCTGCGGATGGCGCTCGCCGCGCTGTGCGGCGACGACGAGTGGGGCCAGACCTGGCGGGACGTCGTCCAGCACCGGTTCCGCAGCGAGGGCGACCTGCAGGGGCACGCGGTCGGCAACCTGCTGATCGTCGCGCTGTGGGAGCTGTTCGGCGACGGCGCGGGCCCAGGCGGCCCCGGCCCCGGCTCGACCGTCGCGGGGCTCGACTGGGTCGGCCGGCTGCTCGGCGCGCACGGCCGCGTCCTGCCGATGGCGGCCGTCCCGATGGACATCGTCGCCGAGGTGCGCGGCGCCGACCCGGCCCGCCCCGACGAGATCACCCACGTCAAGGGGCAGGTCGCGTGCGCGAGCACGCCCGGGTCCGTGCTCGGCGTCTCGCTCGTCCCGGCCGACCCGCCCGCCTGCCCGGAGGCGCTCGCCGCCGTCGAGGACGCCGACTGGGTCGTGTTCGGCCCCGGGTCCTGGTTCACCAGCGTCCTGCCGCACCTGAAGGTCCCCGCGCTCGCCCGCGCGCTCACCTCCACGCGCGCCCGCCGCGCCGTCGCGCTGAACCTCGCCCCGCAGCCCGGCGAGACCGACGACTTCTCCCCGCAGACCCATCTCGAGGTCCTCCAGGCGCACGCCCCCGACCTGCGGGTCGACGTCGTCCTCGCCGACGCCGGCGTGGTCGACGATCCGGACGCGCTCGACAAGGCCGTCCAGCGGCTCGGCGGCCGGCTCGTGCTCGAGCGGGTCGCCGCCGACGACGGCTCGCCGCGTCATGAACCCGCCCGCCTGGCCCAAGCCTTCGTACAGATATTCAGTGACTGACGACCCGGCGGGCCGCGATCGGCCAGACTGCTGGAAGTCCGATAGGGGGAGGGTTCATCTATGGCGATGACCGGTCTGGTCAAGGACGAGCTGAGCAGGCTCACGGTCATGAAGCCGTGCTGCCGAAAGGCGGAGGTCTCGACGCTGCTGCGCTTCGCGGGGGGTCTGCACCTGGTCGGCGGGCGCATCGTGATCGAGGCGGAGATCGACACCAACGTGGCGGCGCGGCGCCTCATCAAGGACATCTCGGAGGTGTTCGGGCACACCTCCGAGGTCGTCGTGCTCGCGCCCAGCGGCCTGCGCAAGGGCAACCGCTACGTCGTCCGCGTGTTCCGGGACGGCGAGTCCCTGGCCCGCCAGACCGGCCTCATCGACAACAACGGGCGCCCCGTCCGCGGCCTGCCCCGGCACGTCGTCGCCGGTGCCGCCTGCGACGCCGAGTCCGCCTGGCGCGGCGCGTTCCTCGCGCACGGCTCGCTCACCGAGCCCGGCCGGTCGATGTCGCTGGAGGTGACCTGCCCCGGCCCCGAGGCCGCGCTCGCCCTCGTCGGCGCCGCCCGCCGGCTGAAGATCCACGCCAAGGCCCGCGAGGTCCGCGGCGTCGACCGCGTCGTCGTCCGCGACGGCGACGCCATCAGCGCCCTGCTCACCCGGCTCGGCGCGCACGGCGCCGTCATGGCCTGGGAGGAGCGCCGGATGCGCCGCGAGGTCCGCGCCACCGCCAACCGGCTCGCCAACTTCGACGACGCCAACCTGCGCCGCTCCGCCCGCGCCGCGGTCGCCGCCGGCGCCCGGGTCGCCCGCGCCCTGGAGATCCTCGGCGACGACGCCCCCGACCACCTCGTCAACGCCGGCCGGCTCCGCCTCGAGCACAAGCAGGCCTCCCTGGAGGAGCTCGGCCAGCTCGCCGACCCGCCCCTCACCAAGGACGCCATCGCCGGCCGTATAAGGCGTCTGCTCGCCATGGCCGACAAGCGCGCCGGCGACCAGGGCATCCCCGGCACCGAGGCCAACCTCACGGCGGACATGCTGGCGCCGTAACCGACCGGGGCAGCGGATGCGGCGGAGCGCGCCGTCGGGGGCCGCCTCGAAGACGAGGGCGCGACGGGAGAACGCCGCCTCGACGCGGACGCCGCCGTCCGGCTGACTGCGTGTGGTGAAGAGCTGGTGAACGTCCGGCGGCGAAACCGAACGGAGGCTGTCCGGTGTCGGCCGTACGCAGCCGATGTCGGCGTTCAGTTTTTGCGGAGGTCGCCTCTGAGGACGCGGTGGATCAGGTCGTCGCGGAGCTGGCCGTAGCCGGTCTCGGCCCAGACGCTGCGGGCCGGGTCGGCCTCGAAGTAGGGGACGTCCCGGCCGTCGCGGCGGTCCATGAGCATGTCGGGGGTCTCGCGGGCGCGTGCCGCGCGGGCGCAGGCGCGGCAGGCGTGCACGTGGAGGCGGCGGCGGGAGCCGAGCGGCCGCCAGTCCAGCTCGACGGGGCCGTCGCCGTGCAGCGGGTTGAAGAAGCACAGCGGGCTCGGCGGCACCTCGGGCTTCCCCTCGGCGAGCGCATGGGCCGAGGCGAGGGCGTCGCGTCCCTGGTCGAGCAGGACGAGGACCCCGGCGAGGTCGGGGATGCCCCGCGCCGCGTCCAGGGTCTTCGCCGCGGCCTGGTAGGCGTCGAGGGCGCGCGTCATGAGGGCGCCGGCGCGCTCGCCACCGGGCGCCGTCGAGCCGTCCAGCAGCTCGCCGAAGGCGATGACCTCGTGGGACGCCTGCTCGCGCAGCTGGTCCTCGCTCGCCTTGCCGGCGGTGGCGAACACGGTGCGCGGCAGGAGCAGGCCGTCGCCGGCCTGGCGGCGGACGGCGGCCATGCGGCGCCGCCGCCACAGCAGGACGCCCGCGACGGCGGCGACCGCGACGCCGGCGCCGCCCGCGGCGAGCGGAAGCGCGAGGTCGGTGCCGCCGTCCTTCTTCGCCGCCTTGGGCGCCGACGACTTCAGATGCGCCTGGTAGTTGCGGTCGATCTCCGCGGACTCCTGCTTGTAGGCCTTCGTGGCGGTGCCCGAGACGATCAGGTCGGTGAAGCGGGTGAGCCGCGCCGCGAGGGACGCGCCGTCCAGCGAGTCGTCCCAGTTGACGGCCCACGCGGCGTCGTCCGCGGCGTGGTCGCCGCCCCACTCGTGCCCCATCAGCTCGTCGGTGGACTCGTGGAAGGTGACGAAGATCCCGTCCCGGCCCAGGCGGCTGTGCACGACCGTCGCGAGCTGCTTGTCGTCGTTCCAGGTGCCGCCCTGGACGAGCGGGACCAGCACGATGTAGGTCGGCGCCGGCATCTTCTTCAGCCGGGCCGCGAGGCGACGCCGGTCCGCGGCGGGCAGCGCCGACGCGTACGACGGGTCGACGTAGATGGGGGAGCGGCGCAGCGCGGCGGCGATCCGCGCGCCGGGGGAGGGCTTACTCGACACCGAGGTACTCCATCACGCGTTTGACGAGGTCGTTTCCGCGGGACCCCCACGCCGCGTCCCGCCACACGCCGGGGATCGCGTAGTGGGGCGCGAGGCCGTCCGGGCCCTGGACGCGCAGGACCCGGTCCGCGATCTCCTTGCCGGGCGCGCCGAAGCAGGCCGCGCACACCGGCTGCCGGCGGGGCTTGCCGCGGTCGGGGTCGCCGGGCAGCGGGACGGTCTTGCGGCGGGTGGAGTCGCCGTGCAGCGGGTTCACGAGGCACGGCGGCGGAGGGGCGGTCATCTGCCCGGCGAGGGCGCGCCGTCCCTGCCGGGCCAGGACGATCACGCCGACGAGGTCGAGGGCGCGGCCGGGGTCCTCCTCGACGTCGTCGTGGAGGATCTGCGCGGCGTCGAAGGCGGCGAGGGCGAAGGCCCGGCCGCGGTTGCCGGACGCGTCGGGCAGCCGGTCGCGCAGCCGGTCCAGCTCGGCGGACGCGGTGCGCCGCAGCCACCGGTCCGAGGGCTTGGCCGGCGCGCCGGGGTGCGCCTCGGCCTGCGCCGCCGGTCCCGCGACGGCGGCCCGGGACCCGCCGCGGCGGAACCAGCGGCGGCCGGCGGCGGCCGAGCCGATCCCGGCCCAGTACAGCGCGACCGCCGACAGCGGGCCGGCGAGGAGGAACCCGCGCAGGAAGTGGCTCTTGACCGCGGGCTCGTCCGGCGTCAGCGGATGATCGTCCTCCTGCCCGAAGGGGACCGGGGGGCTGAGGAGCGCGGGGGACGACGTGGGCGGTGCGGCGGGCGCGGCGGCCCAGGTGTTCACGCGCTTGATCAGCCGGTCTGCGAGGCCGTCGAACGGGCGGTGGATGTCGGGCGGCTCGTAGTCGGGGAGGTCGTCCTGCGCCACCACGTCCAGGTCGATGTCGCGCGGCACGTTCCAGCCCTGGCCGAGCATGTAGCCGTCCTCGCCCACCATCAGGTAGAGGCCGTCGCGGTGCGTGACACCGTGCAGCGCGGACAGGAAGGCGTCGTCCTTGCCCTGCGACTCCGAGTCGGTCGGGTTGGGGGCCACCACGACCAGGATCGGGACCGTGACGCGCCTGGCGGCGGCCCGGATCGCCGTGTCGACGCGGGCGCGGTCGGCGGCGCCGAGCGCGACGTCCACATCCGGGTCGACGAAGAGCGGGTCCTTGGCGAGCGCGGCGGCCACGCGGTCGAGGCGGTGGCCGGAGTAGCGCGGGTCGGGAGCGGCCGAGGCGGGGGCGGGCCACATCGCGAGGGCCGCCGCCGTGACGCCGAGGACGGCCGGCGCGGCGCGCCTCATCGCTTCCCTCCCTGCCCGGCGGGCCGCTTCGGCTGCTTGCGGACCGGCTGCTTGCGGACCGTTTTCCTTCCGGCGGCCGGCCGCCGCCTGCCGCGGCGTATCCGGCGTCCCACCAGCAGACCCAGGACGATCAGCCCGCCGAGCCCGGCGCCGGCACCGAACGCGGTGTTGTTCCTGACGGCGGCCCGGTGGTTGCCGCGGTCGTAGGCGTCCAGCTCCCGCCGGGTCGCGGACTCGGGCCGGGGCGACGGGTGGCGGGCCCGCTCCTCGGCGTGGCCGGAGAGGGCGATCTCCACGAACCGGCCGAGGACGCTCAGCAGGCCCGACTCGTAGGGCAGCTCCGACGTGGCGGCCTGGTAGGCGTGCTCGACGTCGATCCGCCGCGCCCCGCCGAACTGCTGCACCTCGCCGAGGGCGCCGCTGGGATCGACGACGAGGTAGACGCCGTCCTTGCCGAGCCGGTCGTGCAGCACGGGCACCAGGGACTCCAGGTCGGACGGGGCCTCGGTGCCGTCGTCCCGGACGCGGGAGGGCAGCGTCACCACGACGTAGGTCGGGACGCCGAGCCGGCCGACCAGCGCTTTGATCTTCCCGGCCGTCCCGGGGGGCAGCCGCCGGGGCACCTGGTCGGTGACGTAGACGGGATCGCGCTTCAGCTGGGCCGTGATGGAGGCGATGCGCGTCTGCGGGGCGGGCGGCTCCGCGGCCGACGCCGTTGCCGTCGGGCAGCAGGCGATCAAACCCCCGATGACTAGGACGAACCACCCGCGCCGCATGGCGGGAGTCTAGTGAAGATCGTCAAATCGGGCGGCGCCGGCGCCTCCCCCGGCCGGGGGAGGGGGCGTCACCCGCGAATCCACCGCCGCCGGTGTCGGGCTACCCGCGGGTCATTGGATAGGGTCGAGAGCGGGGGAGACCCCGGGAGACCGCAGTTGACAGCCTGGTGCCACCGGGCGACACGACGTACGAGGAGAGCCGTTCCGTGACCATCCGAGTAGGCATCAACGGGTTCGGCCGGATCGGCCGCAACTTCTACCGCGCCGTCAAGGCCAGCGGAGCCGACATCGAGATCGTGGCGGTCAACGACCTGACCGACAACGCCACGCTCGCCCAGCTGCTCAAGTACGACAGCATCCTCGGCCGCTTCCCCGAGGACGTGCGCGCCACCGCCGACGAGATCGTCGTCGGCGGCAAGTCGATCAAGGCGTTCGAGGAGCGCGACCCCGCGAACCTCAAGTGGAGCGACGTCGGCGCCGACATCGTCGTCGAGTCCACCGGCTTCTTCACCGACGCCACCAAGGCCAAGGTGCACGCCGACAACGGCGCCAAGAAGGTCATCATCTCGGCCCCGGCCAAGAACGAGGACCTCACCGTCGTCCTCGGCGTCAACGAGGACAAGTACGACCCGGCGAACCACACGGTGATCTCCAACGCCTCCTGCACCACCAACTGCCTGGCCCCGCTGGCGAAGGTCCTGCACGACAACTTCGTCATCGAGAAGGGCCTGATGACGACGATCCACGCCTACACGCAGGACCAGAACCTCCAGGACGCGCCGCACAAGGACCTGCGCCGCGCCCGCGCCGCCGCGCTGAACGTGGTGCCGACCTCCACCGGCGCCGCCAAGGCCATCGGCCTGGTGCTGCCGGAGCTGAACGGCAAGCTGGACGGCTACGCGCTGCGCGTCCCGGTGCCGACCGGCTCGGCCACCGACCTCACCGCGACCCTGTCGCGCGAGGTCACCGCCGAGGAGGTCAACGAGGCGTTCAAGAAGGCCGCCGAGGAGGGCGCGCTCAAGGGCTACCTCACCTACACCGAGGACCCGATCGTCTCCAGCGACATCGTCACCGACCCGTCGTCGTGCATCTTCGACTCCGGGCTGACCAAGGTCATCGGCGACCAGGTCAAGGTCGTCGGCTGGTACGACAACGAGTGGGGCTACTCCAACCGCCTCGTCGACCTCGTGAAGCTCGTCGGCTCGCAGCTCTGAATCCCGACGAAGTCGGCACGGGGGGTGTGGGGGGTCGTCCCCCCTCGGGTAGTACCGCCCCAGGACTGGAAGTCCCGTTCCCGCCGTGGCCGCGCCCCGCCCGCGCCCACACCGGGGCCGTATCCGGAAGGAATCCGCATCCCGATGCGCACCATTGACGATCTGGACGTCGCCGGGCGGAAGGTGCTGGTCCGCGCGGACCTGAACGTCCCGCTGCAGGACGGCCGGATCACCGACGACGGCCGGATCCGGGCCAGCCTGCCCACGATCGAGACGCTGCGCGACAAGGGCGCGAAGGTGGTCGTCTGCGCCCACCTCGGCCGCCCGAAGGGCGAGGTGAAGTCCGAGTTCTCACTCGGCCCGGTGGCGATCCGGCTCGGCGAGCTGCTCGGCGTCCGGGTGGTGTTCGCCGACGACGTCACCGGCGCGTCCGCCCACGCGGCCGTCTCCGGGCTCGGCGACGGCGATGTCGCGCTGCTGGAGAACCTGCGCTTCGAGCCGGGCGAGACCAGCAAGGACGACGCCGAGCGCGGCGCGTTCGCCGACAAGCTCGCCGCCCTCGCCGACGTCTACGTCGGCGACGGGTTCGGCGCGGTGCACCGCAAGCACGCCTCCGTCTACGACGTGCCGAAGCGGCTCCCGCACGCGGCGGGCGACCTGATCGCCACCGAGGTGTCGGTGCTGGAGAAGCTCACCGAGCAGGTCGAGCGGCCCTACGCGGTCGTGCTCGGCGGCTCCAAGGTCTCCGACAAGCTCGGCGTGATCGACAACCTGCTCGGCAAGGCCGACCGCATCCTGATCGGCGGCGGCATGGTCTTCACCTTCCTCAAGGCGCAGGGCCACGAGGTCGGCGAGAGCCTGCTGGAGGAGGACCAGCTCGGCACCGTCCGCGAGTACCTGCGGCGCGCCGAGGAGAGCGGCGTGGAGTTCGTGCTCCCGGTGGACGTTGTCGCCGCGACCGCGTTCGCCGCGGACGCCGACCACGAGGTCGTCGCGGCCGACGCGATCCCCGCCGACCGGCTCGGCCTGGACATCGGCCCCGAGTCCGGCAAGCTGTTCGCCGCGCGCCTGGCCGGCGCGAGGACGGTGTTCTGGAACGGCCCGATGGGCGTGTTCGAGATGGAGCCGTACGCGCACGGCACCCGCGCCGTCGCGCAGGGCCTGATCGACTCCGGCGCGTTCACCGTGGTCGGCGGCGGCGACTCCGCCGCGGCCGTCCGGCGGCTCGGCTTCGACGAGGGCGCCTTCTCGCACATCTCGACCGGCGGCGGCGCCAGCCTCGAATACCTCGAGGGCAAGGCGCTGCCCGGCCTGCAAGCACTGGAGGACTGACCGATGGCCCCCGCGAGCCCTTCCGGAAAGCAGACCGGCCGCAAGCCGCTGATGGCCGGCAACTGGAAGATGAACAAGAACCACCTGGACGCGATCCTGCTCGTCCAGAAGATGGCGTTCGCGCTGAAGGAGCCCGACTTCGAGGCCGTCGACGTCGTCGTGTGCCCGCCGTTCACCGACCTGCGGTCGGTGCAGACGGTGATCGAGGCCGACCGGTACGCCATCCAGTACGGCGCGCAGGACGTCTCGCAGCACGCCTCCGGCGCCTACACCGGCGAGATCGCCGCGTCCATGCTGGCGAAGCTGGGCTGCTCCTACGTGATCGTGGGGCACTCCGAGCGGCGCGAGTACCACGGCGAGGACGACGCGCTCGTCAACGCCAAGGCCAAGGCGGTGCTGGGCGCCGAGATGATCCCGATCATCTGCATCGGCGAGGGCCTCGAGGTGCGCAAGGCCGGCGGGCACGTCGCGCACTGCCTGTCGCAGCTGGACGGCGCGCTGGAGAAGATCCCCGCCGAGCAGGTGCGGCGCAGCGTGATCGCCTACGAGCCGGTCTGGGCGATCGGCACCGGCGAGGTCGCCACGCCGCAGGACGCGCAGGAGGTCTGCGCCGCGATCCGGACCCGGCTCGCCGAGCTGTACGACGGCGGGCTCGCCGACCAGGTGCGCGTCCTGTACGGCGGCTCGGTGAAGGGCGACAACATCGCCAAGCTGATGGCGCAGGACGACGTGGACGGCGCGTTGGTCGGTGGTGCCAGCCTCGACCCGGGCGAATTCGTCAAGATCTGCCGGTACCGGGAGCTCCCGGCCTGATCACATCTGATCAATTCCGCGTGACATGGGGGTTCTTGCCGAACCAGGCGGTTGTTCGTCGTACCCTTCGTACTGCACGGGTAAACCGCCCGGCTCGATCCTCCGTCCCTACAGACGAGGCCCCGTCTCCCGCGGGGCCTGCCAGAGAAGGCGCTGAAGAACTGTGATCATCGCATCGTCCATCGTGCTCATCGTCACGAGTCTGCTGATGGTGGTCCTCGTCCTGATGCACAAGGGCAAGGGCGGGGGACTGTCCGACATGTTCGGCGGCGGCATCTCGTCGTCGCTCGGCGGCTCGTCGGTGGTGGAGCGCAACCTGGACCGGCTGACGATCGGCGTCGGGGTGGTCTGGTTCGCCTCGATCATCGTGCTCGGGCTGCTGTTCAAGCACAAGGGCGTCGGCTGAGCCGCCCGTCCAACACGTTCGAATGCCGTGCCGTCCTCGGAGGTCCCCTGGCGGCGGCGGCGCACAAAGCGAGGAGTAGTCCGTGGGTAGTGGCAACGCGATTCGGGGCAGCCGCGTCGGGGCCGGTCCAATGGGGGAGGCGGAGCGCGGCGACGCCGCCCCCCGCGTCTGGGTGACCTTCTACTGCGCCAACCGGCACGAGACGCGCCCCAGTTTCGCGACGGACGTCGCGGTCCCCGAGACGTGGGACTGCCCGCGCTGCGGGTTCCCGGCCGGTCAGGACGCGGAGAACCCGCCGGCACCGCCGAAGACCGAGCCCTACAAGACGCATCTGGCGTACGTGAAGGAGCGGCGCAGCGACGAGGACGGCGAGGCCATCCTCGAGGAGGCGCTCGCCAAGCTGCGCGAGAAGCGGGCCGCCGTCAAGAGGGCCCTGGAGGCCGCGGGCCGGAGCTGACGCTCCGTCCGCACGGCGACGGCCGCGCACCGGTGTTCCCGGCCCGGTCCCCGCACGGGGATCGGGCCTTCGCCGTCTCCGGGCTCGGTGGGGCCGTCCCGCGGCTCAGCAGGAGGGCGCGCAGAGGCGGCGGGCGGTGGCCTCGCCGAAGATCCGCATGATGTCCTGCGGGACGCGGGCGGTGTAGACGCTGCCGCCGGTGGCGCCGGCGAGCCGCCGCAGTTCGGCGGTGTCGACGTCCGGGCCGAAGCCGATGACGATGATCTGCACCGGGCGGGTCGCCTCCCGCCCGGCGCGCAGCGCGGCGACCGTGCGGTCCAGGGAGGGGCCGCCGGGGTCGTCGTTGCGGCCGTCGGTGAACAGCAGCACCGTGTTGACCATCTCCGGCCGGTAGGTGCGGCGCATGTACCGGACGGCGGCGAGCACGGTGTCGTACAGGCCGGTCGCGCCGTCCGGTTCCGGGCGCAGCGCCGCCAGCGTGCTGAGGATGCGCTGCCGGCGGGTGACCGAGCCGATCCGCCCGCCGAGCGGGCCCATCGGGACGGTCCGCCGCCAGTCCCGGTCGCCGTCCAGCCGCGTGGAGAAGATCCACTGGCCGAGTTCGGTGTCGTCGGGCTGCAGCCCGAGGCCCTCCTGGGAGGCCTGCGCGATCGCCTGCAGCCGGGTCAGCCGGGTGCCGGGCACCGGCCGCGCCATCGATCCGGAGACGTCGATCACCGACAGCATCCGGGAGCCGAGCGTCAGCCGCGCCCATTCCTGCGCCGTGCGCCGGACCAGGCCGGGGTCGGGGTCGGCGAGGACGGCGGGCCTGGCCGCGGCCAGGCCGGGCGTGCGGCCGAACGCGGCCGGCGCCCGCCCGGCGGGGTCGCGAAAGCCCGCCGCGCGGAGGCGCTCGCGGGCGGTTCCGCCGCGCAGCGTCCGCTCGAACAGCCGCGCGCCGGGACGGTCGGCGAGGATCGCGACCGGATAGTCCAGGGACAGGGTCCCGTCGCGCGGGTAGACGGCCTGGACGGGCTCCGACGGCTCGCGCCGGTCGTGCTCCCACACGGCCTGCTCCGGGACGGCCAGGACGGGCTCGGGCCGCGCCGAGGCCCCGGTGAGCGCGCCGAGCGCCCGGGCCGCGTCCGGTGCGGTGCTCTCTCGCACCGACCGCGCGAACGCCGCGAACGCCGCGTCGCCGTCGCGTGCCCGCGCGACCAGCAGCGCGGCGAGCCCGGCGCCGGTCCGGGCCGGGTCGGCCAGGACGAGCCCGACCGCCCGGGAGCTCCGCTCGCCGGGTTCCGCCGCGCTCAGCAGGTCCTTCCACGAGCCGGGCGTCCGGGCGGCCCGCGCAGCCGGGACCGCGGCGACGAGGGGCGAGCGGGCCAGCGGCCCGCCCGCCACACGCGGCGGCTTCGCCAGCAGCCGCAGCCACAGAGACGAGTCCGGCACCCAGACGTCCGGGCGGCGCACGCCCGAGCCCTGGGGGATCTGCCCGGACAGCAGCGCCGTGACCCCCGCCGGGCCGGCCGCGCGCACGGTGACCCGCACGCATTTCCCGCCCTCGCGGTGGTCGGCGCCGTTGAAGTCGCCGGCCACCGCGGACACGGCGGGCGCCAGTTCCGGGGCGACGGCCGCGTCGAGGGTCGTCACGCCGCCGGAGCACGACGTGATCGCCGACAGCGCGTACACCGACGTGCCGAGCACCGCCGCGATCGCCATGCACACGACCGCCACGGTCCGGCGCCCGCGCCGTGTCCGCCGCCGCGCGCGCCGTCCCGTCTCCCGATGCGCCCCGCTCACGATGACCTCGACTCCCCGTTCGGCGGTCGGCCCCGCCGGTCCGTGTGAGCCGCCAATTGTCGGCGCCCTGCCGTCCCGCGGGCATCGGTGAAATCACCAGCCTCCGCAGTCCCCTTTTGGTCTGAGGGGAGGTGGCCGAATATTCTTCGGAGAGCTGCCGGTTCCGGCGCATGTCCGGGTGCGGGAGTTCGGGACGCGGCGGCGAGGTCGGGAGGGGGACCCATGGACGCGGTCGACCAGGCGATCCTGCGGCGGTTGCAGCGGGACGGGCGGCAGACCAACCGGGAACTGGCCGAGGCGGTGGGGATCGCCCCGTCGACGGCTCTGGAGCGGACGCGGGCGCTGCGCTCGCGCGGGATCGTCACCGGTTTCCACGCGGCGGTCGACTTCGAGCGGCTCGGCCGCGGCGTGCAGGCGCTGATCTCGATCCGGATCCGGCCGCAGTCGCGGGAGGCGATCGAGTCGGCGCGCGACAGCATGGCCGCCATGCCCGAGTCCGTCGCCGTCTTCGTCGTGACGGGGAACGAGGACCTCCTCGTCCATGTGGCGGTGCCCAGCACCACATATCTGCGCGACTTCGTGCTCGACCGGCTGGCCCGCCGCAAGGAGTACGTGGACGTCCGCACCACCGTGGTGTACGACTACGTCCAGCCGAGGGAGCAGGGCGAACTTCCGTCGGCCGAGCGGCGCGACGGGCGAACGCCGTACGCCTGAGGCGATGTTCGGCGAGCCCGAACCGAAGGATTGCCGGAGCGGTGCCCTGTGGTCGAACGAATGACGGCTTGCAGCGCGAAGTTCCGCATTCCTGCCTAGCTTCGGCGGCATGGACCGACGAAACATCCCGTCCGGTGCGCTGCTGGTGCTGGCTGCCGGCGTCCTGTGGGGAACGGTGGGGCCGGCGCAGGTGCTGGCCGGTTCCGCGGCGAGCCCGGTGGCGATCGGCGGCGCGCGGATCTTCTCCGGCGGGCTCGTCCTCGCCGTGCTGGTGCTCGCGAAGGACCGGAAGGCGTTCCGGGCACTGCCGCGGCGCGCCTGGCCGCCGCTGGCCGCCGCGTCCGTCGCCACCGGCGTCTTCCAGGCGTCGTTCTTCAGCGCGGTCGACCGGACGGGCGCCGCGGTGGCGACCGCCGTCGTGTTCGGGCTCGCGCCCGTCTCGACCGGGTTGTGCGATCGGCTGGTGCTGCGGGCGCGGCTGGGCCGGCGGTGGTGGTGGGGCACGGCCTGCGCGGTCGGCGGCGTCGCGCTGCTGATGGCGCCGGGGCCGGGCGTCCACGCCGACCCGCCCGGGGTGGCGCTCAGCCTGGTCGCCGGGACCTGCTTCGGCGTCTACACGGTGTCGGCGAAGATGCTGACCGGCCACGGCTCGTTGAGGAACAGCGAGGCGGGCATGGCGGCGGCGGTGTCGGTGACGCTGCTGGCGGGCGGGTCGGTGCTGCTGCCCTGGACGCTCGCGGACCTGCCGGCGCTCGCGGCGCCGCGGTCGGCGGTCCTGGTGGCGTGGCTCGGGATCGCGGCGACCGCCGCCGCGTACATGTTCTTCGTCGGCGGCCTGTACCGGGTCAGCGCGGCGACGGCCGGGACGCTCAGTCTCGCGGAGCCGCTGGTGGCGGCGGTGCTGGCCGTCGCGGTCCTCGGGGAACGGCTGTCCGTGCAGGGTGCGGCCGGGGCGCTGCTGCTGTTCGGCGGGCTGGCCGTGGTGTCGGTGCCCGCGCGGCCGCGGCGGGCGCGGACCCGGCGGGCGCGGGACGCGGCTCGCTATGATGGCGCGAACGCGACTGGCGCAGTCAAGGTGGAGTCGACCACCGGGGAGCGAAACTAGTCCGCACACCGCGCGCCTGGGTGTACGGGTCCCCTTGCCGGGGCGCCCGGAGCGCGTTCCGGCGCGAAGCAGCGCGGAGGTAGTCGTGCACGAGCCCGCCGTTCCCCATCTGCAGGCCGCGGACCCCGAGATCGCCGGACTGGTCGAGGCGGAGGCCCGCCGCCAGTTCGAGAAGATCCGGCTGATCGCCTCGGAGAACTACGTGTCGGCGGCGGTGCTGGAGGCCGCCGGCACCGTCCTGACCAACAAGTACTCGGAGGGCTACGCCGGCAAGCGGTACTACGAGGGCCAGCAGAACGTCGACCCGATCGAGCTGGCGGCGATCGGCCGGGCCAAGGAGCTGTTCGGCGTCGAGCACGCCAACGTCCAGCCGTACTCCGGCTCGCCCGCCAACCTCGCCGTCTACCTGGCGTTCCTGGACCCCGGCGACCCGGTGATGGGCCTGTCGCTGCCGATGGGCGGCCACCTGACGCACGGCTGGTCGGTGTCGGCGACCGGCAAGTGGTTCGCCCCCGTCCGGTACGAGGTGCGCGCCGACACCGGCCGCGTCGACATGGACGAGGTCCGCGACCTGGCGCTCAAGGAGCGGCCGAAGCTGATCTGGTGCGGCGGGACGGCGGTGCCCCGCACCATCGACTTCCCGGCGTTCGCGGAGATCGCCCGCGAGGTCGGGGCGGTGCTGGCCGCCGACATCGCGCACATCGCCGGCCTCGTCGCGGGCGGCGCGCACCCGTCCCCGGTGGGGCACGCCGACGTGATCACCACGACCACGCACAAGACGCTGCGCGGCCCGCGCGGCGCGATGGTGATGTCGACGGCCGAGCACGCCAAGGCGATCGACAAGGCGGTGTTCCCCGGCCTGCAGGGCGGCCCGCACAACCACACCACCGCCGCGATCGCCGTCGCGCTGAAGGAGGCGGCGGCGCCGGACTTCGCCCGCTACGCCCGCCAGGTCGTCGCGAACGCCAAGGCCCTCGCGGCGGCGCTGCTGGAGCGCGGCTACGACCTGATCTCCGGCGGCACCGACAACCACCTCATCCTGATCGACCTGACGAACAAGGGCGTCGCCGGCAAGCCCGCCGCGCAGGCCCTCGACCGCGCCGGGATCGAGCTGAACTACAACGCGGTCCCCTTCGACCCGCGCAAGCCGTTCGACCCGTCCGGGCTGCGGCTCGGCACCGGCGCGATCACCACCCGCGGGCTGGACGAGGCGCGGATGCCGCAGATCGCCGCCTGGATCGATGAGGTCGTGCGGGCCGCCGCCGGACAGGACGAGGCGGTGGCCGAGCGGGTCGCGGGCGAGGTCCGCGAGATGCTGGCCGGCTACCCGATGCCGGGCTGGGCGACCGCTCCCTGACCGGGCGGCGCCGGCCGGCGCGGCCGCAGCAGCGTGATCATGCGCCAGGCTTCGGGATCGGTGAGGGCCACGGCGTCCGCGCCGGTCCCGAAGTCGCCGTAGCGGGCGGCGACGTCCAGCCCCCCGGCGAGCCGGATCGCGGCGTCGAGCTCGGTCGCGGTCCAGAACCGGTAGGGGACGACGTCCTCGATGACGCGGGTCGCGCCGTCCGCCTCGATCGTCATCGTCACGTGGTCGTCGGCGATCTGGGTGACCGGGTCGAGCCGGTCGGTCGGCTCGCCCCACCGGACGGTCGCGTGCACCCGGTCGCGCTCGACCGTCCAGCCGGTGCTGACGCTCGGGTCGTCGGACAGCCGGTCGCGCGGGTGCGACATCTCGATCACGTACAGGCCGCCGGGCGCCAGGTGCGCGGCGACCCGGCGCAGGTGCGCGACGAACGCGTCCAGCGTCATCAGGTGGGACGTGGAGTCCAGCATGGTCAGCACGAGGTCGAACCGGCGGCCCAGGTCGAATGTCGTCATGTCGTCCTGGACGACCTCGACCGGAACCCCGGCGCGCCGGGCCTCGCGGGCCGCGTACGCGCACATCGCCGGGCTGAGGTCGAGCGCGGTCGCGCCGAGGCCCCGGCGGGCCAGCTCGCGGGCGTGCTCGGCGGGCCCGGCGGCCAGCTCCAGCGCCGTCCGGACGGGCCCGGCCGCGTCCGGGCGGTGCTCGGCGCACCAGCCGAGCAGCACGCCGGTCTCGGCGGCCACGTCGCGGAACGAGCAGGCCAGCTCGTAGGCCCAGGGGTCGTCATAGATGCCGGTCACCCCGCCATCCTGCCAGCGCGCCCGGGTCGGGGCGGCCGTCCGCGCGCAGCCTGATCTCCACGATGTGGGGCTCGTCGGTGCGCCGCGTCCGGCCGCCGAGCGAGGTCAGCAGCCGCCGCATCCGCGCGTTCTCGCTCAGCGCGGTCGCGCGCAGTTCCACCAGGCCGCGCTCGCGGGCCTGGGCCACCAGCAGCTCGGCGAGCGCCCGGCCGAGGCCGCGGCCCTGCCAGCCGTCCTCCACCAGGAACGCCAGTTCCGCGACGCCCGGGTCGATGACGTGGATCAGGTGCGCGAGGGCGAGCAGCGACCCGTCCGGGCCCTCGGCGACGAGGGTGAGGCCGCGCGCCGGGTCGCAGAACCCCTCGATCGCGCGCGGCGGCGGGTACGGCTTCGGGCTGAAGTACCGCATCCGGCGGCTGTCGAGGGAGCACCGCTCGTGCAGGGCGCGGACCGCATCGGCGTCGCGCGGCTCGATGGGCCGGACGGTCACGTGCGTGCCGTCGCGCAGCGGCACGCGGCGGGACGCCGGGCGCGGCGGCGCGGCGGGCAGCGCCGCGCGGACGAGCGCGTCGGCGCGCGCCGCCTCGGTCGTGGTGAACGGCAGGCCGTACCGCCGCAGCCGGACGGCGCGGCCGTGCCCCATCGGGACGGTCAGGACGCACGCGTCGTCGTCCGCGTCCTCGGCGGGCGGCGCCCATCCGGCCTCGTCCGCGCGCAGCAGTTCGGCGAGCACCTCCGGCACCGCGTGCGGCTCGGCGCGCAGCCGGGACGCCAGGACCAGCGCCCGCGTCGGCTCGTCCACCAGTTCGCGCGGCCGGGCCGGGCGGACGGCGGTCCGGGTGCCGCCGGCCGCGCCGAGCGTCTCGGCCAGATCCCGCGCGTCGGCGCCCCCGCCGGGGACGTCGACGAGGAACTCGTCCACCACGCCGCCGTCGTCCATCTGGACGGACAGGGCGAGGATGTTGGCGCCGCGGCCGGCCAGCGCGGCGGTCAGCAGGGCCAGCCGGCCCGGCCGGTCCTCGATCTCGGTGCGGATGCGGAGCAGCGGCATGGAACGTTCCCTTCCGGGGCCGGGGGGCTCGGTCGCGTGCGACCCGTGTCCGGTCGTGCTCGGTGCGGACGTGTCCAGGCTGGCGCAGCGCTGTTACGCCGGCGCTACGTCATCGTGAGCGCGCGGTTTCACATTCCGGACCGGGGCTTGAGGCGCCCGGCGCGACGGCCTAGCGTGCGGTAAGTGATCGACCCCGTGACCGGTGAGCGCGTCAACGACCAACGCCGGGCCGGGCCGTTCGCGGCCCGCCCGCCCCTGCCGTCGCCCGGCTCGCTCGAGCCGGCCCACGAGAAACGGGCCCCCGGATGAGCGACACGCTGCGGACGACGCGGCTCGCCCTGCACCCGATCGGGATGCGCGACCGCCACGCGCTGCTGAGGCACTGGACGGGCCCGGTCGTCCGCCGGCACCTGTTCGACGGCGCGTCGATCTCGCCCGTGCAGGTCACCGAGATCATCGAGACCAGCGAGCGGGACTTCGCCACCGAGGGCTACGGGCTGTGGGCGCTGCGGCCGCTGCCGCGCGGGTGGCGGGCGGCCGAGCCGGGGCCGGGCGCGCCGCTGATCGGGGTGGCCGGGCTGCGCGGCCACGAGGGCCCGTTCGACCGGGGGGTGGACGTGGAGATCCTCTACAGCCTGGAGCCGGACCGGTGGGGGCAGGGGCTGGCCGCCGAGGCGTCCCGCGCCGTGCTGGACTACGCGTTCGGGGTGGTCGGGCTGCGCCGCGTCACCGCCGAGATCGACCCGGGCAGCGCGGTGTCCGCCGAGGTCGCCGCGAGCCTGGGGATGCGGCCCTGGCGCAGCGGGGCGGACGGACCCGACGGCGCCGCCTACTATGCCGCCGACCGTTCCGGCTGGCTCGGATCCCGTCGTGGAATCGACGCCGTCCCCTAGAATCCGTCGCCCACTACCGGACCGACTGCCGGATACAGCAGTATGGGCGCATGAGCTCCTCGTCCGGGCGGGTGCCGCTGGCGCCCGGTTTCGCCAACGGCGGCGTCTCCCACTGGTACCGGGGGACCGGCCGCCCCGAACCGGGGCCCCGCCTGCCCGGCCCGCGCGCCGCCGACGTCTGCGTCGTCGGCGCCGGCTACACCGGCCTCTGGACGGCCTACTACCTCAAGCGCGCCCGTCCCGATCTGCGCGTCGTCGTGCTGGAGCGCGAGTTCGCCGGGTTCGGCGCGTCCGGCCGCAACGGCGGCTGGGTGCTCGGCGAGATCGCCGGGTCGCGGGAGCGCTACGCCGCCCGGCACGGCCGGTTCGCGGCGGTCGCGCTGCAGCACGCGATGTTCGACGCGGTCGACGAGGTCGTCCAGGTGGCCGCCGGCGAGGGCATCGACGCCGACCTGGTCAAGAGCGGGGTGCTGCACGTCGCGCGCAACCCCGCCCAGCGCGCCCGGCTCGCCGCGATGGTCGCCGAGTCGCGCGACTGGGGCTGGACGGAGGAGGACCTGGTCCCGCTGCCCGCCGCCGAGCGCGACGAGCGGCTGCGCGTCGAGGGCGCGACCGGCGCCGCGTGGAGCCCGCACTGCGCCCGCGTGCAGCCGGCCAAGCTCGTCCAGGGGCTGGCGGCGGCCGTCCGCGGCCTCGGCGTCGACGTCTACGAGCGGACCCCGGTGGTGCGGATCAACCCGCGCCGCGGCGCCGTCCCGGCCGCCGCCGTCACCCCGTACGGCACGGTCACCGCCGACTACGTGCTGCGCGCGACCGAGGGGTTCACCGCCGGGGTCGGCGGCCACCACCGCGACTGGCTGCCGATGAACAGCTCGATGATCGTCACGACGCCGCTGCCGGCCGCGGTGTGGGACGCGATCGGCTGGCGGCGCCGCGAGCTGTTCGGCGACCTCGCCCACTACTACATGTACGCGCAGCGGACCGCCGACGACCGCATCGCGTTCGGCGGCCGGGGCAGGCCGTACCGCTACGGCTCCCGGGTGGACGACGGCGGCCGGACGCAGCCCGCGACCGTCGCCGCGCTGTGGTCGATGCTGGCCGCGATGTTCCCGGCCGCCGCCGAGCACGGACGCGTCGCGCACGCCTGGTCGGGCGTCCTCGGCGTGCCCCGCGACTGGTGCTCGACCGTCGTGGTCGACCACGCCGCCGGGCTCGGGTACGCGGGCGGCTACACCGGCCACGGCGTCGCCACAGCGAACCTCGCGGGCCGCACGCTGCGCGATCTCGTCCTCCGCGAGGACACCGAGCTGACCGCGCTGCCGTGGGTGGACCGGCGCGTCCGCCGCTGGGAGCCCGAGCCGCTGCGCTGGCTCGGCGTCCACGCGATGTACGCGCTGTACCGGGCGGCGGACGCCCGCGAGTCCGCGACGGCGTCGGCGCGGACGTCCCCGCTCGCCCGCCTCGCCGACGCGATCACCGGCCACTGACGCCTAGCGCGAGACCAGGTCCTGGATGTCGCCGTAGGAGAACGCGGGGGCGTCCTCGCCGTGGCCGGTGACGTCCAGGGCGGCGGCGACCGCGGCCTGGAGCGCCTTGCGGAACAGCAGCGACCCCGTGCTCACCCGCCGGACGCCCAGCTCGGCGAGCCGCCCGACATCGGTCTTTCCTGGCATGAACAGCACGTTCACCGGCAGGTCGACGGCCTCGACGACGGCCCGGACGTCATCGTCGGCGGCGATGCCGGGGACGAAGACGCCGTCGGCGCCCGCCTCGGCGAACGCCCGCACCCTGCGGAGCGTCTCCTTCAGGTCGGGTTCGCCGTCCGCCAGCCAGAACGTGTCGGTGCGGGCGTTCAGGAACAGCTGCGGCGCGGCCCGCTTCACCGCCGCGATGGTCGTCGTCTGGTGGTCGAGCGGCGCGAGCGTCCCGTCCGCGCGCCCGTCCTCCAGGTTGACGCCGGCGATGCCGAACGAGGCCAGCTCGGTCGCGAGCTCGGCGACGTCGGCGACCCTGGTGGAGAAGCCGCCCTCGATGTCGACCGTGACCGGGACGGGCAGCCGCGACAGGTTCCGCGCCAGTGCGAGCGTCTCGTCGCGCGCGTCGCCGGTCGCGTCGGTCTTCCCGGCCGCCGCCGCGACGCCGAGGCTGGTCGTCCCGACCGCCGAGAACCCGGCCTTCACCAGCGCGGCGCCGGTCGCGAAGTCCCACGCGTTCGGCAGGAGCAGCGGCCGGTCGCCGCGGTGCAGGTCGTGGAACGTCTCCGGACGGGTCATCGGACCGCCTCCCGTTCGTTGAGGGCCTCGACCACGCCGGCCGTCAGCTGCACGGCGTGGTCCGCGCCGGGGCAGGGCCGCCGGCCGGCGCCGAAGGTCAGATGGGGAGGTTCCCTGCGCGCGGGGTCGAAACGGTCCGGTTCGGTGAACACCGCCGGGTCGCGGTTGGCCGCCCGCAGGTCGAGCGTCAGGGCCGTCCCTTCGGCGATGCGCCGCCCCTGGAAGCCGACCTCTTCGCGGGCGACGCGGCGCATGGCGGGGATGGGCGGGTCGAAGCGCAGGGTCTCGGCGATGACGGCCTCGATCGGGCACCCGCGCGCCTCGGGGCGCCGCGACAGCGGCAGCACCTTGCCGACGAGCGCGGCGGTCGCGTCGCACGCCTGCGTGAAGACGGCGATGCGGTTGGCGACCTCCTCGTCCGGCCCCGGTCCGAGCAGCCGGACCAAGGTCGCGACGGCGTCGTCCGAGCCGTCCCGTCCGGCCCCGGTGAGGTAGCCGGACGAGGCGGGCGGCACCGCGGCGGCCAGCGCGTCGAGGTCGGGGACGCCGAGCGCCTCGCCCAGGGCCGAGATCGGGGCCAGGCCGGGTTCCGCTCCGGCGAGCACGCGTTCGCGGGCGCGCCGCCGCAGGTCGGCCGCGTCCAGCTGGTCCAGCGCCTTCAGTACGACGCCCAGCCGCCGGTCGTGGTCGGGGCCTTCGCTGAACCGGCAGACGGCGCCGCGCAACCAGGCCAGCGAACCCCGCGGCGCGCCGCCCTCCACCACGGGGACGGCGAAGCGCTCTTCGGCGAGGACGGCGCCGACCTCGGCGTGCCGGGCGATGGTCAGATCTGTGTTCGCCATGCCCCCGAATCTAGGGCCGGCTCGCTTCGCCACCGGTCGAAACATCGGCCGCGCAGGGCGCTACCTGGACGAAGTTCGACCCGTTGTTCGCCGAGCTGGACGGGCGCTGGCCCGTCGGGTCAGGCGGTGACGGCCGGTCCGCCGCGCCAGGACGGCAGGGGAGCGCGCCCAGCCGCCGCCTCGAAGGCCGCGCGGGCGAGCAGCCGCGTCGAATCCAGCGTCGGCAGCGGCGACGCCTCGGGCGTGACCAGCAGCGGGATCTCGGTGCAGACCAGGGCGACGGCGTCGCAGCCGCGCGCGGCGAGCCGCTCGATGATCCGCACGTACTCGCGGCGCGACTCCTCGGTGACGACGCCGTTCACCAGCTCCGCGAAGATGATCTCGTGGACGCGGGCGCGGTCGGCGGCGTCCGGCACCACCGCCTCGATGCCGCGCGCGGCGAGTTCGCGGGGGTAGACGGGGCCGTCCATGGTGTAGCGGGTGCCGAGGACGCCGACGCGGCGCCGCCCGTCGCGGGCGGCGCGCCCGGCGACGACCTGGGCGATGTGCAGGCCGGGCAGCGCCAGGCCGTCGCCGGGCCGCTCCAGCGCCATGTGGGCGGTGTTGTCCGGGCAGGCGAAGAACGTCGCCCCGGCGGCGGCGAGCCGCCGGACGCTCTCGGCCAGGATCGCGCGGACCGCGTCGTGGTCGCCCGCGTCCCAGGCCGGCATGCTGCGGGCCAGCGCGATCAGGTCGAGCGTGACGTCGGGGTGGTCGTCGGGGCCCAGCTCGCGGAAGCCCTCCTGGCAGAAGGCGCGGAAGCACAGCGCGGCGCCCTCCGCGCTGTGGGCGAGGATCCCGAGATGCTCCATGCTCACTCCTGTCCGGTGTGGCGAACGACCGTCCAGTACAGTGAACGTCAGGCAGTCGCGTTCGTCAAACAGAACATCCGGACGTCTGGAGCGAACACATGGGGAATGCGGACCTGATCGCGCGGATCGCCGCCTCGATCCGCCGGGAGCGGGCGCGCGCCGGGATGTCCCAGACCGAGCTGGCGCGGCGCGCGGGCCTCGCCAAGTCGACGCTCTCCCAGCTGGAGGCGGGCACCGGGAACCCGAGCGTGGAGACGCTGTGGTCGCTCGGCGCGGCGCTCGACGTGCCGTTCAGCCGGCTGGTCGACCCGCCGCGGGCGGGCGTGCGGGTGGTCCGCGCGGGGGAAGGCCCCGCCACCCGCTCCGAGCAGGCGGAGTACGTGGCGACGCTGCTGGCGTCCTGCCCGCCGAACGCCCGCCGCGACGTCTACCGCGTCACGGCGGAACCGGACGACCCGCACCTGTCCGACCCGCACATGCCCGGCACCACCGAGCACGTGGTCCTGAGCACCGGCCGCGCGCTCGCGGGCCCGCAGGACGACCCCGTCGAACTGGCCCCGGGCGACTACGTCGCCTACCCCGGCGACGCCCCCCACGTCTTCCGCGCCCTCGCCCCCGGCACCACGGCGATCTTCGTCATGGAGCACACCTGACCGTCGACTCGCGGCGACCCGTCGTCAGGAGCGTGACGACCCGCCGCGGTGAACGTCGTTCGGTCAGCTGAGCAGCGCGGTGAGGGGGCCCAGGTCCTCGACGCCGGCGAGGCCGTAGGTCAGGTCGGTGATCTCGTCCGCCTGGTCGGGGGTGACGCGGCGGGTGGCGTTGAGGCGGAACTTGGTCGCCAGCTCCTCGGCCGACAGCGGGTTGCCGGGGCCGCCGCGGTTGGCGTCCACGCGCTCCTCCAGGACGGCCCCGTCGCGGGTCGTCACGCGCAGGACGGCCGGGAACTGGTGCGGGAAGATCTCGTCGCAGCGCGCGTCCGGCACGCACCGGACCTTCGCGGCGAGCGCGAGCCGGTCGGGGGACGCGGCGGCCTCGTTGGTGAAGTCCTCGTGGAAGACGCCGAGCCCGCCGCCGCCCAGCAGCGCCGCCGCGACCGTGTACGGGCCGGAGAACGCGGCGTGGTACCCCGACTTGGGCCGGACCTTGTCCTCGCGGGGCTCGCCGATCGTCCGCAGCACGGCGGTCGGCGCGCCCAGCTCGATGCTTTCGATGTCGGACGGGTCGAGCCCGCGCGCGCGGAGCCGCAGCGCGGCGTCGATGCCCGCGTGGGTGAAGTGGTTGCACGGGTACGGCTTGAAGAAGATCCCGGGCAGCTCCCAGTGCTCGCCGAGCCGGTCGGTGAGCGCGTCGAGGTCGACCTGGTCGCCGCACCAGGCCTGCAGGAACCCGAACCGTCCCTCGAACACGGTCGGCGGGCCGGTGATGCCCGTGCGGGCGAGGCCGGCGGCGGTGACGGCGGCGTGCGCGGCCCAGCCGCAGTGGATCCGCTTGACGGTGCCGCCCGTCCGGTTGGCCTCCAGGATTCCCGAGCCCATGCTGGCGGCGATGCCCATCGCGTGCGCGATCCCGCCCGCGTCCAGGCCGGACAGCATCGCGGCGGACGCGGCGGCGCCGACGGCGCCGCAGATGGCGGTGGCGTGCTGGCCGCGCTCGAAGAACACCGAGTTGCCCAGCTCGCGGTCGTATCCGGCCATGCCGAGCCGGACGGTGATCTCCACGCCGACGCCCACCGCGTCCAGCAGCGCCGCGCCGGTGGCGCCCCGCGCCTCGGCGACCGCGAGCGCCGCGGGCACGACCGACGCGGACGGGTGCAGCACCGACGGCAGATGCGTGTCGTCGAAGTCGAGCGAGTGGGCGAGGGTGCCGTTCAGCAGCGCGGCGCTGGGCTCGGGGAGCCGGGAACCGGTGCCGATCGCGGTGGCCCGTCCCGCGCCGCCCCACTCGGCGACCAGCTCCCCGACCGCGCGGGCCGGTGCCTCGCCGGTCGCGCCGAGGCTGTTGCCGAGGGCGTCCAGGACGCGGCGGGCGGCGTCGGCGCGCAGATCGGCCGGCAGCCCGTCCGCGCGCGCGGACGCGGCGAGCGCGGCGAGCCGCTGCACCGGGGTGGGGGCCGTCATGCCGACACCGCCGCGAGCGGGCGGACGGGGGAGCCGGTGCCGCCCTTGATCCGCAGCGGGGCGAGCAGGAACGCGAACTCGTGCAGTCCGGCCTCGGCGAGCGCCTCCAGGTTCAGGTGCTCCATGATGAAGATCCCCGACTCGACCAGCAGGATCCGGTGGACGGGCAGCACCGCGTGGCCCGCGCCCGCCGGGATCTGCTCGTAGGCGGTGGTGTCGGCGCCGGTCGCGACGATCCTCCGGTCGGCGAGCCAGCGGGCCGCGTCCGGCGTCGCGCCCGGCACGCCCGTCTCCTTGCCGAGGTAGGCGGTGGTGTCGCCGAAGTTGCGGGACCAGCCGGTGCGGACCAGCGCGACGTCGCCCTCGCCGGGCTCGGCGCCGGCCCGCTTCGCGGCCAGGTCCAGGTCCTCGGCGGTCACCCCGTAGCCGGGCGGCAGCGTGGCGACGCCGTGCACGGCGGCGACGTCCAGCAGCACGCCGCGGCGCAGCAGGCCGGGCAGGTTCTCGGCGCCGTGGCTGGTGAACGCCCCGCCGCGCTGCGCCTCGGCGGCGTCGATCCCGCCGTGCAGCTCGCCGTCGTGGCTGACGTGCGACAGCGCGTCGATGTGGGTGCCGACGTGGCCGCCGGTCACGATGATCTCGTTGGCGGCCGACCCGCCGTCCGGGCGCTCCATGTCGCCGTGCCGGCGGATCAGCGTCATCCGGAACCCGGGGTGGTTGGGGGAGCAGGGCATGCCGGTGAAGAACGGCTGGCCCAGCTCGATCAGCCGGACGCCGCGGGCGACCGCCGCGAGCAGCGGATCCTGGGTGGTCATGAAGGGGAGCCTTCCTTGTCTGGTGCGGTGCGGTGGGCGGACGCGGCGACGGCGAGGATCCAGGAGGCGCGCTCGACGACCGCCTTGTCCACGAACCGGCCGGCGGCGTCGATCCACGCGGCGGCGCCGGCCGTGCCGGCGCGCTCGGTGAGCTGGTCCATGAGGCCGCGCGCCCAGGCGACGTCGGCGGGGTCGGGAGCGCAGGCCTCGTGCACGACGGGGATCTGCGCGGGGTGGATCACCGAGCGGCCGAAGAACCCGGCCCGGTGCCCCGCGGCCGTGTCGGCGCGCAGGCCGTCCAGGTCGCGGACGGCCGTCCACACGCTCTGCGGCGGTGACGGCAGCCCGGCGGCGCGGGCGGCGACGACGACCCGCGAGCGCGGCCAGGCCAGCGCGTCGCCGCCGGACACCCGCAGGTCGGCCGACAGGTCCGCCTCGCCGAGCGAGATGCCGGCGACCAGGGGGTGCGCGGTGGCGATGGCCAGGGCGTTCTCCACGCCGAGCGCCGACTCCAGGACGGGGAACACCGGCACGCCGAGCGCGTCGGCGACGCGGCGCAGCACGCCGGGGTCCTCGCACTTGGGGATCCGCACCCCGGCGAGCGCGCCGGGCGTGGACGCCAGCAGCCCGATGTCGGCGTCGCCGTCGGGCGTGCCGGGCGCGTTGGTCCGGACGTAGGCGGGCCGGCCCTCGGCCAGGACGCGGGCGACGGTGCGGCGGGCCGTGTCCTTGGCGTCGGGGGCGACGGCGTCCTCCAGGTCGAGGATGACCGCGTCGGCGCCCGAGTCGAGGGCCTTGCCGATGCGGTCGGGACGGTCGCCGGGGACGTAGAGCCAGGTCCGGTGCGGATGCTCCGGTCCGGTCACTTCACCACCCCCTTGGCGCGCAGCTCGTCCAGCTCCGCTTCGCCTACCCCGTAGCGGCCGAGGATCTCGGCGGTGTGCGCGCCGAGCGGCGGCCCGGCGGAGTCGATGTGCCCCGGCGTCCGCGACAGCCGGAACAGCACGTTCTGCATCTTCACCGGGCCGAGCTCGTCGTCGGGGACGGTGGCGATGGTGCCGAGCGCCTCGAACTGCGGGTCGGTCATGACGTCGGCGGCGGTGTAGATCGGGGCGACGGCGGCCTCGGCCTCCTCGAACGCCCTCACGACCTCGTCGCGGTCGCGTCGCGCGATCCAGGAGCCGACGGCCTCGTCCAGCTCGTCGGCGTGCTCGGCGCGTTCGGCGCCGGTGGCGAACCACGGCTCGTCGATGTACTCGGGCCGGCCGACCAGCCGCATGACGCGCTCGGCGATCGACTGGGCGCTGGTGGAGATCGCGACCCAGCCGCCGTCGCGGGTCCGGTAGGTGTTGCGCGGCGCGTTGTTGTGCGAGCGGTTGCCGGTGCGGGCCTGCAGCTCGCCGAGCTGGTCGTAGGTGATGATCTGCGGGCCGAGCAGGGTGAGGATCGGCTCGATGATCGCCAGGTCGACGACCTGGCCCTCGCCGGTCGCCTCCCGCGCGCGCAGCGCGGTCATCACCGCGAACGCGGTGGTCAGCGCGGCGATCCCGTCGGCGAGGCCGAACGGCGGCAGGGTCGGCGGCCCGTCCGGCTCGCCGGTGATCGCGGCGAACCCGCTCATCGCCTCGGCGAGCGTGCCGAAGCCGGGCCGCCGGGAGTAGGGGCCGGTCTGCCCGAACCCGGTGACCCGCGCCAGCACCAGCCGCGGATTGATCCTCTTCAGCTCGTCGTAGCCGAGGCCCCAGCGCTCCAGCGTGCCGGGCCGGAAGTTCTCGATCACCACGTCGGCGTCGGCGGCGAGCCGGCGGAAGAGCTCCTGGCCCTCGGGGGAGCCGAGGTAGAGGGTGATCGCCTTCTTGTTGCGGCCGAGCATCTTCCACCACAGCCCGACGCCGTCGCGGCGGGCGCCGTGGCTGCGCACCGGGTCGCCCTTCGGGTGCTCGATCTTGACGACCTCGGCCCCGAAGTCGGCGAGCAGCGTCGCCGCCAGCGGCCCGGCGAACAGGGTGGCCGCGTCGAGCACGCGGACTCCGGACAGGGCGTCGGGCATGGGCGGTACCGCCTTCGGGTCTGGATGTTTCGCTAAGCGGAACGAATTGGGCTTCAGGGTGCCGCGCACTCACGGCGCCCGATGCCTTCAAGTTGGCACCGGCTGTCGAGTTTCGTCAAGTTTCACCTAGATATTGACCCGATCGTGTGAGGGGTGCCACGATGACGCATCAGTGGCCCGGCGTTCCTCTTAGCGGAACGATCTCGAAGAGCCTGCGCCGGGCAGGCAGGAGAGGTGAATGTCGGCTCGAAAGCTCGTCGCCGGGCTCGGCGCGTGCGCGGCCTTGCTGGCCGCGACCGCCGGCTGCGGCGGCTCGGCGCCGTCCGGCGCCGCCGGGGCCGCGGCCGGCCGCGACAGCGGCCCGGTCAGGATCGGCGCCCTGCACCCGGTCAGCGGCGCCAACGCGGTCGACGGCCAGCAGATGCGGCGCGGCGCGCAGATGGCGGTCGAGGCCCTCAACGCCGCCGGGGGCATCAAGTCCCTCGGCGGCCGCAAGGTGGAGCTGGAGACCGGCGACACCCAGGGCAAGGCGGAGGTCGGCCAGAGCGAGGCGCAGCGCCTCATCTCCGAGGGCGCGGTCGGCCTCGTCGGCACCTACCAGAGCGCCGTCAGCACGAACGTGTCCGTGGTCGCCGAGCGCAACCGCGTCCCGTTCGTCATGGACGTCACCGCGTCGGACGCGATCTTCTCGCACGGCTACCGGTACTCGTTCCGGGTGCAGCCGGGCAGCGCGGCGATCGCGGACGCGGCGGCCCGCTACCTCAAGGAGGTCTCGGAGAAGGCGGGCAAGCCCGTCAAGAAGGTGGCGTTCCTGCACGAGCAGACCGACTTCGGCAGCGGCGCCGCCGAGGCGTTCGCCAAGGCGGCGAAGAAACTCGGCATCCAGGTCGGCCCGAACATCAGCTACGACGCGGTGACCGCGTCCGACCTCACCGCGCAGATCACCCAGGTCAAGGCGTCCGGCGCGGACGTGCTGGCCGTCGCCGGCTACTACCGCGACGGGCTCCTCGCCGCCAAGGCGATCAACGCGGTCAAGCCGAACCTGAACGCGGTGTGGGGCGTGTCGGACGGCGCGTTCGACCAGCCCAAGTTCGTCAGCGACGTCGGCTCGCTCGGCGAGCGCTACTTCAGCACCAACTACCACTACGACGCGAAGAACCCCGCGACGGCCGAGCTGCGCGCCGAGTACCAGAAGCGCTACGGCGCGCCGATGCGGACCGGCGCCGTCCTCGCCTACGACGCCGTCCAGGTGATCGCGCAGGGCGTGGAGCGGGCGGCGAGCACCGACCCGGAGAAGGTCCGCGCCGCGATCGCCGCGTCGCGGGTCCAGCCGCTGACCGTCGGCACCGGGCCGATCGCCTTCGCGCCCAACGGCGACAACAAGAACGCGCTGCCCGTCCTGATGCAGGTGCAGAACGGGCAGATCAAGCAGGTCTATCCCCAGGACAAGGCCGAATCCCAGCCCAACTACTCGGTGACGTGGCGGCCATGAGCGACACAACTGCGAACATCAGAGCGGCGGCCCTCAGCGGCCCCGTCCTCAAGCGCGCCGCCCTCACCGGCGGCCTGGTCGCGATCGCCATCGCGGTCGCGCTGATCCGGTCCGGCAGCGGCCTGGTCGTCTGGCAGTCGGTGGTCACCGGCCTGCTGACCGGCGGGCTGTACGGGCTCATCGCGATGGGCCTCACGCTGATCTTCGGCGTGCTGGACATCGTCAACTTCGCGCACGGCGCCCTGCTGGCCGTCGCGATGTTCATCGCCTTCGGGGTGGTGCAGGGCACGGGCCTGCACCCCTACCTCACCCTCGTCATCGCGGTGCCCGCGCTGTTCCTCATCGGCGCGGTCGTGCACCGCGGGCTGCTCGGCGGCTCGGGCGGCGCGACGCTGGAGAACCAGCTGCTGATCACCCTCGGGCTGTCGCTGCTGCTGGAGAACGGGCTGCTGATGTTCTTCGGCGCCGAGCCCAAGAGCGTCGCGCTGCCCGGCGACTTCCAGTTCTCGCTGTTCGGCGCGGTGGTGACCGGCGGCCGGCTGTACGCCTTCGCCGGCGCGATCCTGATCGGCGCGGTGCTGTTCTACCTGCTGCGCCG
The DNA here is from genome assembly GCF_041951385.1 of Actinomadura sp. NTSP31. Taxonomy (NCBI): domain Bacteria; kingdom Bacillati; phylum Actinomycetota; class Actinomycetes; order Streptosporangiales; family Thermomonosporaceae; genus Actinomadura; species Actinomadura sp. NTSP31. The sequence goes on along the minus strand of NZ_JBGNUT010000035.1, from coordinate 35,498 downwards.
CACCCGGTTCGGCACCGCGATCCGCGCGGTCGCCGCGAACGGGCAGGGCGCCGAGCTGGTCGGCGTGAACGTCCGCCGCGTCCACACGCTCACGTTCGCGATCGGGACGGCCTGCGCCGGCGCCGCCGCCGTGCTGGCCGCGCCGCTGGTGACCGTCACGCCGACGCTCGGCGACCAGTTCAACATCACCGCGTTCGTGGTGGTGGTGCTCGGCGGGATGGGCAACGTCGCGGGCGCGCTGGTCGGCGGCCTGCTGATCGGGCTGGTCGAGCAGCTCACCACCATCTACATGGGCGGGCAGAGCTCGCTGCTCGGGGTGTTCGTCGTGTTCCTGGTCGTGCTGTTCCTGCGGCCTCAGGGGTTGTTCGGGAGAAGGTCATGACCGATATCACCATCGCCGGCGGGCGGGAGACGGGCCGCGCTGCCGGGCCGGTCAAGGCGCCGCCGCTGCGCCCGCAGAACCGGCAGCTGATCGTCCTCGCCGTGCTGCTGGTCGTCGCAATCCCGCTGCCGCTCGTGCTGCCGCCCGCGATGGGCGCGGTGGCGGTGCGCATCCTGATCTTCCTGCTGATGGCGATCGGCTGGAACGTGATGAGCGGGTTCGGCGGGATGTTCAGCTTCGGGCACGCCGCGTTCTTCGGCCTCGGCGCCTACACCAGCGCGTACCTGCTGGTGAAGCACGACGTGTCGCCGTGGATCGGGATGCTCGCCGGGATGGCGGTGGCCGCGGCCGTCGCCGTGGTCATCGGCTACTTCGCGTTCCGCTACAAGCTGCGCGGCGCCTACTTCGCCCTCGCGACGTTCGCGTTCGCCGAGATGCTGCGGCTGGTCGCCACCACCACCGACTTCACCAACAAGGCCGTCGGGTTCAGCGTCCCGCTGATCCAGGGCTCCTCGCTGTGGAAGATCCAGTTCCCGGCGGACTCGCACGCCTACTTCTGGGTCGCGCTCGCCCTCGCCGGGATCGCCGCGCTGGTCAGCATCCTGTTCCTGCACTCGCGGACGGGACGCTACGTCACCGCGATCCGCGACGACGAGGTGGCCGCCGCCGCGCTCGGCACCCCGGTGATGCGCTACAAGCTGATCACCGTCGCGCTGTCGGCGGCGATCACCGCGGTCGCCGGCGCGTTCTACACGCAGTACTACCTGTTCGTGAACCCGGACCTGGCGTTCGGCTCGTCGGTGTCGATCCAGGCGATCGCGACCGTGGTCATCGGCGGGATCGGCACCATCTGGGGCCCGGTCGTCGGCGCGATCATCCTCGGGTCGCTGTCGGACCTGACGGCGACGCTGCTGCGCACGCCCCCCGACTTCCTGAACTTCCTGCAGGGCCGCAGCGGCCTGGACGTCGCGCTGTACGCGGTCCTGCTCATCCTGATCGTCCGGGTGCTGCCGAAGGGCATCGTCGGCACGATCCAAGCGAGGTGGCGGCGGTGAAACTGCTGGACGTCGACGGTGTCGGCAAGGACTTCCGGGGCCTGCGCGCCCTGTCGGAGGTCGGGTTCGAGGTGGAGCCGGGCGAGATCCTCGGCATCATCGGCCCGAACGGCGCCGGCAAGACGACCCTGTTCAACGTGATCAGCGGCGCGATCGCGCCGGACACCGGCCGGGTCGTGTTCGGCCGCAAGGACGTCACCGGCGCCGCGCCGCACCGGATCGCCCGCGCGGGCATGGTCCGCACGTTCCAGCTGATGCGGCCGTTCGGGAGCATGACCGTCCTGGAGAACGTCGGCCTGGCCGCCCAGCACCGCCGCCGGCCGCTGCGCAAGCTGCGCGGTGAGGCGATGGAGGTGGTGGAGCGCGTCGGCCTCGGCCCGTGGGCGCACCGCCCGGCGACGGAGCTGCCGACCGCCGGCCTCAAGCGCCTCGAACTGGCCCGCGCCCTGGCGATGCGGCCGAAGGTGCTGCTGCTGGACGAGGTGCTCGCCGGCCTCGTCCCCGCCGAACGCGAACCCGTCCTCGACCTGCTCGCCGCGCTGCGCGAGGAGGACGGGACGACGCTGCTGTTCATCGAGCACATCATGGCCGCCGTCATGCGGCTGTCGGACCGGGTGCTCGTCCTGGACCAGGGCCAGGTGCTGGCCACCGGCTCCGCCGAGCACGTCACCTCCGACCCCCGGGTGATCGAGGCCTACCTCGGAGAGGAGCCCGGCGATGCTGAGGATTGACAAGCTCTGCGCCGGCTACGGCCGCATGCAGATCCTGCACGAGATCGACCTGGAGGTCGGCGCCGGCGAGATCGTCGCGCTGGTCGGCGCGAACGGCGCGGGCAAGACGACCACGCTGCGGGCCGTCTGCGGGCAGCTGCGCGCGACCTCCGGCACGATCACGTTCGGCGGCGCGTCCACCGACGGCCGCCGTCCCGACCAACTCGTCCGCGACGGGCTGGTGCACGTCCCCGAGGACCGGGCGCTGTTCGGGACGCTCACCGTCGAGGAGAACCTGCGGATGGGCGCCTGGACGCGGCCCGCCGCCGAGATCGACCAGGCCATGCGCGAGGTCTTCGAGCTGTTCCCCGTCCTCGCCGAGCGCCGCGCCACGGTCGCGCAGACGTTCTCCGGCGGGCAGCAGCAGATGCTCGCGATCGGCCGCGCGCTGATGGCCCGCCCGAAGCTGCTGATGCTGGACGAGCCGTCCACCGGCCTGTCGCCCAAGCTCACCTGGGCGGTGCTCGACGCGGTCAAGGCGATCCGCGACACCGGCGTCGCGGTGCTGCTGGTCGAGCAGAACGCCAAGCAGGCGCTCGGCATCGCCGACCGCGCCTACGTCATGGAGAGCGGCTCGACCGTGCTGCACGGGACCGGCGCCGAGCTGGCCGGATCCGCCGAAGTCAGGAAGGCCTACCTGGGACTGTGAACACCGAAGCGAAGGACGCGACGGCGCGGCTGGGGGAGTGGGCCGCCCGTCTGGACACCGCGGAAGTGCCGCGCCCGGTGCTCGACCGGCTCTCGCTCGTCCTGCTGGACGTCCTCGGCGTCACCGCGCTCGGCGCGGCGCTGGACGAGCAGGCCGCGCTGCGGTCGGCTTGGCACGCTCCGGACGGCCCGGCCCCGCTGATCGGGGCGGGCCGCTCCGTCACCGTCGACGCGGCCGCCTGGCTGAACGCGATGGCGCTGGTCTCGCTGGAGCTGGACGAGGGCAACAAGTACGCCAAGGGGCATCCGGCGGCGCACGGGTTCCCGGCCGTGCTGGCGCTGGCGTCCGAGCTCGACGCGACCGGCCCGGACACCGCCGCCGCGCTGCTGGCCGCCTACGAGGTCGCGTCCCGGTTCGGGCGGGCGACCTCGCTGCGGCCGGGCGCGCACCCGCACGGCAGCTGGGGCGTCGCGGGCGCCGCCGCCGGCTGCGCCCGGCTGCTGCGCCTCGGCCCCGAGGCGACCGCCGCGGCGATCGACACCGGCGCCGGGCTGCCGGTCGCGGGGCACTTCTCGTCCGCCACGGACGGGAACCCGGTGCGCGACGCGTGGATGGGCGCGTCCAACATGTCCGGCCTGGTCGCGGCGCGGATGGCCGCCGCCGGGCTCGCCCGCGACACCGGCACGGCCGCCGGCTCGCTCGGCGACCTGCTCGGCGGGTTCGACCCCGGCGAGCTCACGGACGGCCTCGGCGAGCGGTGGGACATCACCCGCGGCTACTTCAAGCGGCACGCCTCCTGCTCGTTCACCCACCCGGCCGCCGACGCGGTGCTGCCGCTGCGCGCGGGCCTCGACCCGGCCCGGATCACCGGGATCCTCGTCGAGACCCACGCGCTCGGCGCCGGGCTCGGGTCGCCCGAATGGGACAACCGGCTGTCGGCGATGTTCTCCACGCCGTTCGTGGTCGCCACCGCGGTGCTGGACGGCGAGGTCGGGCCGCGGGCCTCCGACGCCGCCCGGCTCGGCGGCCCGGCGCTGCGCGCCCTCGCCCGCCGCGTCCGCCTCGCCGCCGCCGACGACCTGACCGCGCGGCTGCCCGCCGAGCGCGCCGCCCGCGTCACGATCGAGCTGGACGACGGGACGTCCCTCACCCGCGAGCAGCCGAACCCGGTCGGCGACGCCGACCACGAGCCGCTGGACGAGCGGGACGTCGTCCGGATGCTCAAGGCGTGGCTGCCCGGCCGCGCCGCCCTGGTCGACCGGGCCGCCGAGGTCGCCCGTGACCTGCCGGACCTGCCCCGCGCCGGCGACGCGCTGCGCGGCCTGGCCGGCGGAACCGTTGAGAAGGAGCTGAGTTGATGCGCGCTTTGGCCGTGACCCCGATCCATCTGCCGCCGGAGGAGATCGCCCGGCGGCAGGCCCGCTACGACCGGCTCGCCCCGGACGGCCTGACGATCGAGCTGCGCGACGTCGGCCCCGGCGCGCCCGGATCGCTGGACGACGAGGAGTCGATCCGGGTCTCCGAGCGCGAGGTCGCCGCGGCCCTGGCCGCCGCCGGTGAGGGCTGGGACGTCCTGTTCCCCGACTGCGTGCTCGACCCGGCCGTCCCGGACGGGCCCGCTGACCAGCGCGTTCCGGTCATCGGGCTGCTGAGGCTGAGTAGCATGGCGCTTGCTGCGAAGAATGTCCGTTTCGGTGCCGTGGTGCGCAACGAGGCGATCGGCGCGGAGCTGGGCCGCCGCCTCAAGGCCTACGGGCTGGACGCCTACGTCGCCGGGATCGCCGTGCTGGAACTGCCGTTCGACGCCGTCGCCGAGGGGGAGACGTGGAACGCCGCGCTCGGCGCGGCCGTGGACGCGCTCGCCGCGCAGGGCGCCGCCGCCGTGATCAACGGCTGCTCCGCCGTGGACGTGGAGGAGGGCCGCTTCAAGGCGGAGGTCGTCGACCCGACCGCGCTCGCGCTGGAGGTCCTTGTCGCCGGGAGGAACGCGTGACCGACATCGATCTCGTCGTGGCGGGCGCCGGCGGCGGTCTCGCCGGGGCGCTGCGCGCCGCCGAGCTGGGCCTGAGCGTCGTCGTCGTGGAGGCCAGCGAGCATTTCCGGCGCGGGAACAACACCTCGATGTCCACCGCGATGTTCCCCGGCGCGGGTTCGCGCTGGCAGGCGGAGCAGGGCGTGGACGACTCGCCGGACCGGTTCGTCGACGACATCATGGCCAAGACCAAGGGCAAGGCCGACGCCCGGCTCGCCCGCACGCTCGCGCAGGTCAGCGCGCCGCTGGTGGAGTGGCTCGCCGACGCGGTGGAGCTGCCCCTCGATCTGGTCACCGACTTCAACTACCCGGGCCACTCGGTCACGCGCTGCCACTCCGTCCCCGGGCGGCACGGCTCCACCGTGATCGACCACCTGGCCCGCCGCGCCCGCGCGCACCCGAACATCGACCTGCTCGTCCCCGCCAAGCTCACCAACGTGGTGACGGACGGGGACGGTGCCGTCCGCGCGGCCGTCGTCCGGTATCCCGACGGGACGGAGGAGGAGATCCCGACCCGGGCGGTCCTGCTGGCCACCAACGGGTTCGGCGCCGACCAGGACCTCGTCCGCCGCCACCTGCCGGAGATCGCGGACGCCCTCTACCAGGGCAGCGACCAGTCGCTCGGCGACGCGCTGCGGATCGGCGGCGGCCTCGGCGCCGCCACCGGCTACCTCGACGCCTACCAGGGCCACGGCGCCGTCGCCGCCGGCGCGGGCACCCTGGTCGGCTGGGCGACGATCATCCACGGCGCGATCATGGTGGACCTGGAGGGCCGCCGGTTCGGCGACGAGACCCGCGGCTACTCCGAGTACGCCGCCGAGCTCGCCGCCCGGTCCGGCGCGACCGGCTGGATCGTCCTGGACGAGACGATCTTCCACCAGTGCGAGCCGTTCAAGGACTTCCGCGACACCGTCGAGTCCGGCGTGCTGGTCTGGGCCGACGACGCCGACGGCCTCGCCAAGGCCACCGGCCTGCCCGCCGGGGCCCTCGCCGCCGAACTGGAGACCGCCGCCGCCGTCGCGCGCGGCGAGCGCGCCGACGAGCACGGCCGCACCAACTGGGAGCGCCCGCTCGCCGCGCCGTACGCGGCCGTCCGGGTCGTCCCGGCCCTGTTCCACACCCAGGGCGGGCTGATCGTCAACGAGGACGCCGCCGTCGTCGACCGCGACGGCCGCCCCATTCCCGGCCTGTACGCGGCGGGCGGCGCGGCGGCCGGGATCTCCGGCCACGGCGCCGACGGCTACCTGCCCGGCAACGGCCTGCTGCCCGCCTTCGGGCTCGCCTACCTGGCGGCCGGCGACGTCGCCCGCCGCCGCACCCCCTGACCACCCCACGACATCAAGGAGATCTCATGGCAACGACCGAGCTGCTGCTCAAGAACGTGCGGGTGGTCCGTCCCGACGCACCCGAGGGCGCCGAGCCCGAGCGCCTCGACATCGCCGTCAACGACGGCACCATCGTCCGCCTTGCGCCCGACCTCCCCGAGGACGACGCCGCGACGGTGGTCGACGGCGGCGGCAAGCTGGCGTTCCCCGGCGTCGTGGACGCGCACCAGCACTGGGGCATCTACAACGAGCTGGCCACCGACACCCGCTCGGAGAGCCGCGCCAGCGCGCAGGGCGGCGTCACCACGTCGCTGACCTACATGCGCACCGGCCAGTACTACCTGAACAAGGGCGGCCCGTACCGCGAGTTCTTCCCCGAGGTGCTGAGCGCCGCGAACGGCAACGCCTACGTCGACTACGCGTTCCACCTGGCGCCGATGATGGCCGAGCACATCGAGGAGATCCCGTACCTCGTCGAGGAGCACGGCGTCACCTCGTTCAAGATCTTCATGTTCTACGGCAGCCACGGGCTGCACGGCCGCTCCACCAGCCAGAGCGAGTTCCTGATGACGCCGCCGGACGAGCGGTACGACATCGCGCACTTCGAGTTCGTCATGCGCGGCATCCAGAAGGCCCGCGAGCAGCTGTCGGACTACGCCGACCACATCTCGCTGTCGCTGCACTGCGAGACCGCCGAGATCATGACGGCGTACACCAAGCTGGTCGAGCAGGAGGGCAAGCTGACCGGGCTGCGCGCCTACAGCGCGTCGCGCCCGCCGCACTCCGAGGGACTCGCCGTCACCATCGCCTCCTACCTGGCGCACGAGACGGGCCTGCCCAACATCAACCTGCTGCACCTGTCGTCGGAGAAGGCGCTGTCGGCGGCGCTGACCATGGCGTCGGCGTTCCCGCACATCGACTTCCGCCGCGAGGTCACCATCGGGCACCTGCTCGCCGACGTCGACACCGCGCACGGCCTGGGCGGCAAGGTCAACCCGCCGCTGCGCGAGCGCGAGGACGTCGAGGCGCTGTGGCGGCACGTCCTGGCCGGCGAGGTCGACTGGATCGTCAGCGACCACGCCTGCTGCCGCGACGAGATGAAGTTCGGCGCCGACCGCGACGACGTCTTCCTGGCCAAGTCCGGGTTCGGCGGTGCCGAGTACCTGCTGCCGGGCCTGGTCGGCGAGGGCCTCAAGCGCGGCCTGCCGCTCCAGCGCGTCGCGCAGCTGACCTCCTGGAACCCGGCCCGCCGCTACGGCCTGCTCACCAAGGGCACCATCGCCGAGGGCTACGACGCCGACATCGCGCTCATCGACCCGGACGTGTCCTGGACGGTCCGCGCCGCCGACTCCGAGTCCGCGCAGGAGTACACGCCGTTCGAGGGCTTCCCGATGACCGCGCGGGTGACCGACACCTTCGTGCGCGGCAACCACGTGTACGCGGACGGGAAGGTGCTCGGCGACCCGGTCGGCAAGTACCTGCGCCGCGGCCGCTGACGGCTCCTAGGATCATCGGGTGACCAACGAGACCGCGGAACGGCAGTCCTCCGGGACCGAGGTGGCCGGGCGGGTCGCCGACGTGCTGCTGCTGTTCGCCGGAGGGCCGCAGTACCTCGGCGTCAGCGCGATCAGCCGCGAGCTCGGCATCTCCAAGGCCGTCGTGCACCGCATCCTGCGGTCGCTGGTGTCGCGCGAGATGCTGGAGACCGACCCCGGCGGGTACCGGCTCGGGCCCGCCGCCGTCGCGCTCGGGGTCAGCGCGCTGCGCCGGTTCAACGTCCGCAACGCCGCCGCGCCGGTGCTGCGCCGGCTGCGCGACGAGACCGGCGAGACGACGACGCTGTCCGGGCTGGTCGCCGACGAGCGGGTCTACCTCGACCAGTTCGAGAGCCCGCACGAGGTGAAGATGACCGTCGAGGTCGGCCGCCGGTTCCCGCTGCACGCGGGCTCCTCGGGCAAGGTGATCCTCGCGTTCCTGCCCGCGGAGCGCCGCGAGGCGCTGCTGGCGCGCCCGCTGGCCGCGCTGACGCCCGGCACCGTCACCGACGTGGCGGCGCTGCGCGGCCAGCTCGCCGAGACCGCCCGCGAGGGCGTCGGCGTCTCGCTCGGCGAGCGGCAGGCCGACGCCGGGTCGGTCGCCGCGCCGCTGTTCGGCCCGGACGGCGAGGTGCACGGCTCGATCAGCGTCTGCGGGCCCCGGCACCGCTTCACCCCGGAGGCGGTCGAGCGGTACCGGGTGCTCGTCCGCGACGCCGCCGAGGAGGTCACCCGGAACTGGACGACGCAGCGCTGACCGTCCGGCACCCGGCGGGGCCTCGTACAAACCGCGATCGTCCCGGTTTGTCGGCCCTGGTCATTAGCACCGCACAACGGTTCTGAAAGGATCGTCTGCCATGAGCCTTCTCGAGACCCTGGCCGGTAAGGGACTGCGGCGCGAGCCGCCGACGCGGGACGAGGCGCTGGCGGTGCTGGCGACGTCCGACGACGACATCCTCGACGTGGTGGCCGCCGCCGGCCGCGTGCGCCGGCACTGGTTCGGCCGCCGGGTCAAGCTGAACTACCTGGTCAACCTCAAGTCCGGACTGTGCCCGGAGGACTGCTCGTACTGCTCGCAGCGGCTCGGCTCCGAGGCCGACGTCCTCAAGTACACCTGGCTGAAGCCCGCGGAGGCCGCCGACGCCGCCGCGGCCGGGATGGCGGCGGGCGCCAAGCGCGTCTGCCTGGTCGCCAGCGGCCGGGGCCCCACCGACCGGGACGTCGAGCGCGTCGCCGACACCATCGCCGCGATCAAGGAGCGCGGCGACGTGGAGATCTGCGCCTGCCTCGGCCTGCTCCGCGACGGCCAGGGCGAGCGGCTCGCCGAGGCCGGCGCGCACGCCTACAACCACAACCTCAACACCTCCGAGGGCGTCTACGCCGACATCTGCTCCACGCACGACTTCAGCGACCGCCAGGACACCGTCCGGAAGTCGAAGGACGCGGGCCTGTCCCCGTGCTCCGGGCTGATCGCCGGCATGGGGGAGACCGACGAGGACCTCGTCGATGTCGCGTTCGCCCTCCGCGACCTCGGCGTCGACTCCGTCCCCGTCAACTTCCTCATCCCGTTCGACGGCACCCCGCTCGCCGAGCGGTGGACGCTGACGCCGCAGCGCTGCCTGCGCATCCTGGCGATGGTCCGGTTCGTCAACCCGGACGTGGAGGTCCGGCTCGCCGGCGGCCGCGAGATCCACCTGCGCAGCCTGCAGCCGCTCGCCCTGCAGATCGTCAACTCGATCTTCCTGGGCGACTACCTGACCAGCGAGGGCCAGGCCGGCAAGGCCGACCTGGAGATGATCGAGGACCTGGGCTTCGAGGTGGAGGGCGCCGACACGCCCAGCATGCCCGAGCACCGCCGCGCCGAGACGGTGTCCGTCCGGCGCCGCGGCGCGGGCACGGCGCTGCCGCCGAACGCCTGACCGCCGGCCCGTCCGGGCGCCCGCCCCCGTACCCGCGCGGGCGCCCCGGCGGCCGTCAGCCGGACTTGGCGATGATGTCGGCGATGCCGCGCTCGGCAAGGGCCGCGATCGTGAACGACGGGTTGGCGCCGCCGACGCTGCCCGGGATCATCGACCCGTCCAGCGCGTACAGGCCCTTGTAGCCCTTCACCCGCCCGTACAGGTCGGACGACCTGCCGAGCACGCAGCCGCCCAGCGGGTGCGCGGTCAGCGTCGCCGGCCACCGCACCGAGATCGGGATCGCGTCGGCATTGGCGTGCATCACCTTGTCCACCCAGCCCGACGCCGACTTCGCCGCCGCGTCCGCCTTGCCCGCCCAGTCCGTCAGCTGCACCTTCTTGCTCGCCTTGTCGTAGACGAACGAGGCCCGGTTCTCCAGGTCGGCGGTCATCACCAGCGTCTGCACGATCGGCAGCCCCTGCGCCTCGATCAGCTGCCAGCTCTCCACCCGGATCGGCAGGTCGAACTCCCCGTCCACGAAGATCGTGGACGCGCTCGGCGACCCCTGGCTCGGCCCGGCGGGGCCCGCGTAGCTGTAGCCCGCGTACTGGTCGCCGTTGTCCCCGAATCCCGTGCCCACCGAGGCGTCCAGGTCGGGCAGCGCGCCGGTCTCCCGCGCCGCGACGAGCAGCCGGTTGGTGTTGAGCGTCCCGGCGCACAGGAACAGCATGTCGCAGGTGTACTCGACGGTGTCGAGGGTCTTGCCCGCGGTGTCGAGATGCCGGACCGCCAGCCGGTACCGGCCGTCCGTCCCGACGCCGATGGACTGCACCTCGCTCATCGTCTGGAACTGCACCCTGCCCGTGGCCTTCGCCGCCGGGATGTAGTTCACCGTCAGGCTGTTCTTGGCGCCGTCACTGCACCCGAAGTCGGTTTCCCCCGCGATGGCCGACGGCCGCACCGTTCCGGCCAGCTCCTTCCGGATGACGTCCCAGTTGAACATCGACATCAGCTTCTCGGAGGTGTATCCGGCCTTCGCGACGTGCTGGTCCCACACCCGCGAATGCGTGAACGGCGCCGACCCGTAAATATCGTCCGGCATCACGCTCGGCTTCAGGACCGACCGCACCTTCGGATACCACTTCGACGTCATCTCCTGGTAGGTGATGGCGGCCGGGAACAGTTTCTCGAAGTACTTCTGCGGCGGCGCGACGGTCGCGCACGTGTAGACCAGCGACCCGCCGCCGAGCCCCGACCCGCACCCGATGTTGAGGTTCTTCTCGTTCGAGACCTCCATGACGCCCGCGTACGGCGTCATCGGGAACGGCAGCACCATCGGCCAGTCCGCGTAGGTGCGGAACCAGAACATCTTCTCGCTGTAGTTCAGCTGGGATCCGAACACGGCCTTCTGCGGGTCGGGCACCCATTCCTGCCCGCGTTCCAAAACGAGCGTGTCGACGCCCGCCTGCCCGAGCCGGCAGGCGCTGATCGACCCGCCGAAACCGGAGCCGACCACGATCGCCTTGTAGTCCGTCCGGCCTTCCGCGACCGCCGGACGCCCCAGCGCTCCGCCCAGCGCGACGGCCAGTCCGCTCCCCGCGGACACCTGCAGAAACGATCGGCGACTGAGCGTGCTCATCGGGCGACCTCCGGCCTTGGGGTGGTTGCCGGAAACTGTCACCCACCCTTGCCGCTCATGTAATGAAGCTCACAACCAACTTCGCGGCGCTCCCTTGTCAGCCGATTGACAGATCGGAAATCCGTTGCGCCCGCTCGGTCCCGTCGGCAGCATGCGGAGATGTCTCTTGATGCCACGCCCGCCACGCCGCCGCCCGCCGCAGGTGAACGCCTGCCCTGGACGGCCGTCCCCACCGCCCTCCGCACAGCCGTCGAGGAGGCCCTCGGCGGACGCGTCACCGAGGCGGCCACCCAGCACGGCGGGTTCTCCCCGGGCGTGGCCGCCCGGCTGCGGCTCGCCGACGGCCGCCGCGCCTTCGTCAAGGCCGTCGGCCCGCACCCCAATCCCGACAGCCCGGACATCCACCGATCAGAGGCGTCCATCGCCGCCGCGCTGCCCGCCCACGCGCCCGCGCCCGCGTTCCTCGGGTCGTTCGACCGCGAAGGCTGGGTGGTCCTGCTGTTCGAGGACGTGGACGGCGCGCCTCCGGCACAGCCCTGGATCGGCGCGGAACTCGACCGGGTCCTGACCGCCGTGGACGACCTGGCCCGCAGCCTGACGCCCGCCCCCGTCCGCGCCCCGTCCGCCGAGACCCGCTTCGCCGACGAGTTCCGCGGATGGCGCCTCCTCGCCGACGCCCACCGCCAGGGCGACGACGACCTGACCGGCCTGGACCCGTGGGCGGCCCGGAACCTGCCGCGACTGGCGGCCATGGAGCCCGCCTGGCCCGCCGCCGTCCACGGCACCACCCTGGCCCACGCCGACCTGCGCGCCGACAACCTCCTCCTCACACCCGACCGGGTGGTCGTCGTCGACTGGCCCTGGGCCTGCACGGCCGCGCCCTGGTTCGACCTGCTGCTGTTCCTCCCCAGCGTGCGCATGCAAGGCGGCCCGCCCTGCGAACCGCTCTTCGCCGCCCACCCGCTCACCCAGGACGCCGACCCCGACGCGGTGACGACCGCCCTCGTCGCCTGGGCGGGTTTCCTCATCCGGCAGGGCCGCCAACCACCACCGCCCGGCCTGCCCACCCTCCGCGACTTCCAGACCGCCCAGGGCACCGCGGCCATCGAATGGCTGAGAGCCCGCACGGGGTGGCAGTAGCGCGACGATGAGGCGGTCAGCCCTGCGGCCTGCCGCCTCCGACCCGGAACTCGGCCCACACGGTGGTGCCGGCGCCTTCCGGGCGGTACCCCCATCGCGACGCGAGCGCCCCGACGATGTGGAGGCCCCGGCCGCTCTCGCCCTCCGGCACCGTCCGCACCACCGGCCGTGCACCGTTCGCGCCATCGTCGGTCACCTCGGCGCGCAGCACGCCCCGTCCGGCCCACAGCGAAATCGTGAACTTCCCGCCCTTGCCGGACGCGGTGTGCCGGATCCCGTTCGCCGCCAGCTCGTCCACCACCAGCGCCATGTCCGCCAGCAGCTCGTCACCGGGCGCGACGTACCCGGGAACGAACGTATCCCGCAGAAAAAGCCGAACATAAGGGACGGAACGCTCAATTCCCGGAAGCGTGAGCGCCCCCAGAAGCTCCATGGCGTTTTCCCGCGCCGTCCACACGTCCCGAGCCCCACCGGATGTCATCGCGCCCTTCCTCTCTTTGATAAACGCCAGGCTCACCGCCCTCCACCACTGCATCAACACGTTCCTGCGAGGTGAGGGCCATCTGTCGCGGGCACATGCAAAAGCTGAAGTATCTAATTTCGAATGTATGGAAGTCGTGGGAAGCCACTCCCACTCGAACACGTAGGGTGACATCATGCTGACATGTCGTCAGGAGATCAGTTCTCATATCGTCGGCGAAAGATCGGCAATGCGCTGCGCAGATACCGGGACGAGCGCGGTCTGACGCAGGAGGCCGCGGCCCGCCTGGTCGAGCGCTCCCCGGCGTCACTCAGCGCCTACGAGAACGGCCACCGCGCCATCCGCCCCCGGGACCTCCGCCAGATCCTCGACCACTACGGCATCACGGACGAACACGAACGCGCCGGTCTCCTCGATCTCGCCGCGCAGGGGCGCAAACCCGGCTGGTGGCGCGACTTCGACGTTCCGAAGACTCCGTTCATCGTCGACTTCGTGTCCCTCGAAGGGGAAGCCTCACGCATTCGGTCCTTCGAGAGCATGGCCGTCCCGGGCCTCCTGCAGACGCCCGCCTACACGGCCGCGGTGTTCGGGGCGTACGACCCCATCAGAACCGAGCCGCACGAGAAGAAGGCAGTCGAGTTCCGGCTGAGACGGCAGCGCATTCTCGACAAGCCTTCGCTGTGCGTTTCCTGGATCGTCGCCGAGGCTGCGTTGCGCATGCTCGTCGGGGGCCCGAGTGTGATGGGTGGGCAGCTCATGAAAATCCTGAAGATCACGGAGGAGAGCCGGCACGACCTTAGGGTGATGCCGTCGTGCGCGGGAGCGCACCCGGGCATGGACGGCTCGTTCACGATATTGGACGTCGGGTCGGCGGCTCCTCTCCAGGTCGTGGCAACCCACAGCCTTACCCGCAGTTGGCTCATCGACGAGCCATCGAGAATCGCCGAGTACGAGCAGGCGCACGCGGAACTGACATCGCGCGCGCTCTCGGAGAGGGACTCCTGCGAGCTCATCAAAGAGATAGCGTCGCAACTATGAGCGGACACTTCTCTGAGCAGACGCGGTGGCGCAAGAGCAGCTACAGCACGCAGGACCCGGCTGAGTGCGTCGAGGTCGGGTGCGGGACGCGAGAGGTCGTGACGCGGGACTCGAAGGATCCGGACGGCCCGGTGCTGGCGTTCGAGCCGAAGGAGTGGGCAGCGTTCGTCAGCCAGGTCAAGGATGGTGTGTACGACGCATGAGAGGGCTCGAGCGGCCCACGGTGTGTTGGCGGACGAGCAGTCACAGCGGTGGCGACGCGACACAGTGCGTGGAGATCGCGGGCCGGGGGCAGGAGATTGCCGCGCGGGACTCGAAGAATCCGGACGGCCCGGTGCTGGCGTTCACGTCGGGGGAGTGGGCGGCGTTCCTCGGGGACGTGAAGCGCGGCGTGTACGACGGCTGAGTTCGTCAGGGCTTCGGGTTGCGGACGGCTCCGGCGATCGTCGCGGTGACGATTCGGTGGACGGCCTCGGCGTCCGGTGGCGGGCCGGTGCGGTCGGCGAAGAGCAGGTGCCCGGCGCCGATCAGCATGGGGGCCAGGGCGTCGAGGTCGGCGTCGGCGGCGATCCGGCCGAGGTCGCGTTCGGCGGCGAGGTAGGACGCGACCATCGCCGTCGCCTCGGACAGCAGCGGGACGCCGGTGGGCCTCGTCGCGCGCAGCCGGGCGCGCAGCTCGTCCCGCGAGGTGATGAGGGCGACGACGGCCACCGCGACCGTGCCGAACACCTCGGTCAGCGCACCGGCGAGGTTGCCGGCGACGGTACCGGTCCCGGCGGACGCGTCGAGGGCGGCCCGCTGGGCCTCGATCCCGGCGATGCGGTCCTGCACGAGTTCGGTGAGGAACGTGTCGAAGTCGCTGAAGTGCCGGTGCAGGACCCCCTTGGCGCAGCCCGCCTCGTCGGTGACGGCCCGGCTGGTCAGGGCGTTCGGCCCGTCCCGCAGCAGGACCCGTTCGGCGGCGTCGAACAGCTGCCTGCGCGCGTCGCGCAGCGCCACCCCGGTCGGCACGGTGCACCTCTCCTTCCGCTCGCCCGTTGACGTAGTGGGCGATCGCCCATTTATAGTGGGCACATGACCACTATACCGCCGGAGCGGTCCTCCGCCCCTCACCGGCACCGGGCCGTCGCCGAGTCGTTCGGCGCCGACACCGAGCGCTAC
Source organism: Actinomadura sp. NTSP31 (assembly GCF_041951385.1). NCBI lineage: Bacteria > Bacillati > Actinomycetota > Actinomycetes > Streptosporangiales > Thermomonosporaceae > Actinomadura > Actinomadura sp. NTSP31. Next base: position 20,393 of record NZ_JBGNUT010000035.1, on the reverse strand, counting down.
GACCGCACCCGCCCGCCCTACCCCGGCGCCCTCATCGAGCGGATCGTGGAGGGCGGCCCCGGACGCGACGTCCTCGACATCGGCTGCGGCACCGGCATCGAGGCGCGGCAGTTCCAGGCGGCCGGGTGCCGGGTCCTCGGCGTGGAGCCCGACGCCCGGATGGCCGCGTTCGCGCGCGGCACCGGCGTCGAGGTCGAGGTGGCGAAGATCGAGGAATGGGACCCGGCCGGCCGGACGTTCGACGCGGCCGTCGCGGGCACGGCCTGGCACTGGGTGGACCCGGTCGCCGGCGCCGCCAAGGTGGCCCAGGTGCTGCGCCCCACCGGCCGCCTGGCCGTCTTCTGGCACGCGTTCCAGCTGCCGGCCGAGGTCGCCGAGGCCTTCGCGGCGGTCTACCGGCGCGTGGCACCGGACTCGCCGTTCAACATGCAGGCGGCGCGACCGGGCGAGGATCCCTATGGGGCCATCCTCGACAAGGCCGCCGACGGCATCCAGGAGACCGGCGCCTTCACCGCCCCCGACCGCTGGCGATTCGAATGGGAGCGCACCTACACCCGCGACGAGTGGCTCGACCAGATGCCCACACAGGGCTCCCTCACCTGGCTGCCGCCGGAGCAGGTGGCGGAGGTGCTGGACGGTGTCGGGTCCGCGATCGACGCGCTGGGCGGTTCGTTCACCATGCCCTACACCACCGTCGCCCTCGCCGCCACCCGCCGCCCGCCCGGATGAACGCCTCGCGGCGGGCGTGGTGATAGTCACATCGGTGGTTAGTCAAGAGTTTGAGTAGGAGGTCGGCGCTATCTTCGGATCATGTCGTTGCGTCACGCGGTGATGGCCGCGCTGCTGGAGGGCGAGGCGTCCGGATACGACCTGGCCAAGGGGTTCGACGCGTCGGTGGCCAACTTCTGGATGGCCACCCCGCAGCAGCTGTACCGGGAGCTCGACCGGATGCGCGAGGCCGGCCTGGTCGAGGCGCGGGTCGTCCAGCAGGAGCGGCGGCCGAACAAGCGGCTGTTCTCGCTGACCGAGGCGGGCCGCCGGGAACTGCGGAAGTTCACCGCGAGACCGCCGCGTCCGGGCGCGATCCGCGACGAGATGATGGTCATGGTCCAGGCCGTCGACGCGGGGGACGCGGAGGGCGTGCGGGCCGCGGTCGAGGAGCGGGTCGAGTGGGCGCGGGCGAAGATCGCCCGGTTCGAGCGGCTGCAGGCGAGGCTGCTGGACGGCCGCACCGAGGACGAGTTCCTCGCGCACGCCGACCGCGTCGGCCCCTACCTGACGCTGTTGCGGGGCCTGGAATTCGAGCGCGAGAACGAGCGGTGGGGCGAACGGGTCCTGGCCGTCTTGAGGGAGAGGGTCGGCTGATGGGATATCTCCGGTACGTCGCGGTGGGGGACAGCCAGACCGAGGGACTGAACGACGGCGACGAGCTGCGCGGCTACCGGGGGTGGGCCGACCGCCTGGCCGAGCTGCTCGCGGCGGCGGAGCCGGACTTCCGCTACGCCAACCTCGCGGTGCGCGGGCGGATCGCCGCGGGGGTGCGGGCGGAGCAGACCGAGGCCGCGCTCGCCCTCGAACCGGACCTGGTGACGGTCATGGCCGGCATGAACGACCTGGTCCGGCCGGGATTCGACGCGGCCGCCGTGACCGCGGAGCTGGAGGCGATGCTGTCGGCGTTCACCGCGTCCGGCGCGCGGGTGCTCACCTTCACCTTCCCCGACGTCGCGCGGATCGCGCCGCTGGTGCGGCATCTGCGGCCGAAGGTGATCGACTTCAACCGGCGCATCCGCGAGGTCGCCGGCCGCCACGGCGCCGTCGTGGTGGACTCCTTCCCGCATCCCGTGACGACCGATCCGCGGCTGTGGAGCGCCGACCGCATCCACGCGAGCCCGCTCGGGCACGCGCGCATCGCGGCGGCCGCCGCCCATGCGCTCGGCCTGCCCGGCGCCGACGCGTCCTGGACGGACCCGCTCCCGCCGCTGTCGCCCGTCCCGACGTGGCGCCGGGCCGGGGCGGAGGCGGTGTGGGCGGTCGGGTTCATGGGGCCGTGGGCCGTGCGCCGCCTGCGGGGACGCTCGTCGGGGGACGGCCGCACCGCGAAGCGGCCGCGGCTCGGGCCGGTCGTCCGGCCGTGAGGTCAGCCGTCCGGGCCGTCGGGCAGGCGGAGCATCCGTTCGAGGAGCGTGTGCAGGTAGGTGCGGAAGCGCTCCAGCTCGGCCGGTGAGATCTTGCGGTAGGGCCCGTCGGTCTCGGCCGTCTCGTCGGCGAACTCCTCGCGGCGGGCGCCGAGGGCGCGCTGGCTGAGGAAGCCGGAGATCATCCAGGGGATCGTCCAGATCGTCAGGTCGAGGTCGACGTCGGCGGGGACCGCCGCGCGCAGCGCCTCGACGATCCCGGCGAGCCGGGGGCGGACGTACTGCTCCTCCAGGTCGGCGGTGTCGGCGGCGTCGCCGGTCCGGCGGTGCAGCCACAGCCCGAGGTACTCGGGGTGCGCGGCGTAGAAGTCGAGGTACTCGTCCAGCAGCCGCTCGACGCCCTGCCGGGTGGGCGTGAAACCGCCGGCCGCGCCGCCGACGGCCGCCTTCTCGGCGTCGCTGGCCCGCCGCATCACCTCGCGGTACAGGTCGGTCCTGCCGCCGGTGAGGCGGCTGACGGTACCGGCGTCGACGCCGGCCGCGTCGGCGATCAGCCGCGGCGAGGTCCCGTCGAACCCCAGCTCGGCGAACAGCCGGGTGGCGGCGTCGATGATCCGGTCCAGGTCGTCGGCGTCGGCGCTCATACTCCCGACATTAGCCACGCAGGGTAGCGAACCGTGTCCGGATAGGTCATGGACGCGCCAAATCGGGCACCGCGCTCAGCCCTCGTAGGCGTGGACGAACCGGCCGAGGAGGCGGGCGAACTCGGCGCGCTCGGCGTCGGTCCAGTCGCGCATGGCCTTGGCGAAGTGCTCCTGCCGGGTGCGGCGGGTCGCCTCGACGACCGACCGGCCCGCCGGGGTCAGCTCCAGGTGGATGCGGCGGCCGTCCTCCTGCGACGCGACGCGGCGCACGTACCCGGACTTGACGGCCTCGGCGACGACGCGGCTGCCGCGCGAGGCGTCGACGCCGAGGCGGGCGGCGACGAGCCCGACGCTCATCTCCTGGCCCGGGCCGTCGGGGCCCTCGTCGACGACGTCCACGACGTGCAGGATCTGCACGTCGACGGGGAGGTTGTGGTCCCGGATCGCCGCCCTGCCGAGCCGCTGCCGGGCCATGCCGCGGCGCAGCTTGACCATGTTCCGCTCGACGGCGTCCAGTGCCTCGTCGGTCATGCCGTCCAGTCTAGTTGGGTTGCGACTCTCACATACGTGTGCTTAGCATTTAAATGCTTTCAGCATATAGATGTGAGGTGCACATGATGATCCCCCCAGCGGAGCCGGCGGGCATGAGCCACCGGCACCGGGTCCTGGTGTTCGGCGGGCTGATGCTCGCCGGCCTGATGTCCTCGCTGGACGCGACGGTGCTCGGCACCGCGCTGCCGACGATCGTCGGCGACCTCGGCGGCCTGGACCGGCTCGCCTGGGTCTCCACCGCCTACGTGCTGGCGACCAGCGTCACCGTCCCGCTGTCGGGACGGCTCGGCGACCTGTTCGGCCGCAGGCCGGTCCTGCTGACCGGGCTGATCGGGTTCCTGGCGGGATCTGCGGCGTGCGGGGCGGCGCCGTCGATGGACGCGCTGATCGCGTTCCGGGTCGTCCAGGGCGCGGCGGCCGGCTGCCTGATGAGCTCGATGTTCGCGCTGACCGGGGACCTGTTCGAGCCCCGCGAGCGGGCGCGCTACCAGGGCTACTCGGCGCTGGTCTTCGCCGTGTCCAGCATCGCCGGGCCGCTGGCCGGCGGGTTCCTCACCGACCACGCGTCCTGGCGCTGGGTGTTCTACGTCAACCTGCCGCTGGGGCTGGCCGCCACCGCGACGACCGCGGCGTTCCTGCGGCTGCCGAAGCCGGACCGGCGGCCGCGGATCGACTACGCCGGCATCGTGCTGCTCGGCGCCGCGGTCACCTGCTTCACCCTGCTCACCAGCTGGGCCGGGACCCGGTACGCGTGGGACTCGGCCGAGATCCTCGCGCTCGCGGCCGGGGCGGCGGTGCTGCTCGCCGCCTGGGTGCTCGCCGAGCGCCGCGCCGCCGAGGCGATCATCCCGCCCCGGCTGTTCCGCGACCGGTCGTTCGCGGTGGCGTGCGCGGTCGCGGCCGTGGGCGGCGCGACCGGCTTCGGCCTCGCCACCTACCTGCCGATGTTCTTCCAGGTCGTCGGGGGAGTGGGGGCCACCGAGTCGGGACTGCTCCTCCTGCCGATGATGATCGGCCTGCTGGTGGCGTCGACGGGCGCCGGGCGGCACATCGCGCGCACCGGCCGCTACCACCGGCTGCCCGCCGCGAGCATGGCGGTCAGCGCGGCCGGGGTCGCCCTGCTCGCCACCATGGACGCGGGCACCGGCCTCGTCACCGCCGGTGCCTACATGGCCGTCCTCGGCTTCGGCGCCGGGCTGTCGCAGCAGGTCGTGATGCTGATCGCGCAGAACGCCGCGCCCCGCCGCGACCTCGGCGCGGCCAGCTCCGGGGTGTTCGCGTCCCGGATGCTCGGCACCGCCGCCGGCATGGCGGTGTTCGGCGCCATCGTCTCCAACCGGTTCGCCGAGGAGATCGGACGGCGCGTCCCGGCGGGAGAGGTCCCCGCGTTCGGCGACGCCGTCCGGCCCGAGGTGCTCGGCACCCTCCCCGGGCCGGTCCGCCGCGGCGTCGCCGAGGCGTTCGCGCAGGCGTTCTCCGACCTGTTCCTCGCCGGGCTGCCGCTGCTCGCGGCCGGCCTGGCGGCGGCGGTGCTGCTGAAGCACGTCCCGCTGGGCCCGCGCGAGTGACCGCCCCGCCCGCGCCCGGCGGCTACCCGCCGAGGTCGGCGTCGCTGACCAGCAGCGCGACCTGCACCCGGTTGTTCAGCTCCAGCTTCGCCAGCAGCCGCGACACGTACGCCTTCACCGTCGCCACGCTGAGCGACAGCTCCCGGCCGATCTCGCTGTTGGTCTTGCCCTGCCCGACCCGGACCGCGACGGCCCGCTCGCCCTCGCTGAGCCGCTCCAGCAGCTCCCGCGCGCGGGCCTTGCGCGGGTCCGCGCCGGCGTCGGCGACCAGCGACATCATCTTGCGCAGCACCGCCGGCGACAGCATCGGCTCCCCGGCCGCGACCTGCCGGATCGCCTGGATGATCTCCGGCGGCGGGGTGTGCTTGAGCAGGAACCCGCTCGCGCCCGCCCGCATCGCGCGCAGGATGTGGTCGTCGGTGTCGAACGTGGTCAGCAGGATGATCTCCGGCGGGTCGCGGCGCGCGCGCAGCAGCTCGGTCGCGGCCAGCCCGTCCATCCGCGGCATCCGGATGTCCATCAGCACCACGTCCGGCCGGTGCTCGTTGACCGCGGGCACCGCCTCGGCGCCGTCCGCGACGTCCCCGACCACCCGCAGGTCGCCGGCGCCCGCCAGCATCATCGACAACCCCGACCGGACGAGCGCGTCATCGTCCACGATCAGCACGCGGATGGGCGGTGAGTCCATCCCCCAACCCTAGAGCCGCCGGCGGCCGGTCACCGCCGCCGGACGCGGCGTCCGCTGACCTCCTGGGCCGTCAGGCTGAACCACGCGTCCCGCTCCCCGCCGGGCCACGGATCGACCCGCGCGGCGTTCGCCTTCTCCTCGTCCTCCATCGGATGGGCGCCGCCGCGCAGCAGCACGCTCCAGCCCTCCTGGGTGCGCTCCTCGATCCGGTCGACCTCGAACGCGGCCCGGACCTGCCCGCCCGGGACGGCCGTCAGCAGGCTGCGGGTCAGCCGGCCCTCCAGCGAGGTGCGGAACACCACCGACCCGCCGTCGACGGTGTAGTTCACCGGGACGACCGTCGGCCCCTCGCCGTCGTCGAAGGCGATCCTGCCGATGCCGCCGGGGGCGATGAGCCGCAGGCATTCTTCCCGGTCGAGCTCTTCCAGGACGGGGTGTGCGGAGTCAGATGCCATGTCTCGGCCATGCCCGCAAGTCCCGCCGCCATGCGTCCCGCCGGGACGCCTCCCGGCAGGTCAGCCGGGAAGCGGCAACCGGGCGCGCAACCGGAACCCGCCGTCCCCGGTCCGGCCGTGCTCCAGCGTGCCGCCGAGGAGCGCGACCCGCTCGCCCAGGCCCACCAGGCCCGCTCCGGCGCCCGGCAGCACCGGGACCGTCGGGCCCGGCGGGACCGGGTTGACGACCTCGATGATGAGCTCCGTCCCGCCCGGCGCGTCGAGCGTCACCCGGACCCGCGCGCCGGGCGCGTGCTTGCGGGCGTTGGTCAGCCCCTCCTGGACGATCCGGTAGGCGTGCCGGCCGACCCGGACCGGGACCTGCGCCGGGTCGGGGACCCGGTCGTCCAGGTCCACCCGGGCCCCGGCGGCGGACGACTCGCGCACCAGGTCCGGCACGTCGGCGAGCGCGGGCTGCGGGCGGTCGGCCTCCGCGCCGCCGGGGTCGCCGCGCAGCACCCCGATCACCTCGCGCAGGTCCTCCATCGCCTCGTAGGCGCTCTGCCGGATGATCCCGGCGGCGGCGCGCTGGTCGGCGGGCGCGTCCGGGCGGAACTCCAGCGCCCCGGCGTGCACCGCCAGCAGCGAGATGCGGTGCGCGAGGACGTCGTGCATCTCCCGGGCGATCCGCTCGCGCTCCAGCAGCCGCGCCTCCTCCACCCGCAGCCGCTGCCCCTCCTCGGCGGCGCGCGCCCGGTCCTCCATCGACGCGATGAGCTGCCGCCGGGACCGCACCAGCATCCCGGTCGTGATCAGCACCGCGTAGATCAGGCCGAAGATGACGATGCCCGCGCGGAACTGGTCGCCGGGCGAGGTGATCCAGAAGAGCCCCACGATCAGCGCCGTGTTCGCGCCGGCGATCGGCAGGAGCGTCCGCCAGGGGCGCAGCATCGCCAGCGAGTACATGGCGACGGCGGCCGTGCCCAGCGTGGACGTGGCCGTCCACTGCACGAACATCATCGTGACCGCGACGGCCACCGGGAAGCGGCGCCGGAACAGCAGGAGGAACACCAGGGACGCCGCGCCCATCGACAGGTCCAGCGGGACCACGATCCGCTGGCCGGGCGTGGGATCGTCCATCGTCCCCTGAAGGAGCAGCAGGCCCAGCGCCGCCGCCCCCGCGGTGACGCCGAGGTCGCCGAGCCACTCCCGCCGCGAGCGCCGCAGGTCGAGCCGGCCCGCGAGGCGGAGGAGGGCGGGGCCGGGATCCATGCCGCCAACGCTAGCGAGCCCGCGCCGGCCCCGGAGTGGCCCAGGGTCGGCGCGGGCATCGACTTTGGTCGACGGGCGGACGGTCACCGGCGGCCCGGCAGGTGCCGGACGGCCAGCGCGGCGGTGACCAGCACGACGGCGGCGGTGGCGAGGACGCCGATGTCGGCGCCGTGCACGAACGCGGCGGCGGCGGTGTCGCGCAGCGACGCGGCGGCGGGGGCCGGCAGGTGCCGGGCGGTGCCGGCGGCGGCGCCGATCGACTCGCCCGCCGGGCCGTCCGGCATCCGGCCGGTGTAGACGGTCGCGGCGATGCTGCCGACGAGCGCGACGCCGAGGACGGTGCCGAGGTTGCGGGTGGTGTTGCTGACCGCCGAGCCGATCCCGGTCTTGGCGGGCGGCAGCGCCGACATGACCGACTGGGTGGCGGGCGACATCGTCAGCCCGATCCCCGCGCACACCAGGACGGACGCGGCCATGTAGTGCGGGTAGCCGGTGCCGCCGGACGCGGTGGCGAAGAAGGCGAGCCCCGCCGCGGCGGCCAGCATCCCGGCGGTGATCGCCGTGCGGATGCCGTGGCGGGCGGCGAGCCGGGTGCCGAGCGGGGACGCGACGGTCAGCGCGAGCGCGCCGGGCAGCGACCGGATCCCGGCCTCCAGCGGCGAGTAGCCGAGGACGAACTGGTAGATCTGGGTGAGCACGAACGTGACGCCGGCCAGCCCGAAGAACAGCACCATCACCGACAGCGCGGCGGCGGTGAACCGGGCGTCCCGGAACAGGCCCAGGTCGAGCATCGGGTGCGCGCCGCGGACCTGGGAGACTCCGAAGGCGGCCAGCAGGACGGTGGCGGCGGCGAACCGCAGCAGCGTCCCGGACGAGGCCCAGCCGCTCTCCCCGGCCTGGATGACCGCGTAGGTGAGCGAGCCCAGCCCGGCGGCGGCGAGGACGGCCCCGGTCACGTCGATCCTGGGCCGGTGCGGGGCGGCCGAGGCGGGGACGAGGATCAGGCCCGCGACCAGCGCGACGGCGACGATCGGCACGTTCACCGCGAAGATCGCGCTCCAGGAGAAGCGCTGCAGCAGCCAGCCGCCGGCGGTCGGGCCGATCGCGACGCCGAGCCCGCTGACGGCCGACCACAGGCCGATCGCCTTGGCGCGCTCGCGGGGGTCGGTGAAGACGGCGGTGAGCAGCGCCAGCGTGGCGGGCATGATGAAGGCCGCGCCGACGCCCATCACGGCGCGGGCCGCGATCAGCTGCCCGGCGGTGGAGGACAGCGCCGCGCCGAGCGACCCGGCGCCGAAGACCAGCATCCCGGCGGTGAGGGCGCGGTGCCGCCCGTACCGGTCGCCGAGGCCGCCGGCGGGCAGCAGCAGGGCCGCGAAGACCAGGGTGTAGGAGTCGACGATCCAGGCCAGCGCGCCGGATCCGGCGCCGAGCGCGGAGGCGAGGGTCGGGATGGCGACGTTGACGATCGTGGTGTCGACGACGATGACGAGCAGCGACAGGCACAGCACGCCGAGCGTGTACCAGCGGCGCGGGTACGGGGCGGGGGCTGCGGACGGGGGTGCGGTGGTGCCGCGCGGGGCGGCGGTCTGGGGGGACGGCATTGCGGGCTCCTTCAGGTCATTGATTGATACACCTATAAATAAGTGGGCCGACGAGGGCCGCCCCGGGCGGGGCGGACGCGGGACGCGCGGAGGGATCAGCCGGCCGAGGACCGGACGTAGGGGTCGGGGAGGTCCAGGACGGTGCCGATGATGAGCAGATGGCCGCTGGCCATGAACCGCACCACCGCCGCCCGGTCGGCCCCGGACAGTTTCGTGATCATGTCGGCGGACTCGATGAAGCCCTTGCGCATGAAGTCGCGGATCTCGGGGTCGGCGGAGGCGGCATAGCCCTGGAGCTGGCAGCGCGGGGAGTCGGGGTTGGCGAGGAACGCCCGGTAGTTGCGGCCCATCGCGGCCAGTGACTCCTCGGGGGTGGCGCTCGGCCGCCAGGCCCGGCCGAACGCGTCCCGCATCTGGTGGCGGACGCGCTCGAGGCAGGCGAGGAAGAGCGCCTTCTTGTCCTCGAACAGCGCGTAGATGTAGGGCTGGGAGATGCCGGCCCGCTTGGCGATGTCGGAGGTCTTCGCGGCGTGGTAGCCGAACTCGGCGAACACGCTGATCCCCGCCTCGAGCACCTGCTCGCGGCGCTCCTCGGCGGTGGGCCTGCGTCCCGTCCGGTTCGTTGCCATGCCCTCATTATTGATACGCCAATCAGAATATGTCAACCCCTTCCCCGGCAGGGGCCGTCAGGCGGCGGGAGGGCGAGCCGATTACTACATGTACTATTTGGAAAAACTCCGGAAGGAGGGCCGTGGCCCCCGAACGCCCCCGCCGCCGCGAGGTCCTGGACGCCCTGCGCGAGGCGGGCGCCCCGCTCGGCGTCGCCGGCGTCGCCGAGCGGCTCGGCGTCCACCCCAACACCGCGCGCTTCCACCTGGACGCCCTGGTCGAGGACGGCGCGGCCGAGCGGACCCTCCAACGCCCCGCCGGCCCCGGACGGCCCCGCACCGTCTACACGGCCCGGCCCGGCATGGATCGCGGCGGCTCGCGCGGCTACCGGCTGCTGGCGCAGATCCTGCTCAGCCGGCTCGCGGCGGCCGGGCCGGAGGCGCGCGGCGAGGCCGAGCGCGCCGTCCGCGAGTGGGGCCGCTACCTGGTCGAGCGGCCCCCGCCGTTCGGGCGGGTCAGCGCCGGCGACGCCGCCGGGCGGCTCACCGCCCTGCTCGCCGACCTGGACTTCGCCCCCGACCTCGCCGGCGACGTCATCAGGCTGCGGCACTGCCCGTTCCTGGAACTGGCCGAGGAGTACGGCCCCCTGGTCTGCGACGTCCACCTCGGCCTGATGCGCGGCGCGCTGGCCGAACTGGACGCGCCGGTCGAGGCCGAGGCGCTCGAACCGTTCGCCGAGCCCGCCGCCTGCCTGGCCCGCCTCCGGCGCACCTGATCCACCCCTCCGGGCCGACGGCCGGCCCCCTGCGAAAGGCGAATGACGACCATGAACTCGACCGCGGCCGCCACGGCAGGCGCACTGACCTTCCTGTGGCTCGGGATGGTGCTCGGGATCTCGTTCCTCGAGGCGCCCCTGAAGTTCCGCGCGCCGGGCGTGACGATCCCGATCGGGCTCGGCATCGGCCGCATCGTCTTCCGCGCGCTCAACCTCGCCGAGACCGCGCTGGCCGTGGCGGTCGCCGCGGCCGTCGCCGCCGGGAGCCCCCCGGCGGCGATCGTCGTGCTCACCGCCGTCGTGGCCGTGCTGCTCGCCGTGCAGCTCGGCGCCGTCCGGCCCCGCCTGAACAAGCGCTCGGACCGGGTGCTGGCGGGCGAGACCGACCTGCCCCGCTCCCGCGGGCACCTCTACTACGTGGCGCTGGAGGGCGTGAAGGTCGCCCTGCTGGTCGCCCTCGGCATCGCCGTCCTCGCGGCCGCCTGACCCGGAGGTCGCCGGATCAGCTCATCGGGGCGCCGGTGACCGGGGCGCCGAGCGCGCTGCCCTTCAGCCACTCGTTCCACGACTTCACCCAGGGCGTCGGGCCGTTGCCGAACTGCAACTGCCGCGACGTCCCCGTCACCTTGACGACGTCGCCCCGGTTGGTGAAGTTGTAGAACCACTTGGCGTCGGTGGGGGAGGCGTTCACGCATCCGTGGCTGACGTCGGAGACGCCCTGGTCGCCCGTCGACCACGGCGCGGAGTGCACGAACGTCCCGCTGTAGGTCAGCCGCACGTTCCAGCTCGTCGGGATCCGGTACTCGCCCGGGTCGCCGGTCGTCGCCGAGTCCATGACGATGTGCGCCGCCTTCTCCTGCGCGATCATCGTGCCGCTGTAGCTGTCGTGCCCCGGTTTGCCGAGGCTGACCTTCATCGTCCGCACCAGCCTGCCGTTCTCGGTGACCTTGGCGCGGTGGGTGTCGTCGCTGACCGTGGTGATGTGCTTGGGGCCCACGGTGAAGCTCAGCGTGCGGTCCTTCATGCCGTACATGCCCTCGCCGGCCTTCAGCCCGGCGAGGTGCGCGACGACCTTCACCTTCTCGCCGGACGGCCAGTAGTCGCGGGGCCGGAAGTCGACCTCCCGGTCGCTGATCCAGTACCAGGCGCCCTGCACGGGCGTGGACATCCGGACCTCCAGCGCCTTCTCCACGGCCTGCTTGCCGGCCTTCGTGCTCACCGCCTTGGACAGCAGCAGCTGCACCGGCATCCCCACACCGACCGTCTCGCCGTCCAGCGGCGACATGCCGGTCTCCAGCTTCTTGGCGGGCGTCAGGGTGGTGAAGGTGGACGTCGTGGTGACCTGCTTGCCGTCCTTGCCGGTGCCGTGCGCGGTGACCGTGTACGTGGTGGACGGACGCAGATTCCACGCCGACCTCCAGGACTTGCCGTCCGGAGCCAGCTTGCCGTCGGCCTTCTGGTTCTTGCCGTAGGTCAGGGTCACGCCGGTCAGCTTGCCGGTGTCGGCCTTCACCATGACGGGCTGGTCGGGCGCCACCTGCTTGGTGCCGGTCGCCGGGGTGATGGCCAGCTTCGCGGCGTCCCCGGCACCGCCGCCACCGGAACCACCGCCCTTGTCGCCCCCGCCGCCGGACGAGCACCCGGCGACGGAGATCGCCAAAGCCCCGATGATCGCCGTCCCCGCCGTAGCGGCACGCCCCTTGCGCATCACCGATCTCCTCACCCTCGACAAGCGGTACCTCATGGTCAGGTTATGCGCAGCCGACGGCCCGGTATGCGGATGCGGGGATTTGCACAGGGTTCCCCCAGGTAGGGCAACGTCCGGGAAACCGCGAAAGGCCGGTGCCGCGCGGCGAACCCCACCGCGCGGCACCGGCCACGACGTGATCGACGCCTCAGGGGGAGGCGATCCGCCCGATCCCGGGCGGAAGCTCCGCAGCCGCGGAACGGTCCAGCAGGAACAGCGTGCTCTGCCGGCCGCGCGCCCCCGCGCACGGCACCTGCACCGGCCCGGCCTTCGACAGCCCCAGCCGCACCGCCTTCGCCTTCGACTCCCCGGACGCCAGCACCCACACCTCACGCGCGGCGCACAGCGACGGGAACGTCAGCGAGATCCGCGTCGGCGGCGGCTTCGGAGCGCCGTGCACCGCCACCACCGGCCGCTCGTCGCGCACGGCCGGCATCTCCGGGAACAGCGACGCGACGTGCGCGTCCGGTCCGACGCCGAGCATCAGCACGTCGAACGAGGGGACCGGGCCGTGGTCCTCGGGACGGGCGGCCGCGCGCAGCTCGGCGGCGTACCGCTCGGCGGCGGCCTCCACGTCGTCACCGTCCGGGCCGTCCGAGGCCGGCATCGGATGCACCCGCGCCGGGTCGAGGTCCACGTGGTCCAGCAGCGCCGCGCGGGCACCGGTCTCGTTGCGCTCCGGGTCGCCGGTCGGCAGGAACCGCTCGTCTCCCCACCACACGTCCAGCCGGCGCCAGTCGATCGCGTCGCGGGCGCCCGTCGCGGCCAGCTCCGCCAGCACCGCCGTGCCGACGCCGCCGCCGGTCAGCACCACCGACGCCGAGCCCCGCGCGGCCTGCACGTCCACGATCCGCGTCACCAGCCGCGCCGCGGCCGCCTTCGCCAGCAGGTCCTGATCGCGGTGGACCAGGACCGTCGGGGGAGTCACGCGCCCCCCGACGACTTGCCGCGCGACGACCGCTTCCCGCCGGACGGCTTCGCCGCCGAGGAGGCCGGCGCCTCGGGCAGCCCCTCCTTCGCGGCCTCCTTCTCGGCCTTCTCCGTCGCGGCGGCCTCCTGCGTGCCCGACAGCGGCTCGCTGGCCACGCCCTCGTCCGAGGCGCCGCCGGCCAGGTCCTTGGCGAAGCGCGCCGCGGCCTCCCGGTACACCTCGTCGGGGTCCAGCCGGCGCAGCTCCTCGGCGAGCAGCTCCGACATCGGACGGCGCATCAGCGCCACCTGCCGGTCCGGCTGGCCGGGACGGCACAGCGTCGCGACCCGGCCGTCCGGCCGGTCGATCACGATGTCGCCGCCGGTCGTCGTCAGCCGGACGCCGGTGATGCCGGGGCCCTCCGACACCGTCCGCCCCACCGCGACGCCGAGCCGGATCGACAGCCACGCCGCCAGCAGCTCCGCGCTCGGGCTGTCCGGCTCCGCCATCACCTCGCCGGAGACGATCTCCTCGTGGTCCTGGTCGAGCGAGGCGGCCAGCAGCGACCGCCACGACGTCAGCCGGGTCCAGGCGAAGTCGGTGTCGCCCGGGCTGTAGTTCCCGGCCAGCTGGGCGAGCGTGCCGAGCCGGTCGCGGGCCGCGTAGGCGTCGGTGATCCGCCGCGTCGCGAGCTTGCCGAGCCCGCTCTTGGACGGCGACTTCGGCACCTTGCCGCCCGGCCACCAGATCACCACCGGCGTGTCGGGCATCAGCAGCGGCACCACGACCGAGTCGGCGTGCTCGGCCAGCGGCCCGTACATCCGCAGCAGCACCGTCTCGCCCGGGCCGGTCTCGCCCATCCGGATCTCGGCGTCCAGCCGCGAGGAGTTGCCGCGCGGGTCGCGGGAGATCACCGTCAGCACCCGGCACGGGTGCTCGCGGGCCGCCTCCGTCGCCGCGCGGACCGCGTCGTACTGCGCCGACTCGTCCGTCACGATGATCAGGGTCAGCACCATGCCGACGGCGGGCCCGCCCATCAGGTGCCGCGACTGGGTCAGCGCGTCCTGGATCTTGCGGGTGGTGGTGCCGGTGAGGTCGATGTTCATCAGAGCCTCCTCCAGGCGCGGCCGTCGCGCGCCATCAGCTCGTCGGCGCTGTCGGGCCCGTAGCCGCCGGACGTGTACTGGTCGAGGCCGCCGCGGCTCGCCCAGTACTCCTCGATCGGGTCGAGGATCCGCCAGGACAGCTCGACCTCCTCCTGCCGCGGGAACAGCGGCGGGTCGCCGATCAGCACGTCCAGCAGCAGCCGCTCGTAGGCCTCCGGCGACGCCTCGGTGAACGACTCGCCGTAGGCGAAGTCCATGTTCACGTCCCGGATCTCCATCGAGGTGCCGGGCACCTTCGAGCCGAACCGGACCGTGATGCCCTCGTCCGGCTGCACCCGCATCACCAGCGCGTTCTGCCCCAGCTCCTCGGTGTCGGTGTGCGAGAACGGCAGGTGCGGCGCCTGCTGGAACACCATCGCCACCTCCGTCACCCGGCGGCTGAGCCGCTTGCCGGTGCGCAGGTAGAACGGCACGCCCGCCCAGCGGCGGTTGTCGATCTCCAGCTTGACCGCCGCGTAGGTCTCGGTGCGCGAGTCGGCCGGGATGCCCTCCTCCTCCAGGTACCCCTTGACGCTCACGCCGCCCTGCCAGCCCGCCGCGTACTGGCCGCGCGCGGTGGAGACCGTCAGGTCGCCCGGCACCCGCACCGACGACAGGATCTTCGCCTTCTCGGTGCGGACGGACTGGGCGCTGAAGGACGTCGGCTCCTCCATCGCCGTCAGCGCCAGCAGCTGCAGCAGGTGGTTCTGGATGACGTCGCGGGCAGCGCCGATCCCGTCGTAGTAGCCGGCCCGGCCGCCGATGCCGATGTCCTCGGCCATCGTGATCTGCACGTGGTCGACGTAGGAGCGGTTCCAGATCGGCTCGAACATCGTGTTGGCGAACCGCATCGCCAGGATGTTCTGCACCGTCTCCTTGCCGAGGTAGTGGTCGATCCGGAAGATCGACTCCTCGGGGAAGACGCGGTGCACCGTGTCGTTCAGCTCCAGCGCCGTCTTCAGGTCCCGGCCGAACGGCTTCTCGATCACCACCCGCCGCCAGGCGCCCTCCTTGCGGTCGTCCGCCAGCCCGCTGCGCTGCAGCTGCTCGACGACCTGCGGGAAGAACTTCGGCGGGATCGACAGGTAGAACGCGTAGTTGCCGCCGGTGCCGCGGCTCTCGTCCAGCTCCTTGACCGCCATCGCCAGCGCGTCGAACGCGCCCGGGTCGCTGAACTCGCCGGGGACGAAGTGCATGCCCTCCGACAGGTGCGTCCACACGTCCTCGCGGAACGGGGTCCGCGCGTGCGCCTTGACCGACTCGTAGGCGATCTGGCGGAAGTCCTCGTTCTCCCAGTCGCGGCGGGCGAAACCGACCAGCGAGAAGCCCGGCGGCAGCAGCCCCCGGTTCGCCAGGTCGTAGATCGCCGGGAGCAGCTTCTTGCGCGACAGGTCCCCGGTGACGCCGAACAGCACGAGCACGCACGGCCCCGCCACCCGCGGCAG
The DNA here is from genome assembly GCF_041951385.1 of Actinomadura sp. NTSP31. Taxonomy (NCBI): domain Bacteria; kingdom Bacillati; phylum Actinomycetota; class Actinomycetes; order Streptosporangiales; family Thermomonosporaceae; genus Actinomadura; species Actinomadura sp. NTSP31. The sequence continues at coordinate 4,865 of NZ_JBGNUT010000035.1, read as the reverse complement.
GCGCTTGTCGCGCGGATCCCGGAGCGGATTGGCTGCGTCGGTCACGTTGCTGCCCCCTCTTCTCGCACCTTGCCTACCCTCACTTGTACTCGCATCCGATCAGACCACGCATCCTGTGTGCATCGACCCCGTGTAATGACAGTGTCGCCTTCCTCAAGAGCCGCTTCCCCGAAAACGCCGTTTCATCGTGAATCCGTCCCGGCGGCGCCCGCCGGGACGGTGATGATGATCACGATCGAATCATGATCACGGCCGTGGTCCGGCTCCCGCCACCGCCCGCACCGCCTCGATCAGCCGGCCCGCGCCCTCCACCGGGTTGCGCAGATGCAGCCGCACCACCGGCAGCCGGCGCTGCCGCAGCGCCCGGACCTCCCCGAGCGCCCGCGCCAGCTGCAGCTTCGCCAGCCCGTAGGGCCGCCCCGGCACCGGATGCGCCGCCAGCGCGTCGCCCGGCGCCGGATCACCCGTGATCACCAGGAACGCGCCGTTGCCCGCCCCGTCCTTGTGGATCGGCCCCGTGGCGTGCGGATAGGCCGGGCCCGGCCCGTACACGACCGGCCGCCCCGCCGCGCGCGACAGCGACGGCGCCAGGTAGCGGCCCGAGAAGTCGCCCGACAGGTACGTCAGCACCGCCAGGTAGCCGTCGGCGGGCACCGAGGCGATCAGGCCGCCCAGCACCGTCCCGAGGTCGGCGCCCGGCGGCCACGCGAAGTCGGCGTGCACCTCGATGTCGTCCTCGACGTACACCGGCCGCCCCGCGGGCAGCGGCCCGGCGCCGGCCGAGCGCAGCAGCGTCGCCGCGTCGTCCTCGGCCTCCTGCACCGCCGTGCTGCCCTGCTCGAAAGGGTTCACGCCGAGCAGCCACCCGGCCACCGCCGTCGCGTACTCCCACAGCAGGAACTGCGCGCCGAGCGGCGCCCACACCGAGGTGTCGGCCTCCTCCTGCGCCGCCGACCGCGGATTGATCGCGATCCCGTGCAGGTCGGGGAAGCCGCCCTTGCCGCCCGGCGGCTCCAGCGCCAGCACGCCCCGGCCGCGCTTGCCGGTGCCGACCGCCAGCAGCTGGGAGATCCAGGCGGTGAGCGCGCCGGAGCCGCCCGGCTCGCGGATCATCACCTTGTCGCGGGTGATGCCGGCCGATCCCTGCTGCGCGCAGCCGCCGAGGACCGCGCCGAGCAGCAGCCCCGGGTTGTCCTCGTCCTTGGCCAGCGACGGCGCCAGCGACGCCGCCTCCTCCAGCAGCCGCTCCGCGTCGGCCCCCGCCAGCACCGACGGGACCAGGCCGTACGCGGACAGCGCGCCGAAATGCCCCGGCAGGTACGGATCGGTGAGCCCGATCCGGTACCCGCACTGGCGGGCGAAGTCGTGCAGGGGGCTGCCGTGGTCGGTGATCACCAGGAACCGGCCCGCGATCTCCCGCTCCGACAGGCCCCGCTCGCGGAACGCGCCCGCGAAGATCCGCCGGTAGGCGTCGCCCTCCAGCGACACGCCCGCCTTGCTGGCCAGCACCACCAGCGTCCGGTCGAGCCGCTCCAGCGCGAACGCCAGCGCGGCGGTGTCGCTGCCGTCCAGCACGGTGAGCCCGGCCGCCGGGCCGCCGGACGCGCCGCCCCCGCCGGCCAGCGCCGGCGCGTGCGCCTCCATGATCGCCTGCGCGGCCAGGCTCTCCGCCCCCACGCCGATCAGCACGATGTGGTCGAGGCCGGAGTAGCGCGCCTCGGCGACCAGCCCGTCGATCTGCCGCAGCAGCCCGCGCGAGGCGAACGGCAGGTCGAGCCAGCCCAGCCTGCTGTGGTCGACCGCGCGCCGTCCCCACAGCCGAGGGTCCTTCGCGGCGAGCGCCCCCGGAACGCCGCAGCCGACGAGGTAGTCCCTCGCCTGCAGCGCCGAGTCCAGCACGTCGCCGCGCGTCAGTACGTCGAATCCGGACACGCTTCCCTCCTGCCCCCCATCGTTTCAGGAGAGAAAGGGCATCCGCGACCATCTCCATCGATCTTCTGCGTTCCGTTGCCGAACCGGACGCGGATTAAGCGAGCGCCTCGGCGAGTTGAGCGAGGCCTTCGGCGCGGTCGCGCAGGTGCAGCCGGAACGCGGGACGGCCGAGCGAGCGCAGCACCCGCTGGTCCCCGAACGCCTGCGCCAGCTGCAGCTCGCCGAGCGTGTAGGGCCGTCCGGGCACCGGGACGTCCGCCGTGACGGCGCCCGTGACCTGCAGGAACGTGCCGTTGCGCGGGCCGCCCTTGTGATACTGGCCGGTCGCGTGCAGGCACCTCGGCCCCCAGCCGAAGGTGACCGGCGCCGGATGCCTGCGCAGCTTCGCGCTCCGCGCCGCCAGCAGCGGGCGCAGGCCGGCGGCGGACGCGTCCCCCGAGCGGTCCAGATAGGCCAGGACGGCCAGGTAACCGCCGTCCGGGACGTCCTCCACGACCGCCTCCAGCGCCTCGGTCAGCGTCTTGGCGCCGCGCAGCGCCTCCTCCGGCGCGTGCACCTCCACCGCGTCCGACACCAGCGCGGGCGGGCGGCGCACCACCGTCGGGGCGGCGCCCTCCTCCGAGCGCAGCAGCGCGGCCGTGCTCTCCCGCGACTCGCCGACGTCCGGCTCGGCGAACGGGTCGACGCCCATGACGCGGGCCGCCACCGCCGTCGCGTACTCCCACAGCAGGAACTGCGCGCCGAGCGGGCCCGTCACGCTCACCCCCGCCTCGCGGCCCGGGCCGGGCTCGTCCGGGCGGCGGCCGAGGATCACCCGGCGCAGGTCGCCGGTCAGCTCGAACCCGGGGGACTCCACGCCCTCCACCACGACCGGCAGCAGGCCCCGGCCGTCCTTGCCGAGCGCGCCCGCCACCAGCTGCTCCGCCCAGCCGGCGAAGCCGTGAAGGCCGGAGCCGTGGTCGGCGACGACGAGCTTGTCGCGGCCGCCGAGCGCCGACGAGCCGAGCGCGGCGCCGAACGCCAGCGCCGGGTTGTCGTAGGGCTGCCGCAGCACCCCGGCCAGCCGGTTCGCGTCGTCCAGCAGCGCCAGCACGTCCACCCCGGCGAGCGCGGCGGGCACCAGCGCGGCCGTGCCGAGCGCCCCGTAGCGGCCGTCGACGTCGGTCTCGGCCTCCACGAAGTGGTGGCCGACCTCGCGGGCGGCGCGCTCGGGCGCCGATCCGGGCTCGGCCACGACCACGAAGCGGCGGGCCAGCTCCGCGCGGTCGAGCCCCGCCTCGGCGAACGCCCGCCCGAAGACGCGGCGCAGCGCCTGCGCCTCGATGTCGTCGCCGACGACGACCACCAGCGTCCGGCCGAGGTCGCCCGCGAGCACCCCCGAGACCTCGTGCGGATCGGTGGTGTCGAGGACGACCAGCTCGGCGCCCGGCCCGGTGCGGGCCGCGTCCTCGGCGAAGGTGCGGTGGATCGCCTCCGCGGCGACGACGGAACCGCCCGCGCCCGCGAGCACGATCCGGTCCAGGCCGGCGTCGCGGAACTGCTCCGCCGGGCCGGCGAGCCGGGCCGGCAGCGAGCGGGACGTCTCCGGCAGGCCGAGCCAGCCGAGCCGGCGCGCGGCCAGCGGGGCCGCGTCCGGGCCCCACAGCTTGGCGTTGCGGGACGCCAGCGAGCTCGGCACGCCGTCGGAGGCGAGACGGTCCAGGACCGTCTCGCTCTCGTCGACGACGGCGCCGCGGATGGTGACCGAGATCCCCCCGGCGGTCACCACCGACGTCACGCGCCCTTGTCCTTCAGCTCGCCGCTGATGGAGCCGAGCATCTCCTTCCAGGACGCCTCGAACTTCTCGACGCCCTCCTCCTCCAGGACCCGCACGACGTCGTCGTAGTCGACGCCCGCGTCCTTCAGCGCCGCCATGTGCGCGCGGGCGTCGTCATAGGCGCCCCGGACGGTGTCGCCGCGCAGCTGCCCGTGGTCGGCCTCCGCCACCAGCGTCGCCTCCGGCATGGTGTTGACCGTGCCGGGCGCGACCAGCTCGTCCACGTACAGGGTGTCGGCGAGGTTCGGGTCCTTCACGCCGGTCGAGGCCCACAGCGGACGCTGCGGGCGGGCGCCCGCGTCCTTCAGCGCCTTCCACCGGTCGGTGCCGAACTTCTCCTCGTACAGCGCGTACGCCAGCCGCGCGTTCGCCAGGCCCGCCTTGGACCGCAGCTTCTTGGCGTCCTCCGTGCCGATCTTGTCGAGCCGCTTGTCGATCTCGGTGTCGACCCGGCTGACGAAGAACGACGCCACCGACGCCATCCTCGACAGGTCGTGCCCGTTCGCGCGGGCCTTCTCCATGCCCTCGAAGAACGCGTCGATGACCTTGCCGTAGCGCTCCAGCGAGAAGATCAGCGTCACGTTCACGCTGATGCCCTCCGCCAGCGCCGCCGTGATCGCGGGCAGGCCCTCCTCGGTCGCCGGGATCTTGATGAACAGGTTGGGCCGGTCCACCATCCACCACAGCGCCCGCGCCTCGGCGACCGTCTTCTCGGTCTCCCGGGCCAGCCGCGGGTCGACCTCGATCGACACCCGGCCGTCCAGCCCGTCGGTCCGCTCGTAGACCGGTCGCAGCACGTCGCAGCCCCAGCGGATGTCGTAGGTGGTGATCGCCCGGGACGCCTCCTCGACGTCCACGCCGCGCACGGCCAGGTCGCGGACCTGGTCGTCGTAGGCGTCGCCCTTGCTCAGCGCCTTGGCGAAGATCGTCGGGTTGGAGGTGACGCCGACGACGTGCTTGTCCTTGACCAGCTGCTCCAGGTTCCCGCTGCGCAGCCGCTCCCTGCTGATGTCGTCCAGCCAGATCGACACGCCCTCGTCCGAGAGGGCCTTCAGGATCTCAGTCATCGCTTTCTCCTCGTCGCCTGTGTTCCGGGGGGGCCGGCCGGGCCGGGCGC
>NZ_JBGNUT010000034.1:0-118363 GCF_041951385.1 Actinomadura sp. NTSP31 | reverse complement strand
GGCAACTAGGGCCGGCGGGACGGGCGCCCCGCCGGCCCTAGTTGCCCGTGGTGGTGCCGCGTCCCGCCTCCTTGACGCCGGCCCTGATCAGGCTGGCCTTCGCCGCCGCGACGACGCGCTCCGCGGTGAGGCCGAACTGCTCGAACAGCGTCTTGTAGTCGGCGGACGCGCCGAAGTGCTCCAGCGACACCGACTCGCCGGCGTCGCCCACGTAGGTCCGCCAGCCGAGCGCCACGCCGGCCTCCACCGACACGCGCGCCCGCACTCCCGGCGGCAGCACCTGCTGCTGGTAGGCGTCGCTCTGCTCCTCGAACCACTCCACGCACGGCATCGACACCACGCGGGTCGGGGTGCCCTGCGCCTGCAGCGTCGCCCGCGCCTCCAGCGCCAGCTGCACCTCGCTGCCGGTCGCGATCAGGATCACCTCAGGCTGCCCGCCCTCGGCGTCGGCCAGCACGTAGCCGCCCTTCGCGGCGCCGTCGGCGGACGCGATCTCGCCGCCGCGCTCCAGCGTCGGCAGCTTCTGCCGGGTCAGCGCGAGGCCCGCGGGCCGGTCGGTGTGCTCCAGGACGGTCCGCCACGCGACCGCGGTCTCGTTGGCGTCCGCCGGGCGGACCACGTCCAGCCCCGGGATCGCGCGCAGCGCCCACAGGTGCTCGACCGGCTGGTGCGTCGGGCCGTCCTCGCCGAGCCCGACCGAGTCGTGCGTCCACACGTAGGTGACCGGCAGCTTCATCAGCGCCGCCAGCCGGACCGCCGGCCGCATGTAGTCGCTGAAGATCAGGAAGGTGCCGCCGTACGGGCGCGTCCCGCCGTGCAGCGCGATGCCGTTGCAGATCGCGCCCATCGCGTGCTCGCGGACGCCGAAGTGCAGCGTCCGGCCGTACCGGCCGCCGGGGAACTCCTTGGTCTGGAACTCCTCGGGGATGAAGGACGGCTCGCCCTTCATCGTGGTGTTGTTGCTCTCGGCCAGGTCGGCGGAGCCGCCCCACAGCTCCGGCAGCACCGGCGCCAGCGCGCCCAGCACCTCGCCGGAGGCGGCGCGCGTCGCCACCTCCTTGCCGGCCGGGAACTCCGGCAGCTTCGCCTCCCAGCCCGCGGGCAGGTGGCGGCCGCTGATCCGGTCGTACTCGGCGGCGCGCCCGGGGTTCGCCGACCGCCACGCCTGGAACGCCTTGTCCCACTCCGCGCGCAGCGCGCGGCCCCGGTCCGACACCTCGCGGGCGTGCGCCAGCACGTCGTCGGGGACGATGAACGACTCGGCCGGGTCCAGCCCGAGGATCCGCTTGGTCGCGGCGATCTCGTCGGCGCCCAGCGCGGAGCCGTGGGCCTTGCCGGTGTTCTTCTTGTTCGGCGCCGGCCACCCGATGATGGTCCGCAGCGCGACGAACGACGGGCGGGACGTCTCGGCCTTGGCCGCGTCGAACGCCGCCGCCAGCGCGGCCACGTTCTCCTCGTAGTCGCCGTTCACGGTCCAGTCGACGTGGTGGACGTCCCAGCCGTAGGCCTCGTAGCGGGCCCGCACGTCCTCCGACAGCGCGATCGCGGTGTCGTCCTCGATCGAGATGTGGTTGTCGTCGTACAGCAGGACCAGGTTGCCGAGCCGCTGGTGGGCCGCCAGCGCGCTCGCCTCGTGGCTGATGCCCTCCTCGATGTCGCCGTCGGACGCGAACGCCCAGATGGTGTGGTCGAAGGGGGACTCGCCCGCCGGCGCGTCCGGGTCGAACAGGCCGCGCTCGCGGCGGGCGGCCATCGCCATCCCGACCGCGTTGGCGATGCCCTGCCCCAGCGGCCCGGTGGTGGTCTCCACGCCCGCGGTGTGCCCGTGCTCGGGGTGGCCGGGGGTGAGGCTGCCCCACTTGCGCAGCGACTTCAGGTCGTCCAGCGTCAGCGGGTAGCCCGACAGGTAGAGCTGGATGTAAAGGGTCAGGCTGGAGTGCCCGCAGGACAGGACGAACCTGTCGCGGCCGGCCCAGTCCGGGTCCGTCGGGTCGTGCCGAAGGTAGCGCTGGAAAAGAAGGTAGGCGGCCGGCGCGAGGCTCATGGCCGTACCGGGGTGGCCGGAGCCCGCCTCCTCGACCGCGTCCATGGCGAGGGCGCGGATGACGTCCACCGCCCGCCGGTCCAGGTCGGACCATTCAAACGTGCTGCTGTCCCTGCTCACGGAACGCCAGGCTCCTCTCGAACCGCTTTCGTACAGAGTTCATTAGCGATGTGCCGCCGCGCGGCATGACCGGCTTCCGTGCCGCGGCCCCGCTGTGCCGCAACATCCGGCGGCACCTCCGTCTTCCCCTCGGGCCCCCTTGCGGCCACCTCGTCCGTGGCCTCGCGAAGATCATGCCGCGCCCTCGGCGAGCCTATCGCGCGGCCGGGCCGACGCAGGCGAGAGCGGGAACACGGCGAAAGGGCGCCGCCGCCCGCGCCAGGTCCGCGCCGCTTCCTGCACCCTTGCCCGATCGGCTCGCCGACTAACCCCCCGCACGGGTGAACCGAAGGGGGATCGGCATCGCGCCCCCGGCGGCCGGCGGAGGCGGCGCCGGGGCCCGGACCGGCGCGTCCGGTGCCCCGGTGCACGCCCCCGGGAGGGGTCGGACTACAGTGATGGCGCGGCCGGCGACGGCGGCCGCGGTCGCCAGACCGAAGCAGGATCACCAAGCCGAAGTTGCACTCGACCGAGGCCGGCCCGGATCGCGGGGGCGCCGCCGAGGTGGGACGCGATTTCCTCATGCCTAGTTGGACGTGGACCCGATTGTGACGGTGCTCAGTAACAAGCGCGGGGTCGAGCTCGACGAGCCGGTGCCGCTCGACGGGCAGGCGCCGGGGGCGCTTGCCGTGCCCGAGCCGGCGGCCGAGGCCCGCGGCTCGATCGGCGCGAGCGTGCGCGCCTACGTGGCGCTCACCAAGCCGCGCGTGATCGAGCTGCTCTTGATCACCACGATCCCGGTGATGTTCCTCGCCCAGCGCGGCCTGCCGCCGCTGTCGACGGTGCTGCTGACCTTCTCCTTCGGCGCCATGTCGGCCGGCGCCGCGAACGCGATCAACTGCTACATCGACCGCGACATCGACGTCAAGATGCGCCGCACCCGGCGCCGCCCGCTGGCCCGCGCGCAGGTCACCCCGGCCCGCGCCCTGGTGTTCGGGATCACGCTGGCGCTGGTGTCCACCGCCGGGTTCTTCTTCACGGTCAACCCGCTGTCGGCCGCCGGGTCGCTGTTCGCGATCCTGTTCTACGTCTTCGTGTACTCGCTGCTGCTCAAGCGGCGGACGTCGCAGAACGTCGTGTGGGGCGGCATCGCCGGCTGCATGCCGGTGCTCATCGGCTGGACGGCGATCACCAACGGCCTCGCCTGGACGCCGTTCGTGCTGTTCGGCGTGGTGTTCCTCTGGACGCCGCCGCACACCTGGACGCTCGCGATGCGCTACCGCGAGGACTACGCCGTCGCCAAGGTGCCGATGCTGCCCGTCGTGGCGACCGAGCGCCGCGTCATCACCGAGAGCCTGGTCTACACCTACGCCACCGTCGCGTGCTCGCTCGTACTGTGGCCCGTCGCGGGGATGGGCCCGGTGTACGGGGCCGTCGCCGTCGTCCTCGGCCTGGTCTTCCTCGGCGAGGGGCACCGGCTGCTGAAGGCCGTCCGCGCCGGTGTGACGGGGGTCCACCTGCGGCCGATGCGCTTCTTCCACCTGTCGAACGTCTACTTGGCGCTGCTGTTCACCGCCGTCGCCGTCGACCCGCTCCTGCACTGACGGCCGGGCACGGGCCCGCACCGACCCGTTACGCTCACGTCATGGCGCGTGTGGACCCCAAGGCGGTGCTGGAAGGCCGGATCCCGGGCCGGCCCCCGGTCGGGCTGATCGTCGGGCTGACCGTCTCGTCGCTGTGCGTGGTGCTCGCGCTCGCCGCCGACGTGCTGTCGGGCGGCGCCGGGTTCTGGGTCGGCGTGGTCCTGGCGATCCTGCCGATCCCGGCGCTGGTGGCGCTCGCCCTCACCCTGGACCGGCTGGAGCCCGAGCCGCCGCGCGCCCTGCTCTTCGCGTTCATGTGGGGCGCCGGCGTGGCGGTGTTCGGTGCGCTGGTGCTCAACACGCTCGGCCTGCTGTACGTCACCATCCCGATCTTCGGCGAGGTCAAGGGGCACATCGTCAGCGCGACGTTCGGCGCCCCGGTCATCGAGGAGTCGCTCAAGGGCGCCGTGCTGATCGGCATGCTGTGGTTCCGCCGCAACGAGATCGACGGCTTCGCCGACGGCATCATCTACGCCGCCATGGTCGGCCTCGGCTTCGCGATGATGGAGAACATCACCTACTACATGCGCGCCTTCGAGGACGGCGGCGCCCAGCAGCTGCAGGCGGTGTTCATCCTGCGCGGCCTGATCGCGCCGCTCAGCCACCCGCTGTTCACCTCGATGACCGGCCTCGGCGTCGCCTACGCCGCCACCCACCGGCGCGGCCAGCTCCTCGCGCCCGCCGCCGGGCTGATCGGCGCGATGATCCTGCACGGGCTGTGGAACGGCGCCACCACCTTCGGCCTCGGCGGCCTCGGCGTCGTCTACCTCCTCGACTTCGGCGTCCTGGTCACGCTGATCGTCATCGTCACGGTCGAGCGCCGGCACACCGTCCGGCGCATCGAGGCCTACCTGCCGGTGTACGCCGGCACCGGCCTCGTCACGCCGCAGGACGTGCGGATGCTGCGGTCCATCCCGTCCCGGCGGGCGGCCCGCCGCCCGCGCCATGGTCGACTACCAGCTCGCCGCGACCGAGCTGGCGCTGCTGCACAAGCGCGCCGACCGCGGCAACGCCGAGCCGCACTGGTTCGCCACCCGCCGCGACTCCCTGCTGGAGCTGATGTCGCTGGCCAGGCAGGCGTTCCTGCGCACGCCGCCGCGCCGCGGCGGGCCCGCGGCCGGGGCGCCGCCCTGGGCGCCGCAGGGCCCGTCCGGCTTCCTGCCGCCGCCACCGCCCGGCCCGTACGCGCGGTAACCGGGGGGTGCGTCGGGGGCACCGGACGGCGGCCATACGATTGACGCGTGGTGGAGCGAAAGTCGTCGACGAACCCGCTGATCCGTGCCCGGGACGCCGTGTGGCGCCCGACCCCGGGGTCGGTGCGGCTGCTGGCGCTGCTCGGCGTCATCGGGAACGTGGTGATCGTGGTCAGCGGCGGCCTGGTCCGGCTCACCGAGTCCGGCCTCGGCTGCCCCGAATGGCCGCGCTGCTCCGGCGACAGCCTCGTGCCCACCCGCAACGCCGACCACCACGCCTTCAACATGGCGGTCGAGTTCGGCAACCGGCTGATCACCTTCGTGGTGCTGGCCATCGGCGTGCTGGTGTTCGTGGCCGCGCTGCGGCTCGTCCCGCGCCGCCGCGACCTGGTGTGGTGGTCGCTCGCCCAGCCGATGAGCGTCGTCGCGCAGGCCGTCATCGGCGGCATCGTGGTGCTCACCGACCTGAACCCGGCGGCGGTGTCGGCGCACTTCCTCGTCTCGCCCGCCCTGCTGGTGTTCTGCGTGGCGCTGTGGGTGCGCGCGGGGGAGGGCGACGCCCCGGCCCGGCCCCTCGCCGGCCCCTGGACGCGCCGCCTCGCCGCCCTGCTGCTTATCGCCGCCGCGGCCGTGCTCGTCGCGGGCACCGTCGTCACCGGCACCGGACCGCATGCCGGCGACGCCTCGTCCCGCCGCTACGGCTTCGACATCCAGGACGTGGCGCGCATCCACGGCGAGATCGCCTGGGTCACGATCGCGTTCACCATCGCGCTCACCATCGTGCTGTACCGCACCGGCGGCCCGGCGGCGGCCAAGCGGCGCGCGCTGGAGCTGATCGGCCTGATCGTCGCGCAGGGCGCCGTCGGCTACGCCCAGTACTTCCTGGGCGTCCCGGCCGGGCTGGTGCTGCTGCACATGCTCGGCGCGGTGCTGATGTGGATCGCGGCGTTCCGCCTCTTCTTCGCGCTGCGCGACCGCGGCCCCATGCCGGCCGCGTCGCCGCGGCCGGTGGCCGCGCGTCCCGCCGAGGCCCCGCAGCCCGCCTGAACGGCTCCCGGACGGCTCAGGCCCTGCCGGGGAAACGGCTCACGCCTTGCCGAGGAACTCGCGCAGGCGCTCCAGCGGCCAGGTGTTGACGACGTCGTCGGGAGTGAGCCAGCCGCGCTGGGCGGTGCCGACGCCGTAGCGGATGTTGCGGTGGTGCCCGAGCGAGTGCGCGTCGGTGTCCACGGAGAACCGCACCCCGAACCGCTTGGCGCGGCGGACCAGGTCGGCGGGCAGGTCGAGCCGGTCGGGGAAGGAGTCGATCTCCATCGCCGTGCCGGTGCGGGCGGCGGCGCGGAACACCTCGTCCCAGTCGGCGTTCACCGGCGGGCGGCGGCCGATGCTGCGCGCCGTCGGATGCCCGATCACGTGGACGTGCGGGTTCTCGCAGGCGCGGACGAGCCGCCGCGTCATGGCCGCCTCGTCCTGGGTGAAGTGCGAGTGGACGGACGCGACGCAGATGTCGAACCCGGCCAGGAAACCGGCGTCCCAGTCGACCTCGCCGTCCGGGTCGATGTTCAGCTCGGTGCCGTGCAGCAGCGCCATCCCCGGGTACTTCTTCTGCAGCTCGCGGACCTGCTCGCGCTGGGCGAGCATCTTCTCGTCCGTCATCCGCTGCATGAACAGGTTCGGCGCGTGGTCGGTGATCGCGTAGTACTCCAGGCCGCGGCCGGCCGCGGCGGCGACCATGTCCTCCAGGGAGGCGATGCCGTCGGTGAGGTCGGTGTGGCTGTGCAGGTCGCCGCGCAGGTCCTCGACGGTGACCAGGCGGGGCAGTTCGCCCTTCAGCGCCGCCTCGACCTCCCCGGTGTCCTCGCGGAGCGCGGGATGGATCCACGGCAGGCCGAGCCGCTCGTAGACCTCCTCCTCGGTGCCGGACACGATCAGGTCGCCGGACTCGGCCTCGAACAGGCCGTACTCCGACAGCTTCAGCCCCGCCTTCACCGCGATCTCGCGGGTGCGGATGTTGTGCGCCTGCGAGCCGGTGAAGTACTGCAGCGCCGCGCCCCACGACTCCGGCGGGACGACGCGCAGGTCGACCTGCAGGCCCCGGTCGGTGCGGATCGAGGTCTTCTTGTCGCCGCCGGCGATCACCTCGGCGACGAGCGGCAGCGCGGTGAACGCCGCCATGATCGGGTGCGGGTCGGTGGACGCCGCGAGCACGTCGACGTCGCCGATCGTCTCGCGCATCCGGCGCAGCGACCCCGCGTGCGCGCACCGCTCGACCTGCGGCAGCGCCGACAGCGCCGCGACGATCTCGTCGGCGACGCCCGCCGCCGCGTCGACCAGGACCCGCTCGCCGGAGCTGCGCATCAGCTCGATGCCGCGCAGGATGTTCTCCTCGGTCTTGGCGCCGAAGCCCTTCAGCCCGCGCAGCCGGCCCTCCCCGATGGCGTCGGCCAGCTCGTCGACCGACGAGATCCCGAGCTCCTCGTAGACGGCCAGGGCCTTCTTCGGGCCGAGCGTCGGGATCGCGGTCAGCGCCCGGACACCGGCGGGGATCTGCGTGCGCAGCTCCTCCACCTGCCGGATCGTCCCGGTGGTGTTGTAGTCGAGCACCTTCTTGGCGATCGCCTCGCCGACCGTGGGGATCGTGCGCAGCCCGGCCAGGTCGAGCCCGGAGATGTCGTCGGGGTGGCCCGCGATCGCCCGCGCGGCCTTCTCGTACGCCCGGATCTTGAAGGCGTCGCCGCCGGTGATGGAGAGCAGGTCGGCCAGCTCCTGGATGAGGGCGGCGGCCTCGTCGTTCGCGCGTGCCATGGGGCCGAGTCTATGAGCCGGGTACGACGTTCCCGGAGGCGGCGGGGCCGCGGAGCGCAGTCGAGCCGTGACCCCGCTCCGCCCCGCGTCACCGGCGGGTCAGCGCAGCGGCGCGACCGGGCCGTCCGGGGCGCTCATCCGGCCCTCCAGCACCTCGGCGGAGATCGCGGCGACCTGCTCCTCGGGCAGCCGCCGGTACCCGTCCGCGGTCACGGCCGCGATCGTCGGGTAGATGCGGCGGGCCGGGTCGGGGCCGCCGGTGGCCGAGTCGTCCTCGGCCGCGTCGTACAGGGCCTGGACGCACACCGTCGCGGCGTCCTCCAGCGACAGGTCGCGCCGGTACAGCTTCTTCATCGCGCCCAGCGCGTAGGGCGAGCCGGAGCCGTCCGCGTGGTAGTCGCGGGCGAGCTGCGGGGCGCCGGTGATGTCGTAGGTGTAGATCCGCGCGTCGGCGGAGTCGGGGTCGAACCCGGCGAACAGCGGGACGACCGCGAGGCCCTGCATGGCCTGGGCCAGGTTGGCCTGGATGACGGCGCCGAGCCGGCGGGCCTTGCCCGGCAGCGACAGCGGGACCGTCTCCATCTTCTCGTAGTGCTCCAGCTCGACCTGGAACAGCCGGACCATCTCCAGCGCGAGCCCCACCGTCCCGGCGAAGGCCACGGCGGAGTACTCGTCGGCCCGCTGGACCTTGTCCAGCTCGCGGTTGGCGATGCGGTTGCCCTGGGTGGCGCGGCGGTCCCCGGCCATCATCACCCCGCCCGGGAACGTCAGCGCCAGCACGGTGGTGCCGTGCGGCAGCTCCGGGACGGTCCCGGCGCCCGGCACCCGGTTGACGGGCAGCAGGCCGGGCGAGTGCAGGCGCAGGAAGTCGACGAACGACGCCGACCCCGCCTCGAAGAACTCCGGCGGCAGTCCCTGGTCATCGGTCCGGCCGGTCACGGCGGCTCCCCTCCACGGCGACGGTGCTGCGATCATCCTTCCACCGATCCTGCCACGCGTATCACGCCTCCGGTGCCCCGGGCGGTTCCTTCTGCCCCCGCGTGGCGCCCGCGCAGGCCACGATGACGCAGGCGATGGCGGCCCATTGCCGCCCGGTGAGGATCTCGCCGAGCACGACCACGCCCACCAGCGCGGCGACGGCGGGTTCGAGGCTCATCAGGATGCCGAACACGCGGGCGGGCACCCGCCGCAGCGCCTCCAGCTCCAGCGAGTAGGGGATGACCGACGACAGCAGTCCCACCCCGAGCCCGATCAGCAGCAGCCACGGGTCGAGCACGGCGCCGCCGCCGGCCGCGATGCCGCCCGGCAGCATGACCAGCGTCCCGATGACGCTGGCGAGCGCGAGGCCGGTGGTGCCGGGGATCCGGCGGCCGGTGGCGGCGGTGAGCAGGATGTAGGCCGCCCAGCCGACCGCGGCGAGCAGCGCGAACAGGATGCCGGCGAGGCCGACCTCGCCGCCGCCGCGGGCGAGCATCAGCACGCCCGCGCCCGCCAGGGCCACCCACAGCAGGTCCCGGGGACGGCGCGAGCCGGCGATGGCGACCGACAGCGGCCCGAGGAACTCGATGGTCACCGCGACGCCCAGGGGGATGCGGGACAGCGCCTGGTAGAACGCGAAGTTCATGCCCGCGAGCGCGATCCCGTACCCCGCGACGACCGCCAGGCTCGTCCAGGAGTGGTCGCGCAGGATCGTCCGCAGCCCCTTGCGGGCGAGGAAGCCCAGCACGAGCGCCGACGCGAGCAGCCGGATCGACACCACCGACGTCGGCGGCAGCCGCTCGAACAGGTGCTTGGCCAGGCCCGCCCCGACCTGCACGGACACGATGCCGAGCAGGATCATGGCGGGCGGCGGCACCGAGCCGAGCGACAGCGTGCGGACGCGGCGGGCCGCACGGCCCGCCGCACCATAGGACCCGGGGGCCTCGGCGAGTGCCAACGATCACTCCCAGCGGAAGAAGCGGGCGGCGAGGGCGAGGCCGGCGACCGCCCACACCGCGAGGACCAGCAGCGGCTTGCCGGGGAACGCCGCGCCGTGCCGCAGCACCTGGCGGAGCCCGTCCGCGAGCGCCGCGACGGGCAGCAGCTCCAGCACGTCCCGGACGCCGCCGGGGAACTTGTCGAGCGGGAACACCACGCCGCCGACGGCCAGCAGCAGGATGTACACCAGGTTGGCGGCGGCGAGGGTGGCCTCGGCGCGCAGCGTCCCGGCCATCAGCAGCCCGAACCCGCTGAACGCGGCCGTGCCGAGCAGCAGCAGGACGATCACCGAGACGGGGTCGCCGTGCGGGTGCCAGCCGAGCGCCAGCGCGACCGCGCACACCACGACCGCCTGCAGGGTCTCGACGGCGACCACCGACAGCGTCTTGGCGGCGATGAGGCCGCCGCGCGGCAGCGGCGTGGCGCCGAGCCGCTTGAGCACGCCGTAGCGGCGCTCGAAGCCGGTGCCGATCGCCTGCCCGGTGAACGCGGTGGACATCACCGCGAGCGCGAGGATGCCGGGGGCGAGGAAGTCGACCCGGCGGCCGGACCCGAGGTCCAGCAGCGAGGTGGCGCTGAACAGCGTCAGCAGCACCACCGGGATGATCAGGGTGAGCAGCAGCTGCTCGCCGTTGCGCACCACGGCCCGGAACTCGTAGGCGGCCTGCGCCAGGATCATCCGCGGCAGCGGGACGGCGCCCGGCGCGGGCGACAGGTCCAGCGCGGCCGGAGTGGTGGTCATGAGCGCAGCTCCCGTCCGGTCAGTTCGAGGAAGACGTCCTCCAGCGTGCGGCGCTCGATGCGCAGGTCCTCGGTCAGCACGCCGTGCGAGGCGCACCAGGCGGTGACGGTGGCGAGCAGCTCCGGCCGGACGTCGGCCTCGATCAGGTAGTGCCCGGCAGGAGATTCCTTGGCGGCGCTGCCGGCGGGCAGCGCCGACAGCAGCTCCTCCAGGCCGAGGCCGGGACGGGCGCGGAAGCGCAGCTGCCGCTCGGCGCCGGTCAGCTCCTGCGGGCTGCCCTCGGCGACGACCTTGCCGTGGTCGACGATCACGACCCGGTCGGCGAGCCGCTCGGCCTCCTCCATGTTGTGCGTGGTGAGCACCAGCGACACCCCGGCCGCGCGCAGCTCCTCGATCAGCTCCCAGGTGGCGTGCCGCGCCTGCGGGTCGAGGCCGGTGGTGGGCTCGTCCAGGAACACCAGCTCGGGCCGGCCGACCACGGCGACGGCCAGCGACAGCCGCTGCTGCTGCCCGCCCGACATCCGCCGGAACGGGGTGCGGGCGTGCTCGGTGAGGCCGAGCCGCTCCAGCAGCGCCGCGGGGTCCAGCGGGGTGGCGTGGAACGAGGCGACCAGCCGCAGGAACTCGGCGCCCTTCGCGGTGCCGGGCACCCCGCCCGACTGCGGCATCACCCCGACCCGCGGTTTGAGGGCCCGCGCGTCGGCGACCGGGTCCAGGCCGAGGACGCGGACGGTGCCCGCGTCGGCGCGGCGGAAGCCCTCGCAGATCTCGATCGTGGTGGTCTTGCCCGCGCCGTTCGGGCCGAGCAGCGCGGTGACGGCGCCCCGGGCGGCGCCGAACGACAGGCCGTCCACGGCCGTCGCCGTGCCATAGCGCTTGACGAGCCCGTCCAGCTCGACGGCGCCGTCTCCGGGGGTTGTCATGGCAATGAGTTTAGGTCCGCCGCCCGGTGCGCCCGCGCGGGGTGCCGCCGGTGCGCGGGTGAAGGAGCGGTAAAGGCGCAGCACCGGGGGCGGGTGCCGGAGTGGATCTAGTTTCGCCCGCCGGGACGCAGGGAAGCTCTCGCCCTGTCACCGGGGTGGCCCGGTGGCCTCGCGGCATGCCGAACGGGAGACCGGGGACCGATGGCCTACAACCTGCGCGGGCGCAGCCTCGTCCGCGAGCTGGACCTCACCCCGAAGGAGTTCGGCTTCCTGATCGACCTGGCCGCCGAGCTGAAGGCCGCCAGGTACAGCGGGACGGAGCGGCGCCGCCTCGAGGGCCGCAACATCGCGCTGATCTTCGAGAAGACCTCGACCCGGACGCGCTGCGCGTTCGAGGTGGCCGCGCACGACCAGGGCGCCCACGTGACCTATCTCGACCCGGCCGGCTCCCAGATCGGCCACAAGGAGTCGATGAAGGACACCGCGCGCGTGCTCGGCCGGATGTTCGACGGCATCCAGTACCGGGGGTCGCGGCAGCGGTACGTGGAGGAGCTGGCCGAACACGCGGGCGTCCCGGTGTGGAACGGCCTGACCGACGAATGGCACCCGACGCAGATGCTCGCCGACATGCTCACCATGCGCGAGCACAGCGAGAAGCCGCTGCGCGACGTCACGTACGCCTACCTGGGCGACGCCCGCAACAACATGGGAAATTCGTACGTGGCGGCGGGGGCGCTGCTCGGCATGGACGTCCGGATCGTCGCGCCCAGGGCGCTGTGGCCGGACGAGGAGGCGGTCGTCAAGCCCGCCAACGCGGTCGCGGCCAGGACCGGCGCCGAGATCACCATCACCGAGGACGTCGCGCAGGGCGTGCGCGGCGCCGACTTCGTCCTCACCGACGTGTGGGTGTCGATGGGCGAGCCTGCGGAGGTCTGGGACGAGCGGGTCGCGCTGCTCCAGCCGTACCAGGTGAATTCCGAGGTGATGCGGGCGACCGGCAACCCGGGCGTGCGGTTCATGCACTGCCTGCCCGCCTTCCACAACAGGGAGACGCAGGTCGGCGAGGAGATCTACCGCAGGACGGGGCTGGCGGCCCTGGAGGTCACCGAGGAGGTGTTCGAGTCGGACGCCTCGATCGTCTTCGACGAGGCCGAGAACCGGATGCACACGATCAAGGCCGTGCTGGTCGCGACGCTCGGCTGAGCGGCCGGGCGCCGGGCGCCGCCGGGTGCGCCGGGGCGGCGCCCACGGGGAGGGGGGACATGCGCGTCGTCGTCGCGCTCGGAGGGAACGCGCTGGTCAAGCGGGGCGAGACGCCCGACGCCGCGCTGCAGCGGGCGAACGTGGACCGGGCCGTCCGGGCGCTCGCGCCGCTCGCCGAACGGCACGAGCTGATCGTCACGCACGGCAACGGCCCGCAGATCGGCGTGCTGGCGCTGGAGAGCGAGCGGGACGACCGGCTGACCCGGCCGTACCCGCTGGACACCCTCGGCGCCGAGACGCAGGGCATGATCGGGTACTGGATGCTGCAGGCGCTGCAGAACGCGCTGCCCGGCCGCCAGGTGATGGCGATGGTCAACCAGACGCTGGTGTCGGCGGTGGACCCGGCGTTCCAGGACCCGACCAAGTTCGTCGGGCAGGTCTACGAGCGCGCGGAGGCCGAGCGGCTGGCCGCCGAGCACGGCTGGACCGTCCGGCGGGACGGGGAGCGCTGGCGCCGCGTGGTGCCCTCGCCGAAGCCGCAGCGGGTGATCGAGATCCGGCTGATCAGGGAGCTGGTGCGGGCCGGGACGGTCGTGGTGTGCGCGGGCGGCGGCGGCGTCCCGGTGGTCCGCAACGACGTCGGCCGGCTGGAGGGCGTCGAGGCGGTGATCGACAAGGACCTCACCGCGGCCGTGCTGGCCGAGACGCTGGACGCGGACGCGCTGCTGATCCTGACCGACGTCCCGAACGTCATGCGCGACTACGGGACGGACCGGCAGGAGCCGATCGCCCACACCACCCCGTACGAGCTGCGCGGCGTGGAGTTCCCGGCCGGGTCGATGGGGCCGAAGGTCGGCGCGGTCACCGGGTTCGTGGAGCGCACCGGCGACATGGCCGCGATCGGGCTGCTCGACCAGTGCGTGGACATCCTCGCCGGCAGGGCCGGCACGATCGTGACGCCGAACGCGACCTGGCCGCTGGAGAGCACCCTGTGAACGGGAGCAGCCCTGTGAATGGGAGCAGCCGGTCGAACGGGAACACCTCTGTGAACGGGAGCGCACGGTGACCGCGGGCCCGGAGACGTTCGCGCGGACCCTGCTGCGGACCAAGCCCGTCGACCGGATCGTCGCCGAGGGCGGGCAGGGCGAGGGCGGCGAGCTGAAGCGCTCGATGAGCCTGCTGCAGCTGACCCTGTTCAGCGTGGGCGCGACCCTCGGCACCGGGATCTTCGTCGTGCTCGGGGAGGCGGTGCCGAAGGCGGGCCCGGCGGTGGTGCTGTCGTTCGTGCTCGCCGCGGTGACCGCGCTGTTCTCCGCGCTGTCCTACGCCGAGCTGGCCGGGACGATCCCGGTGTCCGGCTCGTCGTACTCCTACGCCTACGCCACGCTGGGCGAGCTGGTGGCGTGGGTGTGCGGATGGTGCCTGCTGCTGGAGTACGCGGTCTCGGTGTCGGCGGTCGCGGTCGGCTGGGGCTCCTACCTCAACGAGTTCTTCGACAAGGCGGTCGGCGGCACGATGCCGGCCGCGATCAGCAACCCGCCGGGGGACGGCGGGCTGATCAACGTCCCGGGCGTGATCGTGGTGGCGATCGCGGCGCTGCTGCTGCTGCGCGGCACGTCCGAGAGCGCCCGCGCCAACACGGTCATGGTGTTCCTGAAGATCACGGTGCTGCTGTTCTTCTGCGCGGTCGCCTTCACCGCGTTCCACTCGGGGAACCTCAGCCCGTTCGCGCCGATGGGCTGGGCGGGCGTCAGCGCCGCCGGGTCCAAGGTGTTCTTCTCCTACATCGGCTTCGACGCCGCGTCCACCGCCGGCGAGGAGGCGCGCAACCCGCGCCGCGACCTGCCCATGGCGATCGTCCTGTCGCTGGCGATCGTGACGGCGGTGTACGTGCTGGTCGGGCTGGCCGCGGTCGGCGCGATGCACTGGACCCGGTTCTCGCTGAGCGGCTCGGAGGCGTCGCTGGCCCTGGTGCTGGACCAGGCGACCGGGCGGGCCTGGCCGTCGATGATCCTGTCGCTCGGCGCGGTGGTCGCCATCGCCAGCGTCGTCCTCACCGTCATGTACGGGCAGACCCGCATCCTGTTCGCGATGTCGCGGGACGGCCTCGTCCCGCACGTGTTCCAGCGGGTCAGCCCGCGCCGGGCGGTGCCGGTCGCCAACACCGTCATCGTCGCGGCGTTCATCGGCGTGCTGGCCGCAGTCGTCCCGCTCGGCCGGCTGGTGGACGCCACGAGCATCGGCACGCTGTTCGCGTTCGCGCTGGTCAGCGTGGGCGTCATCGTGCTGCGCAGGACCAGGCCCGAGCTTCCGCGCAGTTTCCGTACGCCGTTCTATCCGCTGACGCCGCTGATCGGCATCGCGCTGTGCGTGTACCTGATGGTCGGCCTGGGCGGGGTGACCTGGGTGGTGTTCGCCCTGTGGACCGCGGTCGGGCTGGTCGCCTACTTCCTGTACGGGCGCCGCCACTCGCGCCTGGCGGCGGAACCGTCCGGCGTCCCCGGAAAGGAACCGCGATGAGCGCGGCGCCGGGGCTGCGGGTGCTCGCCGGCTACTCCCCGGACGAGCGCGGCGACGACGCGCTGGCCCTGGCCGCGCTGGTGCTGCGGGCGGTGAAGGCCCCGCGGACGGTGGCGGACGTCCGGCTGACCGTGGCGAACGTGCATCCGCCGGCCTGGCCCGCGCGCGGCCCGGGCTCGGTCGACGCCGAATGGGTCGGCTACCTGAAGGACAGGGCGCGCGAGGCGCTGGAGCGGGCGGCCGGGCGGCTGGCGGAGCTGAACGTGCCGGCGCGGCGGACGGACCTGCGGGTGCACGCGCACCGGGGCAGCGGGCGCGGGCTGATCGAGGTGGCGGCCGAGACCGGCGCCGACCTGATCGTGATCGGCTCGGCGCCGCGCGGCCGGCGGGGGCGCGTCGCCATCGGCAGCACCGCGGACCAGTTGCTGCACGGGTCGCCGGTGCCGGTGCTGCTGGCGCCGCGCGGGTACGCGGCGCAGGCCCCGGACCAGTTCGAGCGGCTCACCGTGGCCTACTGGCGGCGGCCGGACGTGGACGGCCCGCTCCAGGCGGCGGCGCGGACCGCCCGCGCGCTGGCGCTGCCGATGCGGCTGGTCACGCTCGTCCTGAGGCCGCCGGGGCTGTCCGCCCGGCTGCGCAATGCCGACGACGCCATGGCGCGGCAGGTGGCCCGGGCGGAGGAGGACCTGGCGCATGCCGCCGGGCGGCTCGGCGGCGCCGCGGGAGAAGGGGCGGTGGTCGGGACCGAGGCGGTGGCCGGCACGGGAATCGGCAAGGCGCTGGCCTCCGTGGATATGCTGCCGGGTGAACTGCTGGCGTGCCTTTCCAGTCATCACGGGCCCTTGCGCAAGGTCTTCCTCGGCGAGGGGGCCGGCAAGATCGTCCGTGCCGCGCCGTGCCCGGTGCTCGTCCTGCCGCGCGGGGCCGCGGGCGCTTTCGCCCAGCGGGAATAGGTTAGGTAAGGCTAACCTGCGTGAGCCAGAACATTCGCGATCCGGTGTTTCGCGGGAAGTAATTACGGCACACTGATGTTGTGAAAAACGTGAGCGAGGATCGGACGACCCCGGAGAGCGCACCCGTGCGCCCTTCCGGCGTGCCGTCGGCCTCCTCCCACACCGAGCGCGACACCCGCGCCCGGGTGGCGAGGCTGATCCTCGAGCACGGCCCGGTCACGGCGTCCACGCTCGGCGAACGCATGGGGCTCACCCCCGCCGCGATCCGCCGGCACCTGGACGCGCTGCTGGCCGAGGGCATGATCGAGGTCCGCAAGGCGCGGACGCCGCAGACCCGGCGCGGCCGGGGCCGTCCCGCCAAGTGGTTCGCGATCACCGACGCGGGACGCAACGCGTTCGTGCACGCCTACGACGACCTGGCGGGCAGCGCGCTGCGGTTCCTGGCCGAGACGGCCGGCGACCACGCGGTCGCCGAGTTCGCCCGCCGGCAGATCGCCGACCTGGAGCGGCGCTACCGGCCCGTCGTGCAGGACGCGCCGCCGCAGCAGCGGGTCCGCACGCTCGCCGAGGCGCTGTCGGGCGACGGCTACGCGGCCGCCGCCGGAAAGGCGCCCCAGCCGGGCGGCGGCGAGCAGCTGTGCCAGCACCACTGCCCGGTCGCGCACGTGGCGGCGGAGTTCCCGCAGCTGTGCGAGGCCGAGACCGAGGCGTTCAGCCGGCTGCTGGGCACCCCCGTCCAGCGGCTGGCCACCATCGCCCACGGCGACGGGATCTGCACCACCCACGTCAGCCCCCGTTCCCTGTGCGGAACGGAGGCGGCGGACGGTCCCGCCGCAAGCGTCGCCCCTGGCGGGGACGCGGGGGAGCGGTCCCCCGAACAGACACTGAT
Source organism: Actinomadura sp. NTSP31 (assembly GCF_041951385.1). Taxonomy (NCBI): domain Bacteria; kingdom Bacillati; phylum Actinomycetota; class Actinomycetes; order Streptosporangiales; family Thermomonosporaceae; genus Actinomadura; species Actinomadura sp. NTSP31. The sequence goes on along the minus strand of NZ_JBGNUT010000034.1, from coordinate 101,372 downwards.
CAGTGACGAGGAGTCCGGGAGGACGTCCCTATGACTACAGCCCACCCCGAGCTGGAGGGGCTTGACAGGTACAAGTTCGGCTGGGCCGACTCCGATAAGGCCGGTGCCTCCGCGCGGCGCGGCCTGAACGAGGACGTCGTCCGCGACATCTCGGGCAAGAAGAGCGAGCCGGACTGGATGCTCGACCTGCGCCTCAAGGGGCTGCGGCTGTTCGACAAGAAGCCGATGCCCACCTGGGGCTCGGACCTGTCGGCCATCGACTTCGAGAACATCAAGTACTTCGTCCGCTCCACCGAGAAGCAGGCGGCGTCCTGGGAGGAGCTCCCCGAGGACATCAAGAACACCTACGACAAGCTCGGCATCCCCGAGGCGGAGAAGCAGCGCCTCATCGCCGGCGTCGCCGCCCAGTACGAGTCGGAGGTCGTCTACCACAAGATCCGCGAGGACCTTGAGGAGAAGGGCGTCATCTTCGTCGACACCGACACCGGCCTGCGCGAGCACCCGGAGATCTTCCAGGAGTACTTCGGCTCCGTGATCCCGGTCGGCGACAACAAGTTCGCCGCGCTCAACACCGCCGTGTGGTCGGGCGGCTCGTTCATCTACGTGCCGCCGGGCGTGCACGTCGAGATCCCGCTGCAGGCCTACTTCCGGATCAACACCGAGAACATGGGCCAGTTCGAGCGGACGCTGATCATCGCCGACGAGGGCTCCTACGTCCACTACGTCGAGGGCTGCACCGCCCCGATCTACAAGTCGGACTCGCTGCACTCCGCCGTGGTCGAGATCGTCGTGAAGAAGGACGCCCGCGTCCGCTACACGACCATCCAGAACTGGTCCAACAACGTCTACAACCTGGTGACCAAGCGCGCCGTCGCCTACGAGGGCGCGACCATGGAGTGGGTCGACGGCAACATCGGCTCCAAGGTCACCATGAAGTACCCGGCGATCTACCTGCTCGGCGAGCACGCCAAGGGCGAGACCCTGTCGATCGCGTTCGCCGGCGAGGACCAGCACCAGGACGCCGGCGCCAAGATGGTGCACGCCGCGCCGAACACCTCCAGCAGCATCATCTCCAAGTCGGTGGCGCGCGGCGGCGGCCGCACCTCCTACCGCGGGCTGGTGCAGATCCAGGAGGGCGCCGAGCACAGCAAGTCCACCGTCAAGTGCGACGCGCTGCTGGTCGACCAGATCAGCCGGTCCGACACCTACCCCTACGTCGACGTCCGCGAGGACGACGTGGAGATGGGCCACGAGGCCACCGTCTCCAAGGTGTCGGAGGACCAGCTGTTCTACCTCATGAGCCGCGGCATGACCGAGGACGAGGCGATGGCGATGATCGTGCGCGGGTTCGTCGAGCCCATCGCGCGCGAGCTGCCGATGGAGTACGCGCTCGAGCTGAACCGGCTGATCGAGCTGCAGATGGAAGGGGCCGTCGGCTGATGGGGCTGGAGACCGGCAAGCCGCTCTCGACCCTGCACGAGAAGGCATCGCACGACGTGGGCGACTTCGACGTCCCCACCGGCCGCGAGGAGGAGTGGCGGTTCACCCCGCTGCGCCGGCTGCGCGGCCTGCACAACGGCACCGCCGAGCCGAACGGCAAGGTCATCGCCGAGGTCGAGGCGGCGCCTGAGGTGACCGTCGAGACCGTCGGGCGCGACGACGCCCGGCTCGGCCGGGCCTACGCGCCCGCCGACCGGGTCAGCGCGCAGGCGTGGACGTCGTTCACGCACGCCACCGTCGTCACCGTGCCGAAGGAGGTCGTCGCCTCGGCGCCGACCGTGCTGCGGCTGCGCGGCGAGGACGCCTCGGCCGCCGCCTACGGGCACACCACCGTGATCCTGGAGCCGTTCGCCGAGGCGACCGTGGTGCTCGCGCACCGCGGCTCGGCGACCTACGCCGACAACGTCGAGTTCGTCGTCGGCGACGGCGCCCGCCTCTCGGTGATCAGCCTGCAGGACTGGGCGGACGACAGCGTGCACGTCTCGCACCAGCACGCCAGGCTCGGCCGCGACGCCCGGTTCGTCTCGCACAACGTCTCGCTCGGCGGCGACGTCGTGCGGATCTCGCCGTCGGTCGCCTACGACGGGCCCGGCGGCGACGCCGAGCTGTACGGGGTGTACTTCGCCGACGGCGGCCAGCACCTGGAGCACCGGCTGCTGGTCGATCACACGAAGCCGAACTGCCGCAGCCGCGTCGACTACCGCGGCGCGCTGCAGGACCAGGACGCGCACGCCGTGTGGATCGGCGACGTGATCATCCGCGCGGAGGCGGAGGGCACCGACACCTACGAGCTGAACCGCAACCTCGTCCTGACCGACGGGACGCGGGTCGACTCGGTGCCGAACCTGGAGATCCTCACCGGCGAGGTCGCCGGCGCCGGGCACGCCTCGGCGTCCGGGCGGCTCGACGACGAGCACCTGTTCTACCTGCAGGCCCGCGGCATCACCTTCGACGAGGCGCGCCGCATGGTGGTCCGCGGGTTCCTCGGCCAGCTCATCGAGCGGATCGAGGTCGCCGAGGTCCGCGAGAAGGTCGCCGAGGCGATCGAGGCCGAACTGGACGTGCGCGCGGAGGGGCGATGAGCTACCTCAAGGTGTGCGCCCTGGAGGAGATCCCCGAGGACGGGGCCCTCGGCGTCGAGATCGGCGAGACGCCGGTCGCGCTGGCCCGCACCGGCGGCGAGGTCTACGCCGTCAACGACATCTGCTCGCACGCCGAGGTGTCGCTGTCCGAGGGCGAGATCTACAACGGCACCATCGAGTGCTGGCTGCACGGGTCCTGCTTCGACCTGCGCACCGGCAAGCCCACCAACCCGCCGGCCACGCAGCCGGTCGCCACCTACAAGGTCAAGGTCGAGGACGGCGACGTCTACGTCTCGCTCGGCTCCGACGATTGAGGAACGACAACCACCATGGCCACGCTTGAGATCCGCGACCTCCACGTCTCCGTCGCCGACGGTCCCGACGGGACGAAGGAGATCCTGCGCGGGGTCGACCTGACCGTCAAGGCCGGCGAGACCCACGCGCTCATGGGGCCGAACGGCTCCGGCAAGTCCACCCTCGCCTACGCCGTCGCCGGCCACCCCAAGTACCAGGTGACCTCCGGCGCGGTGACGCTGGACGGTGAGGACGTGCTCGGCATGTCCGTCGACGAGCGCGCCCGCGCCGGCCTGTTCCTGGCGATGCAGTACCCGGTCGAGGTGCCCGGCGTCTCGGTGTCCAACTTCCTGCGCTCGGCGGTCACCGCGGTGCGCGGCGAGGCGCCGAAGCTGCGCGAGTTCGCCAAGGAGATGAAGCAGGCGATGGAGGACCTCTCCATCGACCCGGCGTTCGCGCAGCGCAGCCTGAACGAGGGCTTCTCCGGCGGCGAGAAGAAGCGGCACGAGATCCTCCAGCTGGAGCTGCTCAAGCCGAAGGTCGCCGTGCTGGACGAGACCGACTCCGGCCTGGACGTCGACGCGCTGAAGGTCGTCTCCGAGGGCGTCAACCGGTTCTCCGCGGGCGGTGCGACCGGCGTCCTGCTGATCACCCACTACACGCGCATCCTGCGGTACGTGAAGCCGGACTTCGTGCACGTCTTCGCCGCCGGCCGCGTCGTCGCCGAGGGCGGCCCCGAGCTGGCCGACCAGCTGGAGAACGAGGGCTACGAGAAGTACGTGAGGGCGGAGGCGACGGCATGACGCTTCTGGCCGAGGGGACGCTGCTCCCCGAGGAGCTCAAGAAGGACTTCCCGCTGCTGCAGCGGACCGTCCGCGGCGGCCGCCCGCTGATCTACCTCGACTCCGGCGCGACGTCGCAGAAGCCGACGCGGGTCCTGGACGCCGAGCGCGAGTTCTACGAGCGGCACAACGCGGCGCCGCACCGCGGGGCGCACCTGCTCGCCGAGGAGGCGACCGAGGCGTACGAGAACGCCCGCGCGTCGATCGCCCGGTTCATCGGCGCGACGCCCGGCGAGATCGTGTTCACCAAGAACGCCACCGAGGGCATCAACCTCGTGGCGTACGCGATGAGCAACGCCGCCACCGCGGGACCCGAGGCCGAGCGGTTCAGGGTCGGTCCCGGCGACGAGATCGTGGTCTCGGAGATGGAGCACCACGCCAACCTCGTCCCGTGGCAGCAGCTGTGCCTGCGCACGGGCGCGACCCTGCGCTGGTTCGGCATCACCGACGAGGGCCGCCTCGACCTGGAGAACCTCGACGAGCTGGTCAGCGAGCGCACGAAGATCGTCGCGCTGACGCACCAGTCGAACGTGCTCGGAACGGTCCCGCCGATCAAGCGGATCGTCGACCGGGCGCACGCCGTCGGCGCGCTCGTCCTGCTGGACGGCGCGCAGTCGGTCCCGCACCAGCCGGTGGACGTCGCCGAGCTGGGCGCCGACTTCCTGGCGTTCTCGGGGCACAAGATGCTCGGCCCGACCGGCATCGGCGTGCTGTGGGGGCGCTCGGAGCTGCTGGCGGCCATGCCGCCGTTCATCACCGGCGGTTCCATGATCGAGGTCGTCCACATGGAGTCGACCACGTTCCTGCCGCCGCCGCAGCGCTTCGAGGCCGGCGTCCCGATGACCGCGCAGGCGATCGGGCTCGGCGCGGCCTGCGACTACCTGGCCGAGATCGGCATGGACCGGGTCCACGCCCACGAGGTGGCGCTGACCGCCTACGCGCTGGAGCGGCTCGGCGAGGTCCCCGGCGTCCGGGTCATCGGCCCGGGCACCACCGAGGCGCGCGGCGGGGCGGTGTCGTTCACCGTCGAGGGCATCCACCCGCACGACGTCGGCCAGGTGCTGGACGACCTGGGCGTCGAGGTGCGCGTCGGGCACCACTGCGCGTGGCCGATCTGCCGCCGCTTCGGCATCCCGGCCACCACCCGCGCGACGTTCTACCTCTACAACACGCTGTCGGACATCGACGCGCTCGCCGAAGGGGTCAGGCAGGCCCAGAAGTTCTTCGGCACCGTCTCCTGACGGTCCCCGGAACAGCCCGCGCCCTGGCCCGGTTGTAGCGAGAAAGGCTTGGAAAGGACGCCATGCAGCTGGAGGCGATGTACCAGGAGGTCATCCTGGACCATTACCGCAACCCCCTGCACAAGGGGCTGCGGGAGCCGTTCGAAGGCGAGGCGCACCACGTCAACCCCACCTGCGGGGACGAGGTGACGCTCCGCGTCCATCTGGACGGCGCCGGCCAGGACGCCGCGGTGGCGGACGTCTCGTACGACGCCATGGGCTGCTCGATCAGCCAGGCCAGCGCGTCGGTGATGTCCGATCTGATCATCGGCAAGTCCGTCAAGGAGGCGATGGCGGTCCAGGAGGAGTTCCTGGCGCTGATGCAGTCGCGCGGCCGGGACGCCGAGCCGAACGAGGACGTCCTCGAGGACGCCGTAGCCTTCGCCGGGGTGTCGAAGTACCCCGCCAGGATCAAATGCGCCCTGCTCGCCTGGATGGCGTGGAAGGACGCGACCGCCCGCGCACTCGGAGAGGCATCATGAGCGACACCGCACCGGAGGAGACCCCCGCGACCGCCGCGGCCGGCACCGTCCCCGACGAGGAGATCCTCGAGGCGCTGAAGGACGTCGTCGACCCCGAGCTCGGCATCAACGTGGTCGACCTCGGCCTGATCTACGGGATCGACCTGACCGACGAGGTCGCCACCCTCGACATGACCCTCACCAGCGCCGCCTGCCCGCTCACCGACGTGATCGAGGACCAGGCGCACAGCGCGCTGGAGGGCCTGGTCAAGGACGTCAAGATCAACTGGGTCTGGCTGCCGCCGTGGGGCCCGGACAAGATCACCGACGAGGGCCGCGACCAGCTCCGCGCCCTCGGCTTCAACGTCTGACCCGCACGCCGCACGCCGCACGAGGCCGCGCCCCGCACCGGGGCGCGGCCTCACGTGTACCTGAGGGAACTCCGAGGTGTTCAAGAGGCGGTTAGGGTGGGGCGATGTGAAAGATGCCTTTCCTGACGATGACGCGGAACTGGTGGCGCGGCGCGCCTCGTCGTTCGGGGGGAGCGCCGCCGCGTACGCGCGGGAGCGGCCGGACTACCCGGACGCGGCGGTCACGTGGGCGCTGGAGCCCGTGGCCGGAACGAGGCCGCCGCGCGTGCTGGACCTGGCGGCCGGGACCGGCAAGCTGACACAGGTGCTGCTGCGCAACGGGGTCGAGGCCGGACGCCTCGTCGCGGTGGAGCCGGACGCGGCGATGCTGAACGAGCTGCGGCGCGCGGTGCCGGGCGTGCGGGCGCTGGAGGGCGGCGCGGAGGCGATCCCGCTGCCGGACGGCGCGGTCGACGCGGTGCTGGTGGGGCAGGCGATGCACTGGTTCGATCTCGACCGGGCCCTGCCGGAGATCCACCGGGTGCTGGCGGACGGCGGCGTGCTCGCCGGGCTGTGGAACACCGACGACGACCGGGTGCCGTGGGTCGCGGAGATGAAGCGGATCTCCCGCAGCAGCGTGTCGTTGCGGAACTGGCGGCCGAAGGGGCTGCCCGAGAGCGCGTGGTTCCCGGCGTTCGAGCGGGCGGAGTTCCCGCACGCGCAGCGCCGGACCGCCGAGTCGATGGCGGCGACGATCGGGACGCACTCGCACATGCTCGTACTCGACGAGGCGGAGCGGGCGGCCGTGACGGACCGGATCATCGCGCACCTGCGGGCGACGCCGGAGACGGCGGAGGGCGAGTTCGACCTGCCGATCGTCACCTTGGCCGCACGCGCCGCGCGGGCCGTCCTCTAGCCGCGGGCTTCTTGGGCCTGGACGGCCACAGCGTGTGGGTGATCGGCCACAGCGACCACACCGCGAGCACCAGGCCCAGCCGGGCCGTCCAGCCGGTGAGGGCCGCGGTGCGGCCGGGGTCGCCGACCAGCGCGATCATCGCGAGCAGCAGCGCGCATCCGATCGCCGTCGCGATGGCGGCCTTGCCGAACTCCATCCACTCGTAGCGGATGCGCGCCCGGCCGTGCGGCGGCTTGCGCCGCGGCGGCGGGCCGCCCGCGAAGCGGTGCGCGAACCGCTCGTCGGCCCAGCGGACCATGCTGTGCCCGAACGCGGCCGAGTAGCCGAGATAGGCCGCCGCGAGACCGTGCGGGAAGCCGGCGGTCGCCCCGCTCCGCAGGTCGATCACCGTGGCCGCCAGCAGGACCAGGTCGACCAGCGGGACGCCCAGCAGGAGCGCCGCGCCGGTCCTGCGCATCCGCAGCGGGTAGCGGGCGAGCAGGCCCGCCGCGAGGACGACCCAGAAGCCGATCTCGCAGCCCGCGATGACGGCGACCAGCATCGCGTCACCGGTCCCGGGACAGGGCGGCGCCCGCCGCGGCCACGAGCAGCCCGGCGACGCCGACGCCGAGGCCGGCGAGCGGCTGATGGCCTTCCGACCACTTCATCAGCTCGATGTTCTCGCCGCCCGTGTAGTGGTACGCGGCCGAGATGAAGCCGACGGCGGCGACGATGACCCCGATGGTCCGCATGGCGTGCTCCCCTGGATTCGCTGTCCCTCTCGATGGTCGGGGACGCGGGGGCGGCCCGGCGTCGTCGGCGATGAGGTTCTCGGGGTCCTCCGAAGGATGTACGCGCCACCCTCAGCGAGGTGGACGAGGCGGTCGCCGCGGGATGCTGAGATGGTTCCGTGCTCTCCAAGGCCCGCCGTCTCACCACGCCGCAGGACGCGCTCATCGCCGCGGGGTCCGTGGCCGCCGGGCTGGTGCTGCTGGCGGCGCACGGCTACAGCACGTGGACGGACCATTGGCCGCCGGGCTGGGCGCGGCTGGTGCCGCTGGCGGGGTTGTGCGCGGCCATGCTGCTCAGGCGGACGGCGCCGCTCAGCGCGCTGGCGATCTCGACCCCGTTCAACTTCCTCGACGTGGCGTTCGGGCCGTCCATCGCCACCGCGATGATCTACGGGGACGCGCTGTACGCGGCGAGCCTGTACGGGCGGCGGCGCCGCACCGCCGAATGGCTGCTCGGCGCGACCGTCGCCGCGACGGCGGCGGTCACGGCCGGCGCGGCCGCGGCGGCGCGCGACCTCGCGCTGGGCGTGGTCGCCGGCGCGCTCGCCGCGGCGGTGTGGGTGACGCCGGTGCTCACCGCGATGCTCGTCCGGGAGCACCGGTCCCGGGCGGAGGCGGAGCGGCAGCGCGCCGAGCAGGTGGCGCGCCTGGCCGAGCTGGACCGGCGCGCCGCCGTCGGCGCCGAGCGCGCCCGGATGGCGCGCGAGCTGCACGATGTGATCGCCAACCATCTGAGCGCCGTCGCGCTGCACTCCTCGGCCGTGCTGAAGGTCCGCGACCTGGACCGGGACGGCCTGGACCGGGCGATGACGGTGATCCGGGAGAACAGCGTGCAGGGCCTGGCGGAGATGCGGCGGATGATCGGGCTGCTGCGCGAGGGGGAGGGCGCCGACCCGGCGGAGGCGCCGCGGCTGGCCGGCCTCGCCCGGCTCGTGGACCGCACCGCCCGCCCCGGCCTGTCGGCCCGGCTGCGGACGGGCGGCGAGCTGCCGGAGCTGCCGGCGCCGGTGGAGCTGGCGGCCTACCGGATCGTCCAGGAGTCGCTGACCAACGCGCTGAAGCACGCCGGGCCGGGCCGCGCCGAGGTGTCGGTCCGGTACGCGGGGGGACGGGTGCTGATCGACGTGCTGAGCCCCCTCGGGGACGGCGCCGGGCTGCCGGGGTCGGGCAGCGGGCTGATCGGCATGCGGGAGCGGGCGGCGATCCTCGGCGGGGAGTTCGCCGCCGGGCCGGACGGCGGGCACTGGCTGGTGCACGCCGAGCTGCCGGTGGACGGCGAGCCCGCGCGCGGCGGGGAGGCAGCCCTGTGAAGGAGGTGGCGGCATGATCGAGGTGCTGGTGGCCGACGACCAGGCGGCGGTGCGCGCGGGCCTGGTGCTGATCCTCGGCGCGGCGCCGGACGTGCGGGTGGTCGGCGAGGCCGCCGACGGCGAGCGGGCCGTCGAACTGGCCCGGGAGCTGCGCCCCGACGTGGTGCTGATGGACGTGCGGATGCCGCGGCTGGACGGCATCAGCGCCACCCGGCAGATCGCCGGGTTCGCGGACGTGCTGGTGCTGACCACGTTCGACCTGGACGAGTACGTGTTCGGCGCGCTGCGCGCGGGCGCCGCCGGGTTCCTGCTGAAGGACGTGGACGCCGACCGGCTGGTGGAGGCGGTGCGGACCGTCGCGGCCGGGGAGGGGATCATCGCGCCGGCGGTGACGCGCCGGCTGATCGGCGCGTTCGCGGCCCGTCCCGAGCCGCCGGTGCCCGGCCCGGCGGCGCTGGCGGAGCTCACCCCGCGCGAGCGGGAGGTGCTCGGCTGCCTGGGCGAGGGGCTGTCGAACGGGGAGATCGCGCGGCGCCTGTCGATGGCGGAGACGACCACGAAGACGCACGTCAGCCGCATCCTGGGCAAGCTCGGGCTGCGCAGCCGCGTCCAGGCGGCCATCCTCGCCCAGGAGATGGCCGCCGCGGGCCTCCGGGCGGGGCCCGGCGATCACGCGTCCCCGGACGGGCCCCGGCCGAGCAGCGGCGGTCTCAGCGCCGATTGACCCGGCCCGGCGGGCGCGCGGGGCGGCGGTTCAGGGGGACAGGCCGCGGATCAGGTCGGCGACGCGGACGATCCCGAGGCAGCGGCCCACCTCGTCGACCACCACCAGGTCGTCGTAGACGCGCTCGTCCTCCTGTCCCGCCGCGCGCAGCGCCGCCACGGCCGGCACCGTGCGCGGGACCGGACGCGGCGGATCGGCCAGCCGCACGGCGGGCCGGTGCGCGTGCAGCGCGTGCCCGTAGGCGCCCGACAGCCGCAGCAGGAAGCGCGTCCGGTCCACGGTGGCGCGCGGCCGCTGCCGCTCGTCGACCAGCACGATGCTGGTGGTGCCCGTCTCGGCGTTCAGCGCGTCCAGCACCTCGCCGGCGGTCGCCGTGTGCGGCATCGTGACGCCGGGGAGCGTGAACTCCGACACGCGGGGCCCGAGTTCGGGGCGCACGCGCGGCTCGGGCGCGCCGGGCGCCGCGACGGGCACGGTGATCGGCATCCCCGGCCGCCACTCCGGCGGCGCCAGCGCCGGCCCCTGGACGAGCCGGACCCCGAGTTCGCGCAGGTGCAGCACCTGCTCGCCGGTCTCCAGGCCCGGCGCCAGGACGTGCGTCTCCAGCCGGTGCGCCAGCTCCACCAGGCTCGCCACGAGGGCGGTGCGGCGCGGTTCGGCCGGCGCCCGGCGGGCCAGCGCCGGATCGAGCTTGAGCAGGTAGGACGCGCCGTCGGCGAGCAGGTCGAGCGGGGCGTGCGCGGCGCCGACCCCGCCGAGCCCGACCAGGTACCCGGCCCGCCGCAGCGCGGCCAGCGCCGCGGTGACCGGGGCCCGCTGCGCGGGCGGGAAGCCCCCGGTGACGCAGATGATGATCTCCTGGGGGCGGCGGCCGGTCCCGGCGAAGCCCTGGTGCAGCTCGGCGAGGACCGGGTCGCCGAAGGCCAGCGTCTCGGCGCGCAGGCCGATCTGGAGCGGCAGCGGCGTGCGGAGGTCCGCCGCGGCGCGGGCCGCCTCGGCGGCGCGCCGCAGGTCCTCGGACACGGGATCGACGCGCGGCGGCGGCGCCGACGCGGCGGGCGGCCCCGCGTGCGCCTCCACGGCCACCACGGTGCCGGTGCCGAGATCGACCACCGGATGGAACACCGCCCGCGCCGGGACCAGGACATCTACGGCTGACACAGCGGCATCATGCCGCCCCGAAGCACCCGGAACCGCTCTTGTCAGGAGAAGTTAACGCACAATTCTCCGCAGGTCGCGGCGTGGATCATGGCGCCGGGCGGCGCTCACAGCCCGCGGCCGCCGATCAGCGCCGACAGCGCGTAGGTGACCCCGGCGACGGCGGCCAGCCAGACGTAGGCGGTGATGTCGCCGCCGCGCAGCGCCTGCACGACGAGCCCGCCGATCACCGCGATCGTCAGCACGTCCCCGGTCATCGCCGACGCGCGCAGGTGGGTGCGGGCGCGGTGCCCGGAGCCGAAGCGCTCGCTGACCGGCAGCGCCGGCTCGTTGCGCCGGAAGGCCAGGTAGCCGGCGTAGCAGGCGAGGGCGGCGAACGCGATGAGGGCCGTGCCGTAGCGTTCGTCGGCGGCGAGCACGCCGCCGACCACCACTCCGGCGCCGAGGACGAGCCCGGGCACGGCCCACCGGCCGAGACCCCGGCGTTCGGGAGCGATCCACATGGGCCCATCCTTCCCGATCGGCGGACGCGCGGGACGGGCAACGCGCCGGTCCGCCGCGATGTGGGTCCCTTCGCGGCCGCGGGCGGTCCCGCGAGGTGCGCGGATGCCCGGACCACGGGGGGTTCCGGCCGGTATCTTCTCCCCTCGTGGCGCAATTTCGACTGAACGGCTCGAAGATGCTGGCCGTCGATCTCGCCGGCGAGACGATCAGGGCGCTGAACGGCGCGATGGTCGCCTACGAGGGGCGGATGGCGTTCAAACGGGAGGGGATGACCGGGGGAGAGGGGCTGCGCGGCGCGCTGAAGCGCAAGATCGCCGGCGAGGGCATGACGCTGATGGAGGTCGCCGGCGAGGGCACCGTCTACCTGGCGAGCGAGGCCGCCGAGGTGACGCTGGTCCAGCTGACCGGCGACGCCCTGTTCGTGGAGTCGGAGAGCCTGCTGGCGCTGGACGGCGGGCTGCGCACCGGCGTGCAGTTCGTCGGGCTGCGGGGGATGGGCACCGGCCAGGGCCTCGCCACCACCAAGGTCGAGGGGCACGGCACGGTCGCGATCGTGTCCGACGGTCCGGCGATCGCGCTGGAGGTGACGCCCGAGACGCCGCTGTCGGTCGACCCGCACGCCTACGTCGGCCACCACGGGCAGCTGCGGCAGGACGTCGTCACCGACGTCAACTGGCGGACGGTCATCGGCCAGGGGTCGGGCGAGAGCGTCCAGTTCCGGTACCAGGGGCACGGGCTGGTCTACGTCCAGCCGGCCGAACGCGGCGGGATTCTGGAGATCTGATGACGACGAAGTCGTGCGGGGGGTGCGGGGGGTCGTCCCCCCGCGGGAGGTATTGATGCCGGGCTACCAGAAGATCACCTCCAAGATGCTCCAGGTGCCCGTCGGGCCCGGGCGGGAGGTCTACAGCAGGCGCGGCGCGATGCTCGGCTACACCGGTGCGGTGTCGTTCGCGCCGTCCACCACGGCCGGGCAGAGCATCGGCGGCGCCATCGGACGCGCCGTCGCGGGCGAGCGCAGCGCGATGATGCACGTCACCGGGCAGGGCGAGGTCATGTTCGGGCACGCGGGGCTGCACGTGTCCGTCGTCGACCTGAGCGGCGGCGACACCCTGTTCGTGGAGGCCGACCGGCTGCTGGTGCACGACGCGTCCCTGCAGGTCGGGACCATGTTCATGGGCGAGCAGGGCGGCGTGCGCGGCATCGTGCGCGGCGCGGTCACCGGGCAGGGCCTGTTCACCACCACGCTGACCGGGCAGGGCTCGTGCGCGCTGCTGTCGCACGGCGGCGTCATGGAGCTGCCGATCGGCCCGCAGCGCCCCGTCCACGTCGACCCCCAGGCCTACGTCGCCCACCGCGGTCAGGTGCAGAACAGGCTGACCACCGCGGTGGGGCTGCGCGACCTCATCGGGCGCGGCTCCGGCGAGGGGTTCCAGCTCGAGCTGAGCGGCTCCGGCGTCGTCTACGTCCAGGCCAGCGAGAGGAAGATCTGACCCGTGAGCACGTTCGGCACGCAGACCTGGAACGCGGCCACGCTCCCGTCCAACGACAACGTCAACCCCTACGCCTTCAGCGTCGACCTCGACGGGCAGTGGTTCGCGCAGAAGGGCAAGATGATCGCCTACTACGGGCAGATCAGGTTCGAGGCGCTGTCGTCCGGGCCGCTGGACTCCCTCGTCGCGCACACCTTCAACTCGCCGCTGTACGCCCAGGACTGGATCGTCGCGCAGGGGCGGGGCAGGCTGCTCCTCGCCGACCGCGGGTTCGACGTGAACTCCTTCGACCTGGACGACGGCAACCTCACCGTCCGGGCCGGGAACCTGCTGGCGTTCGAGCCGGGCCTGGAGCTCAAGCAGTCGATCATCCCGGGGTTCCTGACGCTGATCGGGACGGGCCGGTTCGTGGCCGCCTCCAACGGGCCCGTCCACTTCGTCGAGCCGCCGATCCGGATCGACCCGCAGGCGCTGCTGGGCTGGGCCGACTGCCCCTCGCCCTGCCACCACTACGACCACTCCTACATGCGCGGCGCGTTCGGCGCCGCGCGGATGGTCTTCGGGGTCGGCGGCTCGTCGGGCGAGGAGCACCAGTTCGACTTCACCGGCCAGGGCACCGTGCTGATGCAGTCGTCGGAGGTCGTGATGAACGAGGACGTGCTGCTGCGCGACCTGGAAGGCCAGATCGGCATGGTCGGTGCGTCCGGGCTGCAGCGGCTCCAGCGGACGATCACCCAGCGGCTCTCGTCCGAGCGGCAGGGCTGACCCTCGGGGGCCCGGGGCGTTCCCCGGGCCCCCGCCGCCGCGCCATCGGTGCGGCGTCACCGGCGCGGCGGGCCGGTCAGGTCCCCTGCTCGGGCGCGGGCTTCATGACGTGGAACGGCACCCCGAACGGGTCCCGCACGGCCGCGGACCGGCCGTAGGGGCTGTCGGCCGGCCCCGAGTCGACCGTGCCGCCGCCCGCGGTGACCTTCCGGACCGCCTCGTCGGCGTCCTCGACCGCGAAGTAGGTCGTCCAGGACGGGACGCGGGTCCGGCCGTTGCCGAGCAGCATGTCGGCGCCGCCGAGGATGCCGCCGATGTAGCGGCCGTCCGCGGCGCGCTTCAGCACGGTGTAGTCCATGTCGCCCGGCATCGGCTCCGGCTCGTAGCCGAACACCGCCTGGTAGAAGTCCGCGGCCGCCTTGGCGTCGGGGGTGACCAGCTCGTTCCAGACGAACGAGCCCGGCTCGTTCACGATCCCCGAACCGTGGTGGTCGCGCCCCTGCCACAGGCCGAACTGGCCGCCCTGCGGGTCCCTGACGATCGCCATGCGGCCGATGGTCATCACGTCCATGGGCGGCACGACGACCTCGCCGCCCGCGTCCGCGGCGCGCTTGGCGATCCCGTCGCAGTCGTCCGCGGCGATGTAGACGGTCCACCAGTACTCGTCCGGCCGGTCCTCGGGGTTCTGCATCATCCCGGCCACCGGCACGCCGCGCAGCTTGCACTGGTTGTAGTGGCCCGCCTCCGCCCCGGCGTCCTCGAACTGCCAGCCGAAGAGGGTCCCGTAGAACGTCCTGGCCCGGTCGAGGTCCGGAAGGCCGATGTCGAGCCAGTTCGGTGTGCCCTCCGGCACGTTGCTCGTGACCTGCGTCATCCGACTCACACTCCCTTGTGCAGGGGCCTCGCGGCCCCGGCGTCCTGCGTCGCCCGCCGTACCTCCATCCTGGCCCCGGGCAGGCCGTTCACACATCGGGCCGCGCCGGATCGGCATGGCCGGGAGCGGCCTCCGCTTCACGTACACTGGAGTGATGGTTTCGCTCCCGAGTTGACAGGCCGCCCAGCGCGCCCCGGTCGGATGGACCGCGTGGCGCGCTGTTTCGTGCGCCTGTCCATCGAGCCGTCCGTCAGGGGAGCCCTGTCACTGTGATCATCGCGAAAGACATCGAACTGCGCGCCGGGTCCCGGCTGCTGATCGAGTCCGCCTCGTTCCGGGTCAACCCCGGCGACCGGGTGGGCCTCGTCGGCCGTAACGGCGCCGGCAAGACCACCCTCACCAAGGTGCTGGCCGGGGAGGCGATCCCGGCGCAGGGCGGCGTCACGTCCTCGGGCACCATCGGCTACCTCCCGCAGGACCCGCGCGGCGTCGACCTGGACGAGCTGGCGCGCGACCGCATCCTGTCGGCGCGCGGGCTGGACGAGGTCGTCCGCAAGCTGCGCGCCGCCGAGGAGGCGATGGCCACCGCGACCGGCGAGGAGCGCGACAAGGCCGTCCGCCGGTACGGGCGGCTGGAGGAGCGGCTGCACGTGCTCGGCGGGTACTCCGCCGAGGCCGAGGCCGCCTCGATCGCCTCCAGCCTGGGCCTGCCCGACCGGGTGATGGGGCAGCCGCTCGGCACCCTGTCGGGCGGCCAGCGGCGCCGCGTCGAGCTGGCCCGGATCCTGTTCTCCGGCGCCGACACGCTGCTGCTGGACGAGCCGACGAACCACCTGGACGCCGACTCGATCGTCTGGCTGCGCGACTTCCTGAAGTCCCACCAGGGCGGCCTGGTGGTGATCAGCCACGACGTCGACCTGCTGGGCGTGGTGGTCAACCGGGTCTTCCACCTGGACGCCAACCGCAGCGTGATCGACGTCTACAACGTCGGCTGGAAGAAGTACCTCGACCAGCGCGAGACCGACGAGCGGCGGCGCAAGCGCGAGACGGCCAACGCGACGCGGCAGGCCACGGCGCTGCTGTCGCAGGCCGACAAGATGCGCGCGAAGGCGACCAAGGCCAAGGCGGCGCAGCAGATGGACCGGCGGGCCCGGCAGCTGCTGGCCGGCGTCGAGGGGGAGCGGCAGGCCGACAAGGTGGCCAAAATTCGCTTCCCGGACCCGGCACCTTGTGGCAAAACCCCCCTTACCGCCGAAGGTTTGTCGAAATCGTACGGATCTTTGGAGATTTTCACCGACGTGGACCTGGCCATCGACCGGGGCAGCCGGGTCGTCGTGCTGGGCCTGAACGGCGCGGGCAAGACGACCCTCCTGCGCATGCTGGCCGGGGTCGACAAGCCCGACACCGGCACCGTCGTGGCCGGCCACGGGCTGCGCATCGGCTACTACGCCCAGGAGCACGAGACGCTCGACGTGGAGCGGTCGGTGCTGGAGAACATGCAGACGGCCGCACCCGGCCTCGCGCCCGTCGAGGTCCGCAAGATCCTGGGCTCGTTCCTGTTCTCCGGCGACGACGTCGACAAGCCGGCGGGCGTGCTGTCCGGCGGCGAGAAGACCCGGCTGGCACTGGCGATGCTGGTGGTGTCGAGCGCCAACGTGCTGCTGCTCGACGAGCCCACCAACAACCTCGACCCGGCCAGCCGCGCGGAGATCCTCGGCGCGCTGCGCACCTTCGCCGGAGCCATCGTCCTGGTGACCCACGATGAGGGTGCGGTGGACGCGCTGCGGCCGGAAAGAGTGATTTTGCTGCCGGATGGTGTCGAAGACATCTGGAGTGACGAGTTTGCCGATCTGGTGGCACTTGCGTGACCTGCAGGGTGCCTTCCGCAGATCTTTTCTGGCCGAGTGGGTAGCCGAACGCGCGGGAATGACTGATCATGGCGGGGGATAACGCAGCGGTCACCACATCACTACGGGAGGTACTCGTGGCCGAGACCCTCAAGAAGGGCACCCGCGTGACCGGTGCCGAGCGCGACAAGCTGGCGGCGGACCTCAAGAAGAGGTACGACTCCGGCGAGAGCATCCGCGCCCTGGCAGCCGCCACCGGCCGCTCGTACGGCTTCATCCACCGGATCCTCACCGAGTCCGGAGTCAACCTGCGCGGTCGCGGCGGCGCGACCCGGGGCAAGAAGTCCTGACCGGACGAAGGTCCCGAACGGACCCGGGTCCCGAACGGACGCAGGTCCCGGACGGACGACGGCCCCCGGATGAGCGCACCGCCTGATCCGTCGCCGCGGCCCACCGAGTAGGGTTCGGTCGCGGCGGCGGGCAGGTCGGGTTCCGCCCCGTGGACGGCGGGGCGGGCCCGCCGCGCTCGTCGGAAGGGGAACGTCGATGGCGGACGCGAGGGTCGGCAGCGGGCCGGAAACGGCCACCGGGCCCACCGGGGCCGGGCCGGCCGGGGAGCGGCCGCTCCAGGAGCGGCTGGCCGAGGCCGGGCTGCGGCTGGAGGTCGACGGCGCGGTCGCGACCGTCACGCTGAACCGGCCGGAGCGGCGCAACGCCATGACGTTCGCCACCTGGCGCGGCCTGGCCGCGATCGGCCGGTCACTGCCGGACGGCGTGCGGGTGGTCGTGCTGCGCGGCGCCGGCCCCTCGTTCTCGGCGGGCATCGACCTGTCGATGTTCTCCGGTGACGGCGAGGGCTTCGCCGACGGCTCCGACGCCGAGGCCACCGACCGGTTCATCGCCGAGCTGCAGGAGGGCTACACCTGGCTGCGGCGCCCCGAGATCGTCACCGTCGCGGCGGTGCACGGCCACGCGATCGGCGGCGGATTCCAGCTCGCGCTGGCCTGCGACATCCGCGTCGCCGCCGACGACGTGAAGTTCTGCATGAAGGAGCCCGCGCTCGGGCTCGTCCCCGACCTCACCGGCACCAAGCCGCTGGTGGAGATCGTCGGCATCGGGCGCGCCCTCGAGCTGTGCCTGACGGCGCGGACGGTCCACGCCGAGGAGGCGGCCCGACTCGGCCTCGCCGAGATCGTGGTGCCGCGCGACGGCCTGGACGCCGCGGTCGACGGCCTGGTCGCGTCCCTGCTCGCGGTGAACCCCGGTGCCGCCGTGGCCACGAAGCGGCTGCTGTGGGAGGCCCCCGAGAACACCCTCGAGCAGCAGTGCGCCGCCGAGCGCCGCGAGCAGGCCGGCCGCCTCCGCGACCTGTTCGGCAAGTAGCCCTCACGCCCTCCTCCCGCCGGCCCCGCCCGCGTCATCGCCGACCTGCGGCGGGTCGCCGTTATGCGTCCTGCCATGACGGCGACCCGCCGCGAGTGAACGTGGTCGGTCAGCCGAGGGCCTCGCGGCCGCCGCGGGCGAGGGGGAGGTCGACGCGGCTGGCGCCCGTCCTCATCGTGACCTCGGTGCCGGTCGGGTAGCGCAGCGTGTAGTCGTGGTCGGTGGACAGCACGATCACGCCGAGCCGGTGGCCGGCCTTGACGGTGTAGTCGGTCGGCTGGAGGTCCCAGCGGAACGCGTAGGTGCGTCCCGGCGTGATCGGGTCGGTGCGGCTGAAGCTGTTCCGGTTCCGCGCGTCCAGCCAGCCCCTGGTGATGATCTTGTACGGGGCCGTCTGCATGGCGAGGGCCTGCCGCGTGGTGCAGCCCTCGTCGCCCGGGACGCTCTGCCCGTAGCAGACCTTCTGCCCGGTATCGACGCGGGCGCCGGTCGGGCGGCTGTCGGTGCCGTAGTCCACCAGGAGCGCCGTCAGGTAGGGCGAGCGGCCGTCCAGGGACGCGCGCAGCGACACCGACGGCGTGCCGTCGATCCGGACCGGCCGGTCCAGCGTCCCGGTGAGGTAGGCGAGCCGGTTCGGATCGGCCTGCCCCTCGTTGGCCAGCAGGTCCTCGGCGGTACGGGTCTTGCCCTCGTCGGTGAACGACTGCGTCACGCCGTGCCCGGGGCGCAGGCCGAGCGTGCCCGGCTGCCCGGACGAGCCGGCGTTGAGGCTGACCGGGACGGTGCGGGTGCCGGGGACCGGCCAGTCCTTCGCCGTCTCCCACGTCCCGTCCGCGTGCTCGATGTCGACGCGCGGCTCCTTGTCGACGCCGTTGCGGATGCCGTAGAGGTACCGGTCGAACCAGTGGAGCGTCTGCCGCAGCCACTCCTCCACCCGCCAGCGGAACGGCGTGGAGTGGTTGCCCTGGTGCAGCCAGAGCTTGCGCGGCACGCCCGCCTTCTTCAGCGCGTTCCACCACTGGACGGAGTTCTTGAGCTTGACGTTCCAGTCGTTGAGCCCGTGCACGACCATGACGGCCGCGTGCACGTTCCGCGCCTGGCCGACGTAGTCGCGCTCGGCCCAGACCTTGCCGTAGTCGCCGGTCTCGCGGTCCTGGGTGGCCTCGATGTCGTCGATGACCTGCTTGCAGACCTCGGGGTTCTTCCGGGTGAGCACGGCCTTGGCCAGCACGTCCAGGTCCTCGCCCTGGTAGCCGCCGGGCGCGACGACGCCGCCGCCCGCGCGGTAGTAGTCGTACCAGCTGCTGATCCCGGCGATCGGGACGATGGCCTTCAGCCCCTCGACGCCGGACGCGGCGGCCATGTTCGGCAGCGTCCCGTCGTAGGACTGGCCGATCATGCCGACGTTCCCCGTCGACCAGGTGGCCTTCACCGGCGTGCCGTCCGGCGCCCAGCCCTTGGCGCGGCCGTTCAGCCAGTCGACGGCGGCCTTGGCGCCGGCCTGCTCGCTGCGGTCCCCGGACGTCGGGCAGCCGGTCGAGCCGCCCGTCCCGATGCTGTCGAGGTCGGCGACGGCGTACCCGCGCGGCAGGAAGTAGTTGTCGTAGTAGCCCGGGAACATCTCGGCGAGGTTCCGCTGGGTGGTGGTCAGCGCGCGGGCCCGCGCGTCGCCGATGTCCACCGGGTGGTTCGGGACGTCGTTGATGCCGGCCCAGTACGGGCTCGGCTCCATGATCGTCGGGACCCTGAGGCCGGCGGTGTCGGTCTCCTTCGGCCGCATGATCCGCAGCTGGACGCGGTCGCGCACGCCGTCGCGGTCGCTGTCGGCGGTGGTCTCGATGTTCACCGTCTGGGTGACGGCGTCGGCGCGGGAGAACACCGGCTGCGTCTCGCCGCCGCTGACGGTGAGCCGGTGCGGCGGCGCGGCGGGCGCGGATCCCGCGGACGCGGCCGCGGCGGGCAGGGCGGTGGCGAGCAGCGCGGCGGCGGTGGCCAGTGCGGCGGCACCCGCGCCCGCTCGTGGCGGGCGCATGCGCGGGCGCTGTGGTGAGCGCTGGGGCACGGGGGCTCCTGGGGGGTGAGAGCCTGAAGTTGTTGATCACATTAACCACCGGTTCGGCCGGGAAGTCCAGAGCCGTTACGCCGTGAGCGGAGCCGGGAAGGGCGGCGGCCGGGCGCGCGTTGTGCCCGCCGGATACTGAGATGCTTACTTGATTACGTTTCACGCGCGCCCATCCCGTGCCGGGCGCGCGGCGACCCCTCGGAGGCACTAGTGGGCATGCCGGGAATGCCGGGCAACGGCTGGCAGGTGATGGCCTCGTTCCGCCGCGACGAGTCGGTCACCCAGCAGCGGCTCAAGCCCGGCACGTTCAAACGGATCGCGGGCTACGCCCGTCCCTACACCCGCGACCTGGTCCTGTTCCTCGGGCTCAACGCGCTCGGCGCGGTGGTCGTCGTCGCCAACCCGCTGCTGCTCAAGTCGATCATCGACACCGGCATCGGGCACCACCGGCAGAACCTGGTGATCTGGCTCGCCGTCGCGGTGGCCGGGCTCGCCCTGATGGACGCCGTGCTCGGGCTGGCGCAGCGCTGGTACTCCGCGCGCATCGGCGAGGGCCTGATCTACGACCTGCGCAGCCAGGTGTTCGGGCACGTCCAGCGCCAGCCCGTCGCGTTCTTCATGCGGGCCCAGACCGGGTCGCTGGTCAGCCGGCTCAACAGCGACGTCATCGGGGCGCAGCGGGCGCTCACCACCACGCTGTCGTCGGTGGTCTCCAACGTGATCAGCCTGGTCCTGGTGCTGGTCACGATGATGATCCTGTCCTGGCAGGTGACGCTGATCGCGCTGCTGCTGCTCCCGGTGTTCATCCTGCCGGCCAAGTGGGTCGGCAAGCGGCTGTCGCGGATCAGCCGCGAGCAGATGGTGCTGGACGCCGAGATGAGCTCGCTGATGACCGAGCGGTTCAACGTCGCGGGCGCCATGCTCGCCAAGCTCTACGGCCGTCCCGCCGAGGAGGAGGAGAACTTCTCCGCGCGCGCCGCGCGGGTCCGCGACATCGGCGTCGTCTCCGCCATGTACGGGCGGGTGTTCTTCACCGGCCTGACGCTCGTCGCCGCGCTCGCCACCGCGATGGTCTACGGCGTCGGCGGCTACCTGGTGGTGGACGGCAGCTTCCAGCTCGGCACGCTCGTCGCCCTCGCCACCCTGCTCACCCGGATGTACGGGCCGCTCACCGCGCTGTCGAACGTCCACGTGGACGTCATGACGGCGCTGGTCAGCTTCGACCGCGTCTTCGAGGTGCTCGACCTCAAGCCGCTCATCCGCGACCGCGAGGGCGCCCGCACGCTGAGCGCGGCGCGCGAGAGCAGCACGGCGAACCTGGTCAAGGGCAACGGGCACGCCGCCGCCCGGCGGGACGCCCCGGCGGTCAGGTTCGAGCACGTCCGCTTCGCCTACCCGGCGGCGGACGAGGTGTCGCTGGCGTCGCTGGAGTCGATCGCCCGCGTCGACCACGCCCCCGGCAAGGAGGTGCTGCACGACGTCGACTTCACCGCCGAGCCCGGGCAGCTCGTCGCGCTGGTCGGGCCGTCCGGCGCCGGCAAGTCGACGATCACGCACCTGGTGTCGCGGCTGTACGACGTCTCGGACGGCGCGGTGAAGATCGGCGGCGTCGACGTCCGCGACGTCACCCTCGACTCGCTGCGCGCCGAGGTCGGCGTGGTCAGCCAGGACGCGCACCTGTTCCACGACTCGATCCGCGAGAACATGCGCTACGCCCGCCCGGACGCCACCGACGGGCAGATCCTCGCCGCGCTGGACGCCGCGCAGATCGGCGGCCTGATCGCGGGCATGCCCGAGGGCCTGGACACCGTCGTCGGCGACCGCGGCTACCGGCTGTCCGGCGGCGAGAAGCAGCGGCTGGCGATCGCGCGGCTGCTGCTGAAGGCGCCGTCGGTGGTGGTGCTGGACGAGGCGACCGCGCACCTGGACTCCGAGTCCGAGGCCGCCGTCCAGGAGGCGCTGCGGACCGCGCTGGCCGGCCGCACCTCGCTGGTGATCGCGCACCGGCTGTCCACGATCCGGGAGGCCGACCAGATCCTGGTGATCGAGGAGGGCCGCGTCGCCGAGCGCGGCCGGCACGAGGAGCTGCTGCTGGAGGGCGGCCTGTACGCCGAGCTGTACCGCACCCAGTTCTCCCACCAGAAGGACGAGGAGCGGGCCACCGAACCCCTGGGCGCCGAGTAGCCCCTCCGTCAGGTGTCGGTGCTGAGGCGGTAGCCGAGCCGCTGCAGCTCCGTCCCGGCGACCTTCTCCACCTGGGCGAGCTGCCGGGGCGTCAGGCGCTCCCGCCAGGCGCCGACACCGTGTTCGGCCTCGCCGGACTCCGGGGCGGCGCGCGAACCCGCCCGGACCAGGCCGGACAGGGCCGTCTTCGACACGTCCGCGTCCAGGTACCGCGACACCTCGGCGGCGACCCGGCGGGGCCGGGCGGCCAGGTCCTCGTACCGGACGGTGAACAACTGCTCCTCGGGGACCTGCTGCCGCAGCCGGGCGCTGAGCCGCACGGACCCGCGCCACCGCAGCGCGCATTTCACCGCCGTCGCCGCGCGCGGCCAGCGGTTGCGCTCGGTGTGGTCCTCGACCCCGAAGAACGGGTTCGGGAACACCGTGTCGAGGTTGGCGAGCCCCGGCTTGAACCAGGCCAGGCACCGTTCGTCGGCGAGCATGTCGGCGACCGCGTCCCGGCCGTCCCGGATCACCTGGACGAGCTGGGCGTCGGGGAAGGCGTCCAGCAGCACGTCGGCGCTGTAGATCAGGTCGGGGGAGGCGTCGGCGTACCGGGAGATGCCGCGCGGCTGCACGCACGGCCCCTCGGCGTCGCCGTCGTGCACCGGCCGGTCGCGCAGCACCGCGGGGCGCGGCGGCAGCCCGGCCAGCTCCCGGCACTCGTCCGGGCATTCCGCGCAGGCCCGCGCGGAGATCTGCCAGGCCTCGGCGTAGGCGTCCCGGATCACCCGCGCGGCGCCGGCCCCGCGCTCGGTCGCGATGGCGGGCCGCCGCGCGAAGGCGTACACGACGCGCAGCACGCCGGGACGGCCGGTGGTGAGATGGAACCCGGCGGACCGCTTGAGGGCGCGCGCGACGAGATCGGCACCCGAGTGCGGCGCGCCCAGGATGAACACCGGGCGGTGGACCTTGGTGCCGTTGATCACCAGGATGTGCGGCGTCGACCTCATACCCGGCCAAGTTTGTCACCTTTTGGAAGCCGGTCGGGCCGTGACGCACCGTAGCGGCCGCCCGAAACCGGGACGCGGCCCGATCGCCCGGCCCCTAACCTTGAGGAATGGACGCACCCCTCACGCTCGCCGGGCTGCTGCCGGAGGCGGCGGCGATCACCGTCCTCACCGGCGCCGGGATCTCCACCGACAGCGGCATCCCGGACTTCCGCGGCCCGCAGGGCGTCTGGACCAAGGACCCCTCCGCCGAGGCCATGTCCACGATCGGCGCCTACATCGCCGACCCGGAGGTGCGGCGCCGCTCCTGGCGCGCCCGCCTCGACCACCCCGCCTGGGACGCCGAGCCGAACGCCGCGCACGCCGCCCTCGTCGAACTGGAGCGGGCCGGCCGGCTGCGCGCGCTGATCACCCAGAACATCGACGGGCTGCACCAGCGGGCCGGGTCCGGCCCGGACAAGGTGATCGAGATCCACGGCACCATGCGCGACGCGGTCTGCCTGTCCTGCGGCCTGCGCACCCCGATGCCGGAGGTCCTCGCCCGGGTCGAGGCGGGCGAGGACGATCCGCCATGCGTCGAGTGCGGCGGCGTCCAGAAGTCCGCGACGATCTCGTTCGGGCAGGCGCTGGAGCAGGACGTGCTGGACGCGGCGATCACCGCGGCCCGCTCCTGCGACCTGTTCCTGGCGGTCGGCACCTCGCTGACCGTCCAGCCCGCCGCCGGGCTGTGCCTGGAGGCCGTCGACCACGGCGCCCGGCTGGTGATCATGAACGCCGAGCCGACGCCCTACGACGGGCTCGCGGACGCGGTGCTGCGCGAGCCGATCGGGGCGTCGCTGCCGCGGCTGGCCCGCATCGCCCTCGGCACCGGGCGGTGATCCGTTGGCGGGTCGTGACCGGGCGCCTCTTCCACTGGCGGCCGGATCCTGACAAGCTCTATCCGTCGCGGTGCGAGGAGGGATCGGGTTGATGAGCGGGGGCGCCCGCGCGGAGGGGGGCGAGGGGCCGTCCGACGCGCCCGCCGCAGGCATGCCCGGCGAAGGGGCGGCACAGGGGGAGATCCGCAGGTACGCGCGGTTGCGCCCGGGAGACCGGGTCGCCGTCGTCGCGCCCAGCGGGCCCGCGGAGCCGGCCCGGCTGGAGGCGGGCTGCGCGGTGCTGCGCGACCTCGGCCTCGACGTCGTGGTGGGCAAGCACGCCCTCGACCGGGTCGGCCTCGGGGCCCGGGAGCCGGTCCGCGACGACTGGCACCGCCTCGCCGGCACCGACGCCGACCGCGCCGCCGACCTGCAGGCCGCCTGGTGCGACCCGCGCGTGCGCGCGGTGGTCTGCGCCCGCGGTGGCTACGGCGCCACCCGCGTGCTCGACCACCTCGACTGGGACGCCCTCGCCGCCGCGACGCGGGCGCCCGGGGCCGGGCCGAAGATCCTGCACGGCTCCAGCGACATCACCGCGCTGCACGCCTGCTTCGGCGCCCGGCTCGGCGTCACCACCTCGTTCGGCCCGATGCCCGCCGGGATGATCGCCGACCTCGGCGCACCCGAACCGGACGGCGCGCCGCACCCGGACGGCGGCCCCGAGCCCGACCGGGCCGGCGCCCTGGACGGCCTGCGAGCGGCGCTGTTCGGCGGTACCGTGGCGCTGCCCGGCACGCACGCCCTGCGCCCGGGACGCGCCGAAGGGCCGCTCACCGGCGGCACCCTCACCCTGGTCACCGCACTGCTCGGCACCCCGTACGCTCCGCCGCCCGCGAAGGGCCGCATCGTTTTCCTGGAGGACGTCACGGAGGCGCCGTACCGGATCGACCGGATGCTCGTCCAGCTGCTCCAGGCCGGCTGGCTCGACGGGGCCGCGGGCTTCGCGCTCGGCTCGTGGGAACGCTCCGGCGACCCCGCCGAGCTGGACGCCGTGCTCGCCGCCCGGCTCGGGCCGCTCGGCGCGCCCGTCCTCGCCGGGGTGCCCGCCGGGCACGGCCCCCGGCAGGGCACCCTCGAGCTCGGCGCGCCCGCCGTGCTCGAGGCCCGCGATCCGGCCGGTGATCTGAACCCCGGGCCGGGCGGCGGCGTACTGACCCTGGAAGCGCCGGGAGGTGTGCGATGAGCGGCCGGCACGCCCGTCCCGACCCCTGGGACGACGGAACACTCGACTCGCTGCTGGTACTGGTGGCCGAGAGCCTCGGCTACGCCTGCAGCCGGGCCCCCGGAGAGGTGATGCTGCTGGAGGGCGCCAACCGGCTGCACGTCAGCATGCGCGACCTGCGGCAGCTGGCCCGGCTGGTGCCGCGCGACGACTGGCCGGCGCTGGTGTCCGACCACGTCACCACGATCGTCACGGCGATCGAGGAGCCCCTCGACCTCAGCGACTTCGACCTGGCCCAGCACCTGCTGCGCACCCGGATCTACCCGGCCGAGGCCGACAACGGCGCGCTCGCGGCCCGGCCGTTCGCGCCGGGGCTGATCGAGGCGGTCGTGGTCGACACCCCCACCACCGTCCGGACCGTCACCACCGACGAGATGAACGGCTGGCCGGTCTCCGGCGACGCGCTGTTCATGCTGGGCCGCGCCAACGTCCGCGCGGACGGGCCGCTCCAGCTCGACGAGCAGGACCTCGGCGGCGTCCGGGTGTCGGTGCTGCACGGCTGGACGTTCTACGCCGTCACCCACCTGGCGTGGCTGGAGGAGTACCTGCCGATCGGCCCGCACGGCGCGCTGGTCATCGCCCCCAACCGCAGCCTGATCGTCGCGCACGCGCTGCGCATGTCGGAGGTCCACCCCCGGGCCCGCTACCGCGCCGCCGTGGCCGCGGCGATCGAGCTGCAGGCGCAGGCGCACCGCGCCTACGAGGAGGGGCCGGGCTCGCTCAGCCCGCACCTGTACTGGTGGCGCGCGGGCGAGCTGACCTATCTGGAGACCCGTTACGAGGGCGACTCGCTCGTCCTGCCGCGCGACTTCACGTCCGTGCTGGCCACATCCGCCGCGGAGTACTGAGAGTGAAGATCGTCATCACGCCCGACTCGTTCAAGGGCAGCCTGTCCGCGGCGCAGGTGTGCGCCGCGGCCGAGGCCGGGGCGCGGCGCGCCGCGCCCGGCGCCGAGGTGGTCGCCGTGCCGATGGCCGACGGCGGCGAGGGCACCCTCGACTGCTTCGTGGCCGCGCGCGGCGGCGACCTGGTCGAGGTCGCCGCGACCGACCCGGTGGGGCGCCCGGTGAAGGCGGCCTACGCGCTGTCGGGCGACGGCCGGTCCGCCGTCGTGGAGCTGGCCGCCGCGTCCGGGCTGCCGCTGGTCGAGGACGTCCCGCCCGACCCGCTGGGCGCCGGCACGGCCGGCACCGGCGAGCTGATCGCCGACGCGGTCCGGCGCGGCGCGCGGGACGTGCTGGTCTGCATCGGCGGCAGCGCGAGCACCGACGGCGGCGCGGGGCTGCTGCGCGCGCTCGGGGTGCGCTTCCTGGACGCGTCCGGCGCGGAGCTGCCGCCCGGCGGCGCGGCCCTGGCCCGGCTCGCCGCGATCGACGACTCCGCAGTCCCGGGCGCGGTGCGCGCCGCGCGGTTCCGGGTCGCCTGCGACGTCACCAACCCCCTGGTCGGCCCGGACGGCGCCGCGGCCGTGTTCGGGCCGCAGAAGGGCGCCGACCCCGGCCAGGTCCGTGAGCTGGACGCGGCGCTCGCCCGGTTCGCCGACGTGCTCGCCGACCGGTTCGGCGTCCGCGTCCACGACCTGCCGGGCGCCGGCGCCGCGGGCGGCACCTGCGGCGGCCTCGTCGCCGTGCTGGGCGCCGAACCGTCCGCCGGAGCCGAGCTGGTGGCCACGGCCGTGGGCCTGCGCGAGGCGCTGGACGGCGCCGACCTGGTGATCACCGGGGAGGGCCGGGTGGACGGCCAGAGCGCCGGCGGGAAGGTGGTCTCCGCCGTCGCCGCGCTGGCGAAGGAACGGGCGATCCCCGCCGTCGCGCTGGCCGGCGGCGTCACGGGACCGCTGGACGAGCTGCACGGCCTCGGGCTCACCGCCGCCTTCGGTATCGCCGACGGCCCGCGCACGCTGGACGCGCTCAAGGCCGAGGCCGCGCCGCTCCTGACCGCTCTCGCCGAGCAGGTCGTCCGCCTCGCCACGGCGCGCTGACCCTCCGGGCCGGGCCCGGCGGCGCCGGCGTCAGGCGCACGCCGGTTCGGGCTCCGGCTCGGCGGCGGGCTCCGGGGCGTCCGGGGCGTCGATCCGCAGCACGGGCAGGAAGACGTGCGCCAGCGGCCCGATCGCCACGGCGTACAGCACGGTCCCGAGGCCGACCGTGCCGCCGAGCAGCCAGCCGGCCGCGAGGACGCCCAGTTCGATCCCGGTGCGCACGATCCGGATCGAATGCCCGCGCGCGGCGAGGCCCGTCATCAGGCCGTCGCGCGGGCCCGGCCCGAGGCCGGCGCCGATGTAGCAGCCGGTGGCGAACCCGCCGGCCACCACGCCGAGCACCAGGAACGTCCAGCGGGCGGCGAGCGCGTCCGGGCTCGGCAGCAGCCACAGGAACAGGTCGGCGAAGGCGCCGACGAGCAGCACGTTGCTGATGGTGCCGAGGCCGGGCCGCTGCCGCAGCGGGATCCAGGCCAGCATGACCACCGCCCCGGCGATGATGATCCAGGCGCCGATGGACAGCCCGAACCGGCGGGACAGGCCCTGGTGGAAGACGTCCCAGGGGTCGTTGCCGAGGCGTGAGGACACTTGCAGCGCGATCCCGAGGCCGTACAAGGCCAATCCCGCGTACAGCTGAAGGAGGCGCCGCGCCATCAGGGCCATTTCCCGCTCCCGTTGAAGTCCGGTCTGGTTGCGGGTCTATCCTGCGGAGAAGTGGCCTTGTAGGGAAAGGGCCAATATGCGAAAGTGGTCTGTGTGAGCATGCGTTACGTCAGCGGCACCCAATTGGCCCGGTTGCTGGGCGACGTCCCGCGCGAGCGCCCCGTCTACGCCGCGCTGGCCCGCGCCGTCCGGACCCTCGTCCTGGACGGCCGGCTCGCGCTGCGCACCCGGCTGCCCGCCGAACGCGACCTGGCCGCCGCGCTCGGCGTCAGCCGCACCACCGTCACCGCCGCCTACGACCGGCTGCGCGCGGAGGGCTACGTCGAGAGCCGGCAGGGCGCGGGCAGCTGGACGGCGCTCCCGCCGGTCCGGATGTCGTCCGCGGAGCCGCCGCCCGCACCGCCGCCCGGCGGCCGGTACGGCATGACCCACCCGGTGCCCGACGACCCCGCGTTCGTCGACCTCGGCTGCGCCACCCCGGGCGCCCCGGAGATCTTCAACGAGGCCGTCGCCGCCGCCGTGGACGAGCTGCCCCGCTACAGCGGCGGGCCCGGCTACGAGCCGGCCGGACTGGCCGGGCTGCGCGAGATGATCGCCGCCGGGTACGAGGCGCGCGGCGTGCCGACCCGGCCCGACCAGATCGTCGTCACCACCGGGGCGCAGCACGCGTTCACGCTGCTGACGCAGACGCTCGTGGAGCCCGGCGACCCGGTGATGGTGGAGCGCCCGACCTACCCGCACGCGCTGGGCGCGCTGCGGCGCCGCGGCGCCCGGCTCGTCCCGGTCGGCGTGAACGAGGGCTGGGACATGGAACTGGTCGCGGGCAGCATGCGGCAGGCCGCCGTCCGGATGGCCTACACGATCGCCGACTTCCACAACCCGACCGGCCACCTGATGTCGGCGGACGACCGGGCCGCGCTGGTCGACGCGGCCCGCCGCGCGGACGCCTTCGTCGTCGTCGACGAGACCTTCGCCGACCTGGCGCACGACCCGGACGCGCCGCGGCTGCCGCCGGTCGCCGCCTACGACACCGGCGGGCGCGTCGCCACGATCGGGTCGGCGTCCAAGCTGATGTGGGGCGGGCTGCGCATCGGCTGGATCCGCACCACGGGCCCGCTGGCCCGCCGGCTGGTGCTGGCCCGCGAACCGTTCGACATGGCCAGCCCGGTGCTGGACCAGCTGATCGTCCGGGAGATGCTGCTCCGGGTCGAGGAGGTGCGGGCCGAGCGCGCCGCGACCCTGCTGCGCAACCGGGACGCGCTCGCCGCCGCGCTGCGGGAGCTGCTGCCCGGCTGGGAGTTCCGGCTGCCGGACGGCGGCATGTCGCTGTGGGCGCGCCTGGACGCGCCGGTCGCCACGATGCTCGCCGAGGCCGCCGAGCGCCTCGGCGTCAGGGTCGTCGCGGGCCCGGTCTTCGGGGTCGACGGCGTCCTGGAGGACTACGTCCGGCTGCCCTACGTCCTCCCGCCCGCCACCCTGCGGGGCGCGGTCGAGCGGCTCGCGCTGGCCTACCGCGAGGTCCAGGCGGCCCCGGCCCCCCGCCCGCTGCCCGCCTACGTGTAGTTTGCAGGGCCCTTGGCGTCAGGCGCCAGAGCGCCTTCCTTCGATGGGCCCTGCGGCGATCGCCGCATCGCTTCGACTCGGCCCTGGGGGCCTCGCTGCGCGATCAAGTTTTCGCGAGCTCGAACTTGGCTTCGCCCGCGATCGCT
This sequence comes from Actinomadura sp. NTSP31, assembly GCF_041951385.1. Classification (NCBI taxonomy): domain Bacteria; kingdom Bacillati; phylum Actinomycetota; class Actinomycetes; order Streptosporangiales; family Thermomonosporaceae; genus Actinomadura; species Actinomadura sp. NTSP31. The sequence continues at coordinate 72,092 of NZ_JBGNUT010000034.1, read as the reverse complement.
ACGGTCGGGGTTCTGCGGGCGCGGGGGCAGGGTCTGCTCTTCGTCGGCCTTGTTACGGCGCTCGTTGGATGTAGTCGACCAGGTGCTCGCGTTCGCTCTCCAGTTCGTCGATGGCGCTCTTGACGACGTCGCCGATGCTGACGATGCCGGCCAGCCGCCCGCCGTCCAGGACGGGGACGTGCCGGAACCGGTTGTCGGTCATGGTGCGGCGCAGGTCCTCGACCTTGTCGGCGGGGCCGCAGGTGCGCACCTCGGTGGTCATGATGTCGGAGACGGCCTGGTCGAGCAGTGCCGCGCCGCGGTCGTGCATGCGCCGCACGACGTCGCGCTCGGTCACGATGCCGGCGATGGACGCGCCGTCCGGCGACACCACCGCCGCCCCGATGTTGTGCTCGGCCAGGACGGCGAGCAGCCGCCGCACGGTGGCGTCGGGCGTCACCGTCGCCACCGCGTCTCCCTTCCTCCGCAGGATGTCGCGAATCCGCATGCCTCACGCTCCGGTGCCGGTGTCGGACCCGCGGCGGTCGTCCGCCGGGGGGTTCGTTCCTGACAAGGTCGCATGGTTCGGCGTCCGGGAAAACCCCGGCACGGTACATCATTTCCGGACCGGCGCCGGGCCGGTGACGCGCCGGGGGATGCCCGGCGCGTCCTGACACGTCGTGTTCACCCGACCCCGGTCCGTGGAAGTGGATCACCGGTCACGTAGTGTGGTCTCTTGATCACTCAGTGAACGCCGTCCGAAGGTGACCAGGGAGCCCGCCGTGCCCGTTTCCCGCATCGTGATCGTGGGCGCCGGCTTCGCCGGCTACAACACCGCCCGCACGCTGGAGCGCCTGCTCCGGCCCGCCAAGGCCGAGATCGTCATGATCGCGCCGTTCGGCTACACGCTGTACCAGCCGCTCCTGCCCCAGGTGGCGGGCGGGCTGCTGGACCCGCGCGCCATCGCCGGGCCGCTGCACCGGCTGCTGGGCCGCACCCAGCTGCTGCCCGGCAAGGCGCGCGGCGCCGACCTGCACGAGCGGGTCATCGACGTGGAGAAGATCGACGGCACGAAGGTGTCGCTGCACTACGACCGGCTGGTGCTCGCGGCCGGCAGCGTCACCCGGACGTTCGACATCCCCGGGCTGAAGGAGCACGCGCACGGGCTGAAGAACCTCGCCGAGGCGGTCTACCTGCGCGACCACGTCATCGCGCAGCTGGAGCTGGCCAACGCCAGCATGGACGCGGCGGAGCGGGCCGCGCGGCTGGGGTTCCTCGTCGTCGGCGGCGGCTACTCCGGCGTGGAGACCTGCGCGAACCTGCAGCTGCTCACCACCAAGGCGCTGCGCCGCTTCCCCCGGCTGGACCCGGCGCTGCTGACCTGGACGCTGATCGACATCGCGCCGAAGCTGCTGCCCGAACTGGGGGAGCGGCTCGGCCGGGACGCGATGCGGCTGCTCGGCCGGCGCGGCGTCGACATCCGGCTCGGCACCACGCTGGAACGGCTGGAGCCGCACTGCGCGCACCTGACCGACGGCACCACGCTGCCGTGCCGCACCGCGATCTGGACGGCCGGCGTGACGCCGAGCCCGGTGATCTCCACGCTGAACCTGCCCACCGACCGGGGCCGCGTCAAGGTCGGCGCGGACCTGCGGCTCGCCGGCTTCCCCGAGGTGTTCGCGGTCGGCGACGCGGCCGCCGTCCCCGACCTGGTGCGCGGCGGTGACGCGACGTGCCCGCCGACGGCGCAGCACGCCGTCCGGCAGGCGCGTGTCGCCGCCCACAACGTCGCCGCGTCGCTGCTCGGCCACGAACCGCGCGAGTACCGGCACAAGGACCTCGGCCTGGTGGTCGACCTCGGCGGCGCGCAGGCGGTCGCGCGGCCCTTCGGGAAGGAGCTGACCGGCGTGGTCGCCCAGGCCGTCACGCGCGGCTACCATCTGGCGACGGTCCCGTCGATGTCGGCGCGGGCGCGGGTGCTCGGCCAGTGGCTGATCCACGCGGCGGCCGGCGACGACCTGATCCGGCTCGGGCTGCTCGACCCGCGCACCAGCAGCCTCGTCGACGTCGAGCACAGCTTGTGACGAGGGCGCTGCCTATGCTGCGGGCACCGTTCCCGGCGGCCGCGCCGGCGAGGCGCCGCGCGGCGGCGGCGCTGGCCGCCGCGCTCACCGCCGGGACGGCGGCCGGCTGCGCGTCGGGCGCCTCGGGGAGCCGCGTCGTGAACCTGTACAACGCGCCGCAGGAGAGCATCGGCGCGATCGCCTCCCGGTGCAACCGGGAGGCGCGCGGCCGGTACCGGATCGTGGTCAACACCCTGCCGCGCGGCGCCGACGACCAGCGCGAGCAGCTGGTCCGGCGCCTCGCCGCCCGCGACTCCGGGCTGGACGTCCTCGGCCTCGACGTGACGTGGACCGCGGAGCTCGCCGAGGCCGGCTGGATCCGCGAGTGGACCGGCCGGTACGCGCGGGAGGCCCGCGAGGGCACGCTGCCCGGGCCGCTCGGCACCGGGACCTGGCAGGGCAGGCTGTACGCGGCGCCCTACAACACCAACGTCCAGCTGCTCTGGTACCGCTCCGACCTGATGCCCGACCCGCCGTCCACCTGGGCCGGCCTGGCCAAGGAGTCGCAGCGGCTCGCCGCCGCGGGCCGGCCGCACTACGGCGAGGTGACCGGCGCGCAGTTCGAAGGGCTCGTCGTCTGGTTCAACAGCCTCGTCGCGTCCGCCGGGGGGCGCATCCTCAGCCCCGACGGCCGCCGGGTCGACCTCGGGCCGTCCGCGCTGACGGCGCTGCGGACGATGCGGCAGTTCGCCCGGTCCGCCGCCGCCGACCCGTCGATGTCCAACACCAAGGAGGACGACGCGCGGCTGGCGGTGGAGTCCGGACGCGGCGCCTACGAGATCAACTGGCCGTTCGTGTACGCCTCGATGGCCAAGATGAAGCCCGGGCTGCTGAAGAGGTTCAGGTGGGCGCCCTACCCCGGCATCACCGGGCCGGGCCGGGCTCCGCTCGGCGGGGCGAACTTCGCCGTCAGCACCTACTCCGCCAAGCCGGACGCCGCGTTCCAGGCCGCGCTGTGCCTGCGGGACCGGCGCAGCCAGCGGACCGCCGCCATCCAGGACGGGCTCCCGCCGGCGATCGAGTCGGTGTACCGCGCGCCCGGCATGGCGAAGGCCTACCCGATGCGGCAGGCGATCCTGGACGCGCTGAGGACCGCCGCCCCCCGCCCGCTGACCCCGACCTACCAGAACGTGTCGACGGTGTCCGCGGAGACGCTGTCGCCGCCGTCGTCCATCGACCCGCCCCGCACGCTGGGCACGCTGCGGGGCCTGATCGAGGACGCGTTGCAGAGCAAGGGGGTGCTTCCATGAACGAGGAGCTGAGCGGCGCGGAGGCCATCCCGGCGGTGCGCCGGCCGGCGGCCGAGGCGAGCGCCAACCGGCGGTCGGAGCGGCGGCTCGGCTGGATGCTGTGCGCGCCCGCCGCCGTGGTGATGGTGGCCGTCACCGGCTGGCCGATCGTGTACTCGGTGCTGCTGTCGCTGCAGCGCTTCGACCTGCGCTTCCCCGCCCGCAAGGCCTGGATCGGGGTGGACAACTACGCGACCGTGCTGAGCAGCTCGTTCTGGTGGAACGCGTTCGCCGTCACGGTGCTCGTCACCGTCGTCAGCGTCGCGGTCGAACTGGTCCTCGGCATGGTGATCGCGCTGGTGATGTACCGGACGATCGTGGGCCGCGGGCTGGTCCGGGCCGTGGTGCTCATCCCGTACGGGATCGTCACCGTCGCCGCCGCCTACGGCTGGAAGTACGCCTGGACGCCCGGCACCGGGTTCCTGACCCGGCTGCTGCCGGCCGGGTCGGCGCCGCTCACCGACCATTTCCCGGCCATCGGGATCGTCATCCTCGCGGAGATCTGGAAGACGACCCCGTTCATGGCGCTGCTGCTGATGGCGGGGCTGGCGCTGGTCCCCGAGGACGCGCTGAAGGCCGCGTCGATGGACGGCGCCACGGCCTGGCAGCGCTTCACCCGGATCACGCTGCCGCTGATGAAGCCCGCGATCCTGGCCGCGCTGCTGTTCCGCACGCTGGACGCGTTCCGGATCTTCGACGACATCTTCGTGCTCACCAACGGCGCGCAGAACACCAGCTCGGTGTCGCTGATCGCCTACCACAACCTGATCGGCGGGCTGAACCTCGGCATCGGCTCCACCATGTCGGTGCTGATCTTCGTCGCCGTCGCACTGATCGCGTTCGTGTTCGTCAAGGTGCTCGGCACGAGCGCGCCCGACGGGGGGAGGCGCTGATGGACCGGACCGCGGGCGGCATCACCCGCTGGAGCGTCGTCAACCTGCTCGTCCTGCTGTACGCGCTGATCCCGGTGGTGTGGATCGCGTCGCTGTCGTTCAAGGACCCGTCGACCTTCACCGACGGCACGTTCTTCCCGACCAGGTGGACGTGGCGCAACTACCGGGGCATCTTCGACAACGCCGACTTCGTGCGCGGGCTCGGCAACTCGATCGGGATCGGGCTGGTCTCCACCGTGGTCGCCATCGCCATCGGCACGATGGCGGCGTACGCGGTGGCGCGGCTGGACTTCCCCGGCAAGCCGCTGGTGCTGGGCCTGTCCCTGCTGATCGCGATGTTCCCGCAGATCTCGCTGGTCACCCCGCTGTTCGAGATCGAGCGGTCGCTCGGGCTGTTCGACACCTGGCCGGGCCTGATCCTGCCGTACATCACCTTCGCGCTGCCGCTGACCATCTACACGCTGTCGACGTTCTTCAGGGAGATCCCGTGGGATCTGGAGAAGGCCGCCAAGATGGACGGCGCCACGCCCTTCCAGGCGTTCCGGCTGGTCATCGTGCCGCTGGCGACGCCGGGCGTGGTGACGACCGCGATCCTGGCGTTCATCGTGTGCTGGAACGACTTCCTGTTCTCGATCTCGCTGACGTCCTCCAGCCGGGCCCGGACCGCGCCGGCGACGATCTCCTTCTTCACCGGCTCCTCGCAGTTCGAGAACCCGACCGGGTCGATCGCCGCGGCCGCCATCGTCATCACGATCCCGATCGTGGTGTTCGTGCTGGTGTTCCAGCGCCGGATCGTCGCCGGTCTGACGTCCGGCGCGGTGAAGGGCTGAGGGGGCGCGATGGCTGAGATCGTTCTGTCCGGGGTGACCAAGCGCTACCCCGACGGCACCACCGCCGTGCAGGACCTGGACCTGACGATCGCCGACCGGGAGTTCATCATCCTGGTCGGCCCGTCCGGCTGCGGGAAGTCGACCACCCTGAACATGATCGCGGGGCTGGAGGACATCAGCGAGGGCGAGCTGCTGATCGACGGCCGGCGGGTCAACGACCGGGCGCCGCGCGACCGCGACATCGCGATGGTGTTCCAGTCCTACGCGCTGTACCCGCACATGACCGTCCGGGAGAACATCGGCTTCCCGCTGCGGCTGGCCCGGATGGACAAGGCGGAGGCGAACGCCAAGATCGAGGAGGCGGCGCGGATCCTGGCGATCGAGCCGTTCCTGGACCGCCGGCCCGCGCACCTGTCGGGCGGGCAGCGGCAGCGGGTCGCGATGGGGCGCGCGATCGTCCGCAACCCCAAGGCGTTCCTGATGGACGAGCCCCTGTCGAACCTGGACGCCAAGCTGCGGGTGCAGATGCGCACGATGATCTCGCGGCTGCAGAACCAGCTCGGCACCACCACCGTGTACGTCACCCACGACCAGACCGAGGCGATGACGCTCGGCGACCGGATCGTGCTGATGCGGCGCGGGGTCGTCCAGCAGGTGGGCACTCCCGAGGAGCTGTACGACCATCCGCACAACCTGTTCGTGGCGGGGTTCATCGGCTCGCCGGCGATGAACTTCCTGCCCGCCGAGGTCGCCGGCGGCGCGCTGCACTCGGTGCTCGGCGAGATCCCGCTGTCGGAGCGGATGCGGCGGGCGCTGGCGGCGCACCGCTCGCCGGGCCGGGTCGTGCTGGGCGTCCGGCCGGAGGCGTTCGCCGACGCCCGGCTCGACCGGCGCGAGGGGGACGGCGGCCGGCTCACCTTCGGCGGGCGCGTGGAGATCCTGGAGTCGCTCGGCGCGGAGAAGCTCGCCTACATCGACCTGGAGCCGGGCACGACGGTCGACTCCGAGCACCTCGAGGACGCCTTCCAGGGCCACTCGCACCGGCACGCGCAGATCGTCGCGCGCCTGGACCCGAGGTCCGGGGCGGGCGAGGGCCGCATGCTCGAACTGGAATACGACCCCGAGTCGATCCACCTGTTCGAGCCGGAGACCGGCCTCAACCTCACCGAGAACGCGTGACCCCCTCCGTCCCGCCCGCCGGTCAGGGGGCGAGGAGGGCGCGGAGGGAGCGCAGGGCGGGGGTGAGGAGGCGGCCCGCCGGGGAGGCGTGGGCCAGGGCGGCGCGGGCGGCGTTGGCTCCGCAGCCGCCGTGCACGCCGCCGCCCGGGTGCGCGGACGCCGATGCCAGGTAGAGGCCGGCGACGGGCGTCTCGGCGCGGCCGAGGCCGGGGACGGGCCGGAACACCAGCTGCTGGTGGATCATCGCGGTGCCGCCGTTCAGCGCGCCGTTCACCAGGTTGGCGTTGTGCTCGGCGAACGCGGGAGGGGCGATGATCCGGCGGGCGGCGACGCGGTCGCGGAAGCCGGGCGCGAGGCGCTCGATCACGTCCTCGACGCGGCGGGCCATGGCGTCCTGCTCGCGCCCGTCCCAGGCGCCGGTGATGCCGTCGGGACCGGCGTCGCCCTTCACCCGGTGCGGGACGTGCGTGTACGCCCACACCGACTCGGTGCCGGCGGGGGAGCGCGCGGGGTCGGCGGTCGTCATCTGGCCGAGCAGCGCGAACGGCTCGGACGGGACGCGCCCGGTGGCGATCTGGCCGCTGTAGTCGGTCATGGCGTCCATGCCGGGGGACAGGTGGACGGTCCCGGCCCGCGCCGCGTCCGGCGACGCCCAGGGGATCGGCCCCGACAGCGCCCAGTCGACCTTGAAGGTGGCGTGGTCCCAGGTGAAGCGGCGCATGTCCGCGCGCAGCGAGGCCGGCAGGTCGGACCAGCCGACCAGGCCGCCGTACAGGGCGGGCGCCGAGACGTCCGCCAGCACCGCCTTCGCGGCCCGCACCGGCTCGCCGGACGCGGTCCGCACCCCGAGCGCCCGCCCGTTGCGCACGATCACCGACGAAACGGGCGTGCCGCACCGGACCCGCCCGCCGCGCGCCTCCAGCCGCCGCACGAGCGCGGCGGTCAGCTCGCCCGCGCCGCCCTCCGGCACCGGCCACCCGTGCCGCTGCCCGATCATGGCGAGCAGCCAGCCGAACACCGAGCCGCCCGTGCTCTCCGGGAACATGTCGGTGTGCAGCGCCGACCCGGCGAGCAGCAGCGGCCCGCCGGGTCCGGTGAACTCCTGCTCGCCGAGGGTCCGGACGGGCGCCAGCAGCGAGCGCAGGACGCGCAGCCCGCCCGCCCGCCGCGCGGCCGCCGCCAGCGGCGGCGCGGCCTTGACCGGAGGGAACGGGGTGAACAGGGCGCGCAGCACCTCCTCGCCCATCTCCTCCCACAGCTCCCACAGCCGCAGCCACGCCTCGCCGTCGCCGGCGCCGAGCGCGTCGAGGCTCGCGGCCGTCGCGTCGGGGTCGCGTTCCAGCACGGCGCAGCGCCCGTCCGGCAGCGGGTGGGCCAGGACCGCCGGCGCGTGCTTCCAGCGCAGCCCGTGCTGCTCCAGGCCGAGCCCCCGCATCACCGGCGACGCCACGCCCAGCGGATAGAACGCGCTGCACAGGTCGCTGACGTAGTCGGGGTGGACGCCCCGGTCGCTGCGCACCGCGCCGCCCGGATCGGGCTGCGCCTCCAGCACCAGGACGTCCCAGCCCGCGTCGGCCAGCAGGTTGGCCGCCACCAGCCCGTTGGGCCCCGCGCCGACGACCACGGCGTCCGCCATCTCGCACCGCCTCCCAAGATCACCCTAGGGCGTGTGCGGGCGTCCTACCCCGGCTCGGGCGCCCTAGCCCGCGTCGAAGCGGGCGAGCAGGCGCATCACGCGCGGGGACACCCGGGACGCCAGGTAGCTCAGCCGCGCCTCCGGGGTGACCGGCACGACCGCCCGGTCGTCGCGGACCGCGTTGACGATCTGCTTCGCGACGCCCTCCGGCCCGAAGCCCCGCAGCGCGTACGCCCGCGCCGCCTTCTCCCGGCTGCGCGCCTGCTCCTCGGTGCCGCGCCCCACGAACCGGGACGTGCGGGTGATGTTGGTGTTGACGATGCCGGGGCAGATCGCGGAGACGCCGATGCCCTTGCCCTTCAGCTCCGCGCGCAGGCACTCCGACAGCATCAGCACGGCGGCCTTGCTGGTGGCGTAGGCGGGCAGCGTGCGGGACGGGGTGAACGCGGCGGCCGAGGAGGTGTTGACGATGTGGCCGCCCTGCCCCCGCTCCACCATCTGCGTGGCGAACAGCCGCGCACCGTGCACGACGCCCCACACGTTCACGCCGAGGACGGCGCTCCAGTCGCCGACCGTGTGGTCGAGGAACGACCCGGCCATGCCGATGCCGGCGTTGTTCACCACGACGTCCGGGACGCCGTGGTCGTGCAGGACGGACTTGGCGAAGTCCTCCATCGCGGCGGCGTCGGACACGTCCACCTGGTAGGGGTGCCCGGCCGGGCCGACGAGCCCGGCGAGTTCGGCGGTGCGCTGCGCGGTGGCGAGGTCGAGGTCGGCGGCGACGACCTCCGCGCCCTGCTCGGCGAACGCGAGCGCGGTCGCGCGGCCGATGCCGCTGCCGGCGCCGGTGACCACGACCAGCGAGCCGTCGAAGGCGCGCCGGTCGCCGCCGACGCGGGCCCGCTTCAGCGCGCGGGACTCGGCGGCGGTGAGCGGGCCGCCCTGGACGCCGGTGATGTGCTCGTGGATCCAGCGGGCGACGACGTCCGGATGGCTGCGCGGCACCCAGTGGCCGGCCGCGATCGGGCGCAGCGACAGGTTCGGCACGCGCGCGGCCAGGCCGCCGACCAGGTGCGGCGACACGAACAGGTCCTTCGTCGGGACGATGACCTGCGTGGGCACGTCGGTGCGGCGGTCGCGCGGGCGGCGCAGCCGCTGCACCATGTTCGCCCGGTAGAGGGCGACGCCGGACGCGCCGTCGCGCGCCATCGTCCGCGCCGGGTGGCCGTCGCGCGGGGCGACGCCCTCGCCGAGTTCGAGGGCCCGGCTGAACGGCCTGGACAGCCCGGCGAGCCACATCAGCTCGGGCAGGACGGGAGTCTGGAAGAAGTAGATGTACCAGGACCGCACGCCCTGCCCGGCGGCGCGCCTGAGGTTCGCCGGGGTGGGGCGGGTGAGGTTGCGCCGCGTCCAGTGCGCCACGTGGTCCAGGCACGGCCCGGAGATGGAGGTGAACGAGGCGAACCGCTCCGGCATCGTGCAGGCCGCCTCCCACGACTGGATCGAGCCCCAGTCGTGCCCGACGAGGTGCACCTTGCGCTCGGGCGCCGTGGCGTCCAGCACCGCCCGCATGTCGGACATCAGGTAGTCGAAGGTGTAGCGCCTGCGCCCGAACGGCCGGGACGACGCGCCGGCGCCGCGCACGTCGTAGCGGACGACGTGGTACCGGCCGGCGAGCCGCGCGGCGACCTCGTCCCACACCGCGTGGGTGTCGGGGTACCCGTGCATGAGCAGGACGGTCGGCCTCGACGGGTCCCCCTGCTCGTAGACGGCCAGGTCGACGCCGTCGCCGCGGACCCGCCGCCGCCTCACCGGCGCCGCGGCGGCGGTGCCGGGGGCGCCCGGGGTGCCGGGGGTCATCGTCTGCGTCATTGCGCCTCCCGTCGTGCCCACCGGTGCACGTGGGGCAGGTCGTCGTCGAGCCAGTAGGCGTCGTCCTCGGTGACCACGAGGATCTCCTCGAACTTCACGCCGACGCCGCGGAACCCGATGTGCGGCTCCACCGCCCACAGCCCGGGCGTCGGGGGGTGCTGGGACTGCGCGGCCCCGTTCCAGAGGGGGGATCGCCCTTCCAGGCGCTCCTTGACCAGTTCGCGGCCGATGGTCTGCAGGAACCGTACACCGAACGGGAATCCGACGCCCTTGGGAAGGATGCCGCCGATGATCCCGACCTGGTGGCCGATGACCCGTCCGGGGTACTTGGCGTGCCGGTTCTCGTAGCCCTGCCGCTCGATCAGGGCGTCGACCTCGGCGTAGACGTCGGCGAACGTGCGGCGCTCGCGGACGAGTCCGAGGATCAGCGCGCGGTAGGAGGCGAGGTCGGCGTCGAGCCGGTCCCAGACGCGGTTCTCGCCGAGGACGCCGCCGTAGCCGATGTCGGCGGAGTATCCGTCGCGCACCGGCGCCATGTCGAGGATGTAGGGCATGCCCTCCTCCAGCCGCGTCGCGCTGGGGAGGAACTGGGTGGGGACCTTGAAGCCCCGGAACGCCGACCGGTCGCCGAACCAGGCGAAGGGGGTGTGCAGCCAGTCGTCCACGCCGTGCGCGCGCAGCCAGCGGCGCATGCGGCGGCACGCCTCCCGCTCGGTCACGCCCGGTTCGAGGGTGGCGGCGACCTCGTCGGCGCACTGGTAGCACAGGCGCTGCACATCGCGGAATCGCTCCAGCTCCGCCTCGTCATGCGTGCGGGCGAGCGTCACTTTATTGGACACGGTGTTAATTAACCGCCGACTCCGAACCCCGGTCAAGAGCGGGGCGCGTGACGCTCGCCACCCGCGGACGCGGCGAGGGCCCGTACGGCGCGGCGGTACGGGCCCTCGGAGGAGGTCTCCGGGGAGCCCTCCGGTCGCGGTGTCGGTGCGGGACTAGTACGGGTCGTAGCCCGCGGCCTGCGCGGCGGGGGACTCCTTCAGGTAGTCCAGCGCGCGCGGCGTCGAGCAGACCTTGGACGGGTGGTGGTTCGGCTTCAGGTAGACGGGCGCCTCGCCGAGCAGCAGCTTGAAGATGCCGGGCACGTGGCCCTGCCGGACGGACCGGCGGTACGAGCGCAGCAGCCGCAGCGGCGTGATCCGCTTCGTCACCGTCGGGTCCTGCTTCATCAGGTACAGCGACCCGCCGATCAGCGCCCAGTACAGGAAGAACAGCGAGACCACCCAGGCCGCCACCCGGGTCGGGTAGCGCCCGCCCATCGCCCGGTAGACGTCGAACACCACCGACCGGTGCTCGACCTCCTCGGCGCCGTGCCAGCGCAGCAGGTCCAGCATCGTCGGGTCGACCCCGGCCTCCTCCAGCCGGTGATTGTCCATGATCCACTGGCCGAGCACGGCGGTGTAGTGCTCGATCGAGGCGACCGCCGCCAGCTCGAACCGCAGCCGGCGCCGCCACGCCCGCGGGTTCTTCTCCTTCAGCGCCGCCATCTGCGCGGGCCGCTCGGAGTTGCCCTTGGCCATCTCGTCGGTGATCTTCGAGATGTCGATGCCGTTCGTCTCCAGGATCTGGTCGAGCACGCCCTGGTGCGAGCGGGCGTGCACCATCTCCTGGCCGATGAACCCCCGGATCTCCTCCAGCAGCCGCTCGTCCTTGATGTGCGGGCGGGCGTCCTTGACGCACTGGATGAACCACTTCTCGCCCTCGGGCAGGACGATGTGGAAGGAGTTGATGATGTGGGTGGCGAGCGGATCGCCGGGCACCCAGTGCAGCGGCGTGGACGACCAGTCGAAGGAGACCCGCCGAGGCTTGATCGGGGGATGGCGCTCGTCGATGCCGGACGCCGCTCCGCCGTCTGTCAGGGGCCTCGTCATTCCCTAGTCCTCCTGCTTCGCGCGCCCGGGGCCGGACGCGGCGCGGGGTGCGCGCGCGCGTCCTTGCGTAGGGGGAGCAGTCAACTCCTGTGACGGGCCGGTGTCTTGAGGACGGACCAACAAGTTACCGATTGGTTTTCGGTCCGAGGTGACAAAGGCCCGCCGATCAGCGCGGATGCGGGACGCGGATCCGCTCCGCCCCGGTGTAGACGTTCATCGTGTCGCCGCGCAGGAAGCCGACCAGCGTCATGCCGGCGTCCTCGGCCAGCTCGACCGCCAGCGAGGAGGGCGCCGACACCGCCGCGAGCACCGGGATCCCCGCGGTCATCGCCTTCTGGGTCAGCTCGAACGACGCGCGGCCGCTGACCATGAGGATCTTGCCGGCCAGCGGCGGCAGGCCCTGGCGCAGGGCCCACCCCACGACCTTGTCGACGGCGTTGTGCCGCCCGACGTCCTCGCGCACCGCGAGCGGCTCGCCGCCGGCGTCGAACAGGCCGGCCGCGTGCAGCCCGCCCGTCCGGTCGAAGACCCGCTGCCCGGCGCGCAGCCGGTCCGGCAGCGCGGCCAGTACCTCCGGAGTGATCCGGACGGGATCGGCGGACACCTCGTACGGCCGGTCGGTCCGCAGCGCCTCGATGCTCGACTTCCCGCACACCCCGCACGCGCTCGTCGTGGTGAACGCGCGCGTCATCGCGTCGTCGGGCGGCGCCACCCCGGGGGCCAGCACGACGTCCAGGGTGTTCTGCTCCCGGGTGTCCGCGCAGTAGCGCATGGCGGCGAGGTCGGCCGCCCCGCGGATGACGCCCTCGGCCGCCAGGAACCCGGCGACCAGGTCGAAGTCGTGGCCGGGGGTGCGCATCGTGATGGTCAGCGGCTTGCCCGCGACGCGGATCTCCAGCGGCTCCTCCACGGCCAGCGTGTCGGGCCGGCGCCCGGCCGTCCCGCCGGCGCCCAGCCGCAGGACCGGCTTGCGCACGGTGATCCGCCCCATGAAGGCAACGGTACCCCGCTGCCCGAGCCGACGAAATCTCCCGGGTCGGCGGGAAGTTCAGTCGGGGACGCCGCGGGGGCGGGGCGTCCGCCAGCCGTACCGCATCGCCAGCACCCGCAGCGCGAACGCCAGGACGGCGGCGCCGGCGGTGACGGCGCCGCCGTGCAACCCGGCCGACGAGGCGCCGGCCGTCACGGCGGCGCCGAGCATCGCCGGCAGCGCGTAGAGCTGCCGGTCGTACAGCACCGCGGGGATCTGCCCGCTCAGCATGTCGCGCAGGATGCCGCCGCCCACCGCGGTCACCACTCCGAGCAGCACCGCGTGCAGCGGCGACAGCCCGTGGTCCAGGGCCTTCACCGTCCCGGTCGCGCAGAACAGCCCGAGGCCCGCCGCGTCGAACAGCAGCACCGCCGGCAGCAACCTTGCGACCTGCGGGTGCCAGAAGAACACCAGCGCGGACGCGACCAGTGGCACGAGCACGTAGCCGAGGCTGGTGAACGCGGCCGGCGGGATCGCGCCGATCACCAGGTCCCGCAGGATCCCGCCGCCCAGTGCGGTGATCTCCGCGAGCACCACCATCCCGACGACGTCCAGCCGCTTGCGGACGGCGGCGAGCGCGCCCGAGACCGCGAACACGAAGATGCCGGCCAGGTCCAGCACCTGGGGGACGTCCAGCCGGCTCACGCGGGACCCCGGGACGGGACGCGCGGGGCGGCGGCGCGGCTCAGTCGCGCCGGTCGATGTTCCAGTTCGCCACGACCGCCGCGAACGGCGGGATGATCATCGCGAAGACCGACATCGCGATCGCGGCGGCCGTCGAGTACAGCCGGACGACCGTCCAGGCCAGGACGATGAAGGTGAGGCACGTCCCCATCATGATCCCGTACGCGAGCTTGCGCCGCCTCATACCCCCACCGTACGTCGCACGGCGCCGCGCCGCCGGCCGGGCCTGACGCCCGGCGGGCCGCCGGCCCGCCGGGCGGTGCTCGCGGAGGCGCACGGGAATCGAACCCGCCGTCCCGAGATGCTCGGGACCAACGGTTTTGAAGACCGCGGAGGCCACCAGGCGCTCGCGCGCCTCCGCCGCGATACTAGTCGATCACCCCGCGTAGAGGGCGTCGAGGGCGGCGGCGTACTTGCCGTGCACGACCCGGCGGCGCAGCTTGAGGGTCGGGGTCAGCTCCTCGCTCTCGGCCGTCCACTCGGCGGGCAGCAGGCGCCACTTCTTGACCTGCTGGACGCGCGCTAGCCGGGCGTTGGCGTCCTCGACGGCCTTGCCGACCTCCTCCAGGACGAGGGGGTGCTCGGCCAGCGCGGCGAGGTCGGTGGTCTCGATCCCGTGCGCGGCGGCCCAGACCGGCGCGACCTCGCCGTCCAGGGTGATCAGCGCGACCACGTAGGGGCGGCGGTCGCCGAAGGCGAGGGCCTGGCCGACCAGCGGGTGCTCCTTGAGGTGGTTCTCGACCATGGACGGCGCGATGTTCTCGCCGCCGGCGGTGATGATCAGTTCCTTCTTGCGGTCGACGACGGTGAGGAACCCGTCCTCGTCGAGGCGCCCGACGTCGCCGGTGTGCACCCAGCCGTCGGCGTCGATGAGGTCGGCGGTGGCCTCGGGCCGGTTCAGGTATCCGGGGGTGCAGGTCGCGCCCCGGACCAGGATCTCCCCGTCCTCGGCGAGCGTCAGTTCGACGCCGTCGAACGGGCGGCCGACGGTGCCGAGCTTGAAGGAGTCGGCGAGGTTGGCGGTGATGGCGCCGGTGGTCTCGGTCATCCCGTAGGCGTCGAAGATCTTCAGGCCGAGGCCGGCGAAGAACCGGGCGACCTCGACCGGCAGCGGCGCGGCGGCGCTGGAGGCCTGGAGCACCCGGTCCAGGCCGAGCAGCGCCCGCATCGGGGTCAGCACGGCGGCGTCGGCGGCCTCGAACGCGGCGGTGACCTCGGGGGTGAGGGTGTTGCCGAACTCCTGTCCGGACACGTACGCGCGGCCGGCCTCCAGCGCGCCCGCGACGGCGGCCTTCTTCGCCGGGTCCCGCTCGGCCGACAGCACCGCCTGGATGCCCGCCATGATCTTCTCCCAGACGCGCGGGACGCCGAAGAACGAGTGCGGGCGCACCTCGGCCAGCACCGTGGTCAGCTGCGCGGGGTCCGGGCAGAAGTGGACGTGCGAGGCGAGCCGGACGGGCAGGTAGTAGCTGAGGACGCGGTCGGCGATGTGCGCGAACGGCAGGTAGGAGACGCCGGACGGGTGCTCGGGCAGCACCGAGCTGCGCCGCACCATGGCGGCCTCGTGCAGCACCATCGAGTGGGTGATGAGGACGCCCTTGGGGTCGCCGGTGGTGCCGGAGGTGTAGAGCAGGGTGACGGTGTCCTCGGGCTTCACGGCCTGCCAGCGGCGGTCGATCGCGGCGGGGTCGGCGGCCAGCTCGCCGCGGCCGAGCGCGGTGAAGCTGTCCCAGCTCAGGTAGCGGTCGTCGTCGACCGGGCAGGCGGCGGCGTCGACCACGATGATCTTGCGGAGGTGGGGGAGCCGGTCGAGCACGGGCTGCCAGCGGGCCAGCTGGTCGGCGCCGTCCAGCACGGCGTACCTGGCCTCGCAGTGGCCGGCCACGTAGGCGACCTGGTCGGGCGCGAGGGTGGCGTACACGGTGGTCGGCACGCCGCCGGCGTGCACGGCGCCGAGGTCGGCCAGCACGTGCTCGGACCGGTTGGGCATCATCAGCGCGACCACGTCGCCGGGGCCGAGGCCGAGGGCGGCGAACCCGGCGGCGGTCTCCAGCGCCCGGGTGCGGGTTTCGGCCCAGGTGAGCGTCCGCCATTGCCCGTCGACGCGGTCGGAGTAGGCCGGCTTCTCTCCGTGTTCCGAAGCGGTGGCGGCGAGGCCGGTGCAGACCGTCTGCCCCTCGACGGCCCGGTCCGGCTCGTCCCGCTGCTCCTGGATCCCCATATGGCGCCCCTTGAGTAAGTGATGACTTGCAGAACAGGATCGCACCATGCCGAACGGCGTTCGGACAAGCCCTTCCGGCATTTTCCGCTGGTCGCGCCGCGGGCGACCCCTGGGTGACCGGACCCGTACAGTCCGTTTGTTGATCATTTGTGGTAGTTGTGCGTTAAATCTCCTGGTGACCCGTCTCGTCCGAGCAGCCCGCCTCACCCAGTACGCCCACGGCGGCGGCTGCGCGGGCAAGATCCCGCCCGGCGAGCTGGAGGGCATCGTGGCCGGCCTCACCGGCGCCGGGGACCCGCTTCTGATCGGCGGCGCGGACGGCGACGACGCGGCGGTGCTGCGCTTCGCCGGCGGGCGCGCGGTGGTGTCCACCGCCGACTTCTTCACCCCCGTCGTCGACGACGCCTACGACTGGGGCCGGATCGCCGCCGCCAACGCCCTGTCGGACGTGTACGCCGTCGGCGGGGAGCCGCTGATGGCGCTGAACCTGCTCGGCTGGCCGCGCGACGCCCTGCCCGCCGAGCTGGCCCGCGAGGTGCTGCGCGGCGGCCGGGACGTGGCGGACCTGGCCGGCTGCGTCATCGCCGGCGGGCACAGCACCGACGACCCCGAGCCCAAGTACGGCCTCGCCGTGACCGGCGTCGCCGACCCCGACCGGCTGCTGCGGCTGGACGCCGGGCGGCCCGGCGTCCCGCTGTCGCTGTCCAAGCCGCTCGGGCTCGGCGTCCTCAACGCCCGGCACAAGGCCACCGGCGAGGTGTTCGCCGAGGCCGTCGAGACGATGACGGCGCTGAACGCGGCGGCCGGGGTGGCCGCCCTGGAACGCGGCGCCGTCTGCGCCACCGACGTGTCCGGGTTCGGGCTCCTCGGCCACCTCTACAAGCTGGCGCGGGCCAGCGGCGTCACCGCCGTCGTGGACGCCGCCGCCGTCCCGTACCTGGACGGGGCGCGCGCCGCCGTCCGGGACGGCTTCGTGTCCGGCGGCACCCGCCGCAACCTCGCGTGGGTCTCCCCGCACACCGAGTTCCGCCGGATCGCCGAGGAGGAGCGGCTGCTGCTGGCCGACGCGCAGACCTCCGGCGGGCTGCTGGTGGCCGGCGAGATCCCCGGCGCCCCGGTGATCGGGGAGCTGGTCCCGCTCGGCCGGCGCCACCTCGTCGTCCGCTAGCCCACCGCGCGGTGGGCGCCGCCGTGTCGGGACCCCGGGGGCGGGTAGGGCGGGGGAGACCGCCTTCGTTTCCAGGGAGCGGGCATGACCATCGGGGGGATCGTCTCCGCCGTCGTGCTGGGCGCCGTCGTCGGGGCGCTCGGCCGGCTGATCGTGCCGGGCCGGCAGAGCATGCCCGCCTGGCTGACCGTCCTGGTCGGCATCGTGGCGGCCTTCGCCGGGACGGGCCTGTGCGCGATGGTCGGGCTGCGCACGTCCGGCTGGAACTTCTGGGAGACGATCTTCCAGGTCGGCGTCGCCGCCGCCGGCGTGTGCGCGGTCGCGGCGTTCTGGCCGCCGAGGAGCCACCGCTAGGCGAGCCCGCGGCCGGCCGTCAGGGCGCGGGCGGGCGCAGGACGGGCCGCAGCTCGTCCAGCACCGCGGCGTCCTCGATGGTGGACGGCACCGTCACCTCCGCGCCGTCGGCGATGCCCCGCATCACCCCGCGCAGGATCTTCCCGGACCGCGTCTTCGGCAGCCCCGCGACGACCTCGACCCGCTTCAGCGCCGCGACCGGGCCGACCTGGTCGCGCACCATCCGCACCAGCTCCGCGCCGAGTTCCCCGGGCTCGGCGAGGACGCCGCTCTTCAGCACGACGAAACCGCGCGGCACCTGGCCCTTCAGCGGGTCCGCGACGCCGATGACCGCGCACTCCGCCACCGCCGGGTGCGCGGCGATGACCTCCTCCATCGTCCCGGTGGACAGCCGGTGCCCGGCCACGTTGATGACGTCGTCGGTGCGGCCCATCACCCACACGTAGCCGTCCTCGTCCACGTGGCCGCCGTCGCCGGTCAGGTAGTGGCCGGGGTGGCGGGTCAGGTACGACTCGACGAACCGCTCGTCGTCCTGCCACAGCGTCGGCAGCGTGCCGGGCGGCAGTGGCAGCCGGATCGCGATGTCGCCGTCGGTGCCGGGCGGGACCGGCGCGCCGTCCGGGCCGAGGACCCGCACGTCGTAGCCGGGCACCGGGACCGACGGCGACCCGGCCTTGACGGGCATCGGCTCCAGGCCGCGCAGGTTCGCCACGATCGGCCAGCCCGTCTCGGTCTGCCACCAGTGGTCGATGACCGGCCGGTCCAGCACCCGCGACGCCCAGTGGTAGGTGTCGGGGTCGAGCCGCTCCCCGGCGAGGAACAGCGTGTCGAGCGCCGACAGGTCGTGCCCGGCGAGCAGCGCCCCGTCCGGGTCCTCCTTCTTGACGGCGCGTATCGCGGTCGGGGCGGCGAACAGCACCTTGACGCGGTGCTGCGCGGCGACGCGCCAGAACGCGCCCGCGTCCGGCGTCCCCACCGGCTTGCCCTCGTACAGCACGGTCGTGCAGCCGGTGAGCAGCGGCGCGTACACGATGTAGGAGTGCCCGACGACCCAGCCCACGTCGGACGCGGCCCAGAACACATCGCCCGGCCCGACGCCGAACACGTTCTCCATGGACCACCGCAGCGCCACCGCGTGCCCGCCGTTGTCGCGGACGACGCCCTTGGGCCGCCCGGTCGTCCCGGAGGTGTAGAGGATGTAGAGCGGGTCGGTGGCGGCGACGGGCACGCACTCGACCGGACGCGCCGCCTCGACCGCCTCGTCCCACTCCACGTCCCGCGGCCGGACGAGGTCGGCGTGCAGCTGCTCGCGCTGGCGGATCACGCACCGCTCGACCTTGTGCTTGGCCAGCCCCAGCGCCTCGTCCAGCAGCGGCTTGTAGGGGACGACCCGGCCGCCCTCGATCCCGCAGGACGCCGACACGACCGCCTTGGGCCGGGCGTCGTCGATCCGGACGGCGAGCTCGCGCGCCGCGAAGCCGCCGAACACCACCGAGTGGACCGCGCCGAGCCGGGCGCACGCCAGCATCGCGATCACGGCCTCGGGGATCATCGGCAGGTAGATGACGACCCGGTCGCCGCGCTCGACGCCCTGCGCGCGCAGCGCCCCGGCGAACCGGGCGACCAGGTCCCGCAGCTCCCGGTAGGTGTGGGTGCGGACCGTCCCGGTGACGGGGCTGTCGTAGATCAGCGCGGCCTGGTCGCCGCGCCCCTCGTCGACATGCCGGTCCAGGGCGTTGTCGCAGGTGTTCAGCTCGCCGCCGGTGAACCAGCGGTAGAACGGGGGCGCGCCGTCGTCCAGCACCCGGTCGGGCGGGACGAGCCACCGCACGTCGCGTGCCGCCAGGCCCCAGAACCGGGTCGGATCGGCGATGCTGCGTTCGTACGCGGCCGCGTAGGCGCCCATTTCGTCCTCCCGGTGGCGGTGGCCCGGCCCCGATCCGCGTTTCGGGGCGCACCCCTATAGGGCATGGCGCGGGTGCCTTTCGTCAAGGCCCCGCGCCGCCGTCTCCCGGTCAGGCCGGGCGCTCGTGCGGGTGCCGGGCGCCGTGCACGACGGCGACCGCGGCCGCCAGGACGGCACCGGCCGCGACGATCCAGAAGCACAGCTCGTAGGCGCCGAGCGTCGGCACCTGCGTCCCCGCGATCACCTTCCCGGCCAGGATCGACGCGGTGACGGCGCCCGCGACGCTGCCGCCGGTGGTGCGGACGAGCGAGTTGATGCCGCTGGCGATGCCGCTCTGGTCCATCGGGACGTGCTGGACGGCGAGCGTGCCGAGCGCGGCGTACGCGATGCCGAAGCCGATGCCCTGGATCGCGCTGAACGCGAGCATGTCGTAGCCGTGCGAGTTCGACAGCGCCAGCCAGGTGTAGCTGAGCCCCGCGAAGACCGAGCCGAGCGCGAGCGTGTAGGCCGGGCCGATGCGCCGGGCGACGTTGCCGGACATCGCGGACGCGACGAGCATCGTGACGGTGCTGGGGAGCATGTAGAGGCCGACGTCCAGCACCGAGCCGCTCAGCCCGTACCCCACCTTGCCGGCGGGGGACTGGACGAAGCCGGAGATCAGGGTGAACGCGGCGAACATGGCGAAGCCGAGCAGCGTCGAGGCGAGGTTGGCCGACAGCGACTTCGGGCCGACCAGCAGGTTCAGCCGCACCAGCGGCTCGCGCACCCGCTGCTCGACGGCGACCCACACCGCGCACAGCACGGCGGCGGCGGCGAACAGGCCGATCGTCCCGCCGGCCGTCCAGCCCCAGTCGTTGCCCTCGCTGATCGCCAGCAGCAGGCAGACCAGCCAGCCGGCCAGCACGAGCGCGCCGGCCAGGTCGGGCCGCCCGCCCGCGCGGGTGCCGCTGTCGTGCGCGGTGACCGCGACCAGCACGAGGCCGGCCGCGGCGAGCGCGGCGGTGATCCAGAACACCGGGTGGTGGCTGGTGGTGCGGTCGGCGATCAGCCCGGTCACGATCATGCCGGCGCTGCCGCCGACGCCCATGGTGGCGCTGACGATGCCGATGGCGGTGGTGATCCGCTCGCGCGGGAAGGTGTCGCGGATCATCCCGATGGCGAGCGGGATCATCGCGGACGACACGCCCTGCAGGGTGCGGCCGGCGATGAGCACGCCGAGCGAGCCGGACACCGCGCAGATCACCGAGCCGACGAACAGGAGCACCAGCACCAGCAGGATCATCTTCTTCTTGCCGTACATGTCGCCGAACCGCGACAGCAGCGGGGTGGCGACGGCGCCCGCCAGCAGGGAGGCGGTGAACACCCACGTCACCGCGGTGACCGAGACGTGGAAGTGGCCCATCAGCTCGGGCAGCAGCGGGATCACCAGCGTCTGCTGGACGGACACCACCATGCCGGCGATCGCCAGCGCGAACAGGGTGAGGCCGGTGCGCGGGGGGCCGGCGGCCTGCCGCCCGGTCGTGGCGGCGGCCGCCGTCTGGGCGCCGGTCATGAAGCCTCCTGGGGGGGAAGGTCCCGATCGGTGGGAGCTCGGGAGTGCGCGGAAAGTCTACTTACTTAAGTTAAGTAACTGCATCGTACAATGGATCACATGTCCACCCCGCCGCGGTCCGCCGCCCACCCGCAGACCGGCGCCGCGGCGCCGCGCGACATCGTGGAGATCGAGCGCGCGCTCAGCCGCGTCGCCCACATGCTCACCCGCGCCAAGCAGCACGACCGGACGGTGGCCGTGGCCGGCGTCCCGGTCGACCGGGCCGCCGTGCCGCTGCTGGGCGCCCTCGCCGACGCGCCCGGCCCGCTGCGGCCGGGGGAGCTGGCCGTCCGGCTGGCGGTGGAGGCGCCGCACGTCACCCGCCAGGTGCAGCGGCTGGAACGGGCCGGCTACGTCGAGCGCGTCCCCGACCCCGACGACGGCCGCGCCCAGCGCGTCCGGATCACCGGCGCGGGGCTGGAGGCCGTCGAGCGGGTCCGCGCGGCCGGCCGCCAGTGGATGGCCGAGGCCCTCGGGGGCTGGTCGCCGGAGGAGCGCTCGCAGCTGGCCGGTCTGGTGCACCGGATGGTCGACGACTTCCTCGCGCACTCCGAGCACCTCGCCCGCTGCGAGGGCCGCGGCGGCGAGTAGGGCGGCCCCAGCGCCGACGATTCATTGCCGCTTGCGGTTTACGCGAGGTTAGTGAGATTTATGATCACGCGGTGTGGGCCCGATCGGGTTTCGCTCGGGGGCCCGGCGTCCTTAGGGTTGCCTTCCGTGGACCTTCGTCTGCATTACCCCCGCAATGACGTCCGCGCCGGCGTCTCCCTCCTGCCCGCCGTGCCCGCCCCCTTCCCCGCGGCTCCGCGCGCCGCGATCCGGGAAGGGCGCTGATGCAGGTCGTCGCGACCGCCGGCCACCACGGGCACGGCAAGTCCGCCCTGGTGCGCGCCCTGACCGGCATGGAGCCCGAGGAGCCCGGCGCCTGGACCGAGCTGCCCTCCGGCCGCCGGCTGGCGTTCGTGGACGTCCCCGGGCACGAACGGTCCGTCCCGGCCATGCTCGCCGGCGCCGGGGCCGTGCCCGCCGTGCTGTTCGCGGTGGCCGCGGACGAGGGCTGGATGCCGCAGTCGCAGGAGCACCTGGACGCGCTCGCCGCGCTCGGGGTCCGGGCCGGCGTGCTCGCGGTGACGCGCTCCGACGTCGCCGACCCCAAGCTCGCGCTGCGCCAGGCCCGCGACCGCCTCGCCGGGACCGCGCTGCGCGGCGTCGAGGCCGTCGCGGTCAGCAGCGTCACCGGCACCGGGCTGGACGAGCTGGCCGCCGCCCTGGACCGGCTCGCCGGGCGGCTGCCCGTGCCCGACCCGGACGCGCCGGTGCGGCTGTGGCTGGAGCACGCCTTCACCGCCGGCCGGCAGAGCGTCGTCACCGGCACGCTCGCCGCCGGGCGGATCGCCGTCGGCGACGAGCTGCTGCTCATGCCCGAGGGGCGCCGCGTCCGCGTCCGGACGATCGGCAGCACCGGCGGCCCCCGCGAGAGCGCCACCGGCGTCTCCCGCGTCGTGCTCACGCTGCGCGACGCCGGGCGCGTCGCCGCCGGCATGGCGCTGGTCGCGCCCGACCGCTGGTCCCTCACCACCTGCGTGGACGTGCGGACCCGGTTCGGCGCGGCGTCCGGCCGGCTCGCGCGGCGGATGACCCTGCACATCGGCGCCGCCGCCGTCCCGGTGCGGCTGCGCCCGCTCGGCCCCGACACCGCCCGGCTCACCCTCAACGCCCGGCTGGCCCTGCACATCGGCGACACCGCGCTGCTGCGCGACCCCGAGCGGCGCGCCATCGCCGGGGTCAGCGTCCTGGACGTGCGCCCGCCGACCCTCGTGCGGCGCGACGCGGGCGCCGCCCGCGCCCGCGAGCTGGCGACCTGGCCCGACCGTCCGGACGGCGCGCTCGTGCTGGGCCGGCACGGCGTGCTGCGCGCCGCCGAGCTGACCCTGATGGGCTGCGCCCCGCCGGACGGCGCCGTGACGCTGGACGGAGGCTGGCTCGCCGACCCCGCGCACTGGGCCGCGCTGCGCGAGCGCCTCGCCGAGGAGACGGCGCGGCACGCCGCCGCGACCCCGCAGGCGCCCGGCCTCCCGCTGGAGAACGCCCGGCTGCGCCTGGGGCTGCCCTCCCGGCAGCTCGTCGCCGCGCTCGTCCGGTCCCCGCTGCGGCTGGAGGGCGGCCGCGTGCACGGCCCGGCGCCCGAACCGGCGCCCGAGGTTCCGCCCGCCCCGGCACCGCCTGCCCCGGCGGCCGAGGCTCCGCCTGCCCCTGCGCCCGAGACTCCGCCTGCCCCGGCGGCCGAGGGTCCGTCCGTCCCGGCGGAGGCCGAGGCGGCGCCGCGTCCGCCGGAGCGGCCGGCGATGCCGCCGGGGCTGGCCACCGCCGTCGAAAGCCTCCGCGCCGACCTAGCGCGCGCCCCGTTCCACGCGCCGGCCGAGGAGCGCCTCGCCGAACTCGGCCTGACCGGCGGCGCCCTCGCCGCCGCCGAACGCGCGGGCGCGCTGCTGCGGCTGCGCGACGGCGTCGTCCTGCTGCCCGGCGCCGACCACGAGGCGCTGCGCATCCTGTCCGCGCTGCCGCAGCCGTTCACCCCCGGGCAGGCGGGCGACGCGCTGTCCACCAGCCGCCGCGTCGCCGTCGCGCTGCTGGAGCACCTGGACGCCCTCGGCCTCACCGAGCGCCGCCGCTGACGGCCCGCCGGCGAGTCGGGGACGGACCGCGCGGGACGGGAAAACCGGTTGAACCGGGGCGGGCGCCTCTGGCCTCATAGATCACGGTTCGGATCCCGTCGACAAGGAGAAGGCATGCCGTACCAGACTCTGAAGGGCGGCCGCGTTCCCATCCGCATGTGGACCGACCCCGCCACCGTCGAGGACCAGGCGCTCGACCAGCTCCGCAACGTCTCCGCCCTGCCCTGGGTGGAGGGGCTCGCGGTCATGCCGGACGTCCACTACGGCAAGGGCGCGACCGTCGGCTCGGTCATCGCGATGAAGAACGCGGTGTCCCCGGCGGCCGTCGGCGTCGACATCGGCTGCGGGATGACCGCCGCGAAGTCCTCGCTCACCGTCGAGGACATGCCGGACGACCTGTCGGGCGTCCGGCACCGGCTGGAGAGGGCGATCCCCGTCGGCCGCGGCTCGCACAAGAGCGCCGTCGACCCGGCCGCGCTGCCGAACCTCAAGGAACGCGGCTGGTACGACTTCTGGAAGGCGTTCGAGGACCTGCACCCCGCCGTCCGCGCCGGCCTCGGGCGGGCCCGCGCCCAGATGGGCACGCTCGGCGGCGGCAACCACTTCCTGGAGCTGTGCGCGGACGACGGCGGCGCGATCTGGCTCGTCCTGCACTCCGGGTCCCGCAACATCGGCAACGTGCTCGCCGAGCACCACATCGAGGCCGCCCGCAAGCTCCCGCACAACCAGGACCTTCCGGACACCGACCTCGCGGTGTTCCTCAGCGGCACCGTGAAGATGGACGCCTACCGGCACGACCTGTTCTGGGCGCAGGAGTACGCGCGGCGCAACCGCGCGGTCATGATGGCGCTCGCGCAGAACGTCGTGACCAGGCAGTTCGGCGAGAAGCGCTGCAAGTGGAACCAGGTCATCTCCTGCCACCACAACTACGTGGCGGAGGAGGAGTACGGCGGCGAGGAGCTGCTCGTCACCCGCAAGGGCGCGATCCGCGCGGGCGCCGGCGACCTCGGCATCATCCCGGGCTCGATGGCGACCGGCACCTACATCGTCCGCGGCCTGGGCAACGAGACGGCGTACAACTCCGCCTCGCACGGCGCGGGCCGCAGGATGAGCCGCAACAAGGCGCGCAAGAACTTCACCGTGGAGGACCTGGTCGAGCAGACGAAGGGCGTCGAGTGCCGCAAGGACAGCGGCGTCATCGACGAGATCCCCGGCGCCTACAAGGACCTGGAGACGGTGATCGAGGCGCAGTCCGACCTCGTCGAGGTGGTCGCGCACCTGCGGCAGCTCGTCTGTGTGAAGGGCTGAGGACGTGACGGCGGTGCAGCGGCCGGCGAACGCGCGCGGCGCGGGCGACGGCATGAAGCTGCACCGCCGGACGGTCCGGCTCGGCGGCCGGGACCACACCGTCATCGGGCTGCGGCCGGCCACCCGGGCGCGGTTCAGCACCAACCTCTTCCACGAGACCTGGCACGTGCTGTCCGACCAGCACGGCGCCCGCGTCCTCGCGCGGCTGCTGTGGGGACTGGCCTACCAGTCGCGGCCCGGCACGCTGCTGGTGATCGACCGGCCGTTCCTCGCCCCGACGCCGTTCGACGCGGACCCGGCCGACCCGATCGTCCTCGTCCCGTCCTGGCACACCCCGTTCACCGCCGCGACCGCCCGCGAGCTGGCGCGGCGGCTCCCGCTGCGGCGGGCGCCGGACGGCACCGTCCGGTGGCGAACGCACGGCCTCGACGGCGCCCTCGCCGACCCGCGGGCCTGGTTCCGCGACCGCCCGCCGACGGACCGGCCCGAGCGGGGCCGGGTGAAGCGGACGCACGGCCTGGTCGCGCTCCTGCCCGCCCGTCCCGCCGAGGCGCGGGAGTGGGCCGTGCAGGCGGGATGGCTCGATGCCGCCAATCCGCACGGCATGGACCACGACTACCTCGACGGGCAGTGCCGGTGGGCGTCCGGCGAGATCCAGATCTTCCGCGACTTCCACCGGCGGGTGAGCGTCGCCCGCCGCGCCCGCGCCGACGTCCTCGCCCGCCCGGACGCTCCCGCCGACCCCGCCGAGCTGCGGCCGCTCGTCTGGGACCGGCACGGCGAGATCACCTGGGCCGAGCGGGAGGCGGCCCGCCGGCGGGCCGGCCGCCGCTGATCAGGCCAGGACGCGGTCGATGAACACGGTGACGTCGGCGCGCGCCTCGTCGCGCCCCGCGTCCCCGCGAACTCCTCCTCCCGTGCCGCCGTCACCGGTGCCTCCCTCGTCCTCACCGGCCAAGCCCGCCGCCCGTGATGCGACGAATCGGCGATCGCCGCAATAGGCTGGGCTGATCGACCGTAACCCGGACGGCCCGCCCCGCGCGCCGTCCGCCCGGCAGGAAGGGGCGCCCGTGCTGGTCGACACCTTCGGTCGTACCGCGACGGACCTGCGTGTCTCGCTCACCGACCGGTGCAACCTGCGGTGCTCGTACTGCATGCCGCCCGAGGGGCTGGACTGGCTGCCGAAGCCGGAACTGCTCACCGACGACGAGGTGGTCCGGCTCGTCGGCCTCGCGGTCGGCGAACTCGGCGTCACCGAGGTCCGCTACACCGGCGGCGAGCCGCTGCTGCGGCGCGGGCTGCCGGACCTCGTGCGGCGCACCGCGGCGCTGTCACCGCGCCCGGAGATCTCCCTGACCACCAACGGGATCGGGCTCGCCCGGCTGGCCGCGCCGCTGGCCGACGCCGGCCTGGACCGGGTGAACGTCTCGCTCGACACCCTCGATCGGGCGACCTTCGAGAGGCTCGCGCACCGCGACCGGTTCGAGGACGTCCTCGCCGGTCTCGAGGCGGCGCGGGCGGCGGGCCTGGAGCCCGTCAAGATCAACGCGGTGCTGATGCGGGGGATCAACGACCACGAGGCGCCCGCGCTGCTGCGGTTCTGCCTGGAGCACGGCTACCGGCTGCGGTTCATCGAGCAGATGCCGCTGGACGCCCAGCACGGCTGGACCCGCGACGACATGATCACCGCGGACGAGATCCTGGACCGGCTGTCGGCCGAGTTCGACCTCGCCCCCGACGCCGGCCACGACCGCGGCAGCGCGCCTGCCGAGTCGTTCGTGGTCGGCGCGGGCCCGGAGACGGTCGGCGTCATCGGGTCGGTGACCCGGCCGTTCTGCGGCGCCTGCGACCGGGTCCGGCTCACCGCCGACGGGCAGGTCCGCAACTGCCTGTTCGCCACCGAGGAGTCCAACCTGCGCGACGCGATGCGCGGCGGCGCGACCGACGAGGAGATCACCGAGCGCTGGCGGAAGGCCGTGCGGGCCAAGCGGGCCGGGCACGGCATCGACGACCCGTCGTTCCTGCAGCCCGCCCGGCCGATGTCCGCCATCGGCGGCTGACCGGTGCCGGTCGGCGCGCTGTCGTCCGATGCGCTGTCGTTCGACGCGGTGCTGCTCGCGGGCGGCCGGGCCCGCAGGCTCGGCGGCGCCGACAAGCCCGCCGCGCCGGTCGGCGGCCGCACGCTGATCGAATGGGTCGCCGCCGCCGTGTCGGGCGCGTCCCGGACGATCGTGGTCGGGCCGCCGCGCGACGTGCTGCCGGACGCGATCCGGGTCCGGGAGGATCCGCCGGGCTCCGGGCCGGTGCCCGCGCTGCGCGCGGGGCTGGCCGAGGTCCGCGCGCCGTGGGTCGCGCTGCTGGCCGCCGACCTGCCGTTCCTGCGTCCCGCCCACATCGCCGCCCTGCTGGACGCGGCGGGGGAGCGCGCCGGAGCCGTGCTGGTGGACGACGACGGCCGCGAGCAGTGGCTCGCCGGATGCTGGCGCACCGGCCGCCTGCGCGATGCCCTCGCCGCGTACACCGGCGCGTCGCTGCGCGGCGTCCTCGGCCCCCTGGACCCCGCCGCGGTCGTGCTTCCCGCCGGTGACCGGCCGCCCTGGTACGACTGCGACACGCCGGACGATCTCGCGCGCGCCGACGGCCTCGCCAGGCCGGACGCGCTTTGACCGTGCGAGAGTGGGCATCGCGTACGTCGACGCGTTGAAGGGGGACGCCCATGTCGGTACTCGAGGACTGGATGAGCGCGGTCTGTGACGAGCTCGGCCTGGAACGCGGTGACATCGACCGCGACCTCGTGCTCGACCTGGCCCGGGACGTCGCGCACGGGGTGGCGCGTCCGGGCGCGCCGCTCACCGCCTACCTGCTGGGCCTCGCGGTCGGCCGCGGCGCGCCGGCCCGGGACGCCGCGGCCCGGCTCACCGAGATGGCCGAGGCCTGGAACACCGAACCCGCCGCGGACGGGGAGCCCGCCTCGGACGGGGAGCCCGCCGCGGGCGAGGTTCCCGAGCAGGCCGGCGAGCGCGTCCTCGACGAGGCCTAGCGGCCGGGCGCGACGCTCAGGTATCGCGGTCCTCGATGGGCACGACGTCCTTGAGGAAGTCGCGGCGGTCCAGGAACGCCGACAGGCTCTCGCGGTGCTCGTCGCAGGCGAGCCAGATCTTCCGCCGGTCCGGAGTGTGGATCTTCGGGTTGTTCCAGCGCAGGGCCCACACGGCGTCGGCGCGGCAGCCCTTGGCGGAGCACTGCGGTTCGTCGGGGCCGGGGTTCTGCGCGGATTCGGTCACCGGGCAACTGTGGCACAGCGGCCCGGCCGCCCGGGCGCCGGGTTTGGCCCGGTGATCTCCGGAAAGGAGATCGCTCGTGCGGACGGAGGCCACGGCGGGGGCCGGCCAGGAGGGCCGGGCGGAGCGTCCCTGGCGGGCGCTGTCGGTCTGCCTCGTCGCCGCCTTCATGACCCTGCTGGACGTCAGCATCGTCAACGTCGCGCTGCCGTCGATCAAGCAGGGGATGCACGCCTCGGAGGCGGAGCTGCAGTGGATCCTGTCGGGCTACGCGCTGACCTTCGGGCTGGTGCTGGTCCCGGCGGGGCGGCTCGGCGACGCGCGCAGCCGCCGCGCGGTGTTCATGTCGGGCCTGGCGCTGTTCACCGCGTCCAGCGCGGTGGCCGGCATCGCACCGACCATGACGTGGCTGCTGCTGGCCCGGCTGGTGCAGGGCGTCGCGGGCGGCATCCTCAACCCGCAGGTCGCGGGCCTCATCCAGCAGCTCTTCCAGGGCGGCGAGCGGGGCCGGGCGTTCGGGGCGCTCGGCGCGGTGATCGGGATCGCGACGGCCGCCGGCCCGCTGCTGGGCGGCGGCATCATCGCGCTCGCCGGCCCCGAGGAGGGCTGGCGGTGGGTGTTCTACGTCAACATTCCGGTCGGCGTCGTGGCGCTGTTCCTGGCATGGCGGCTGCTGCCCGCTCCGGTGCGCGGGGAGCAGCAGGGCCTCGACCCGCCCGGCGTGCTGCTGCTCGGCGCGGGCGTGGTGTGCGTGCTGCTGCCGCTCGCCCAGGAGCAGCAGTGGCACGGCAACGGCAAGTGGCTGCTGATCCTGGTGGGCGCCCTGCTCATCGCGGCGTTCGTCTGGTGGGAGCGGCGGGCCCGCGCGCCGATGGTCGACCTCGGGCTGTTCCGGCTCCGCTCGTACGCGCTCGGATCGGCGATCGCCCTGCTCTACTTCGCCGGGTTCACTGCGATCTTCTTCATCTTCACCCTGTACCTGCAGAACGGGCTGGGCTACAGCGCGCTGGAGGCCGGCCTCGCCATCACCCCGTTCGCCCTCGGGTCGGGGGTCGCGGCGGCGGTCGGCGGCCGCGTCGTGGCCAGGTACGGGCGCCCGCTGGTGGCCATCGGGCTCGCCGCGGTCACGGTGGGGCTGGCCGCCGCGTGGCTCGCCGTCGAGCTGGAACCGGGACGGGGCGTGGGCTTCGCGACCGCGCTGCCGCTGCTGTTCGCCGGCTGCGGCAGCGGGCTCGTCATCGCCCCGAACCAGACGATCACGCTGTCGGAGGTGGACTTCACGCAGGGCGGGAGCGCCGCCGGCGTGCTGCAGACCGGGCAGCGGGTCGGCACCGCGATGGGGATCGCCGCCGTCGGGTCGGTGTTCTTCTCCGCCATCGCGAGCACGCACGGCGACTGGGCCGGGGCGTTCCGCCGCGGCCTCGTCGTCATCCTGGCGTTCGTCGTACTGGCGCTGGCGGCGGCCGTCGCCGACCTGGCCGCCGGCCGCCGCGCCCGGTCAGCGGCGCTCGCGCAGCGCGACGCGCAGGACCACGGCCAGGCCCGCGAGAACTGCTGACGCCGCGCCCGCCAGCGCCAGGTTCTGCCGCCTGATGCGGGCCGGGATCCGCGCGTACGGCATCGTGGAGAACGACACCAGCTCGTACCGCGACACGTAGCGTCCGGCGAGGCGCCGCTCCAGCGCGTGCGTCGCCGCCTGCTTGGCCCGGTAGACCGGGGACGACACGCGGTCGCGCATCTCGATGAAGTTGTCCAGCGCCATCTCGGCGATCGCGTCGGTGTTGGGCTTGCGGCGCTCCTCGTAGAGCGCCAGCGCGCGGGCCCAGTCGCCGCCGGTCTCGGTCAGGCACCGGTCGATCTCGATGCAGTCCTCGAACGCGCAGTTGGCGCCCTGCCCGAAGAACGGGACGATCGCGTGCGCGGCGTCGCCGAGCAGCGCGACGATCGCGCCGTCGCCCCGCCGCGTCCACGGCCGGCACCGGACGGTCACCAGCGACCCCACCGGGTTGCGCGCGTAGTCCTCGACCAGG
The DNA here is from genome assembly GCF_041951385.1 of Actinomadura sp. NTSP31. NCBI lineage: Bacteria > Bacillati > Actinomycetota > Actinomycetes > Streptosporangiales > Thermomonosporaceae > Actinomadura > Actinomadura sp. NTSP31. The sequence continues at coordinate 42,115 of NZ_JBGNUT010000034.1, read as the reverse complement.
TCCGGGATCAGGTCCGCGACGTCCGGGTAGTGCTCGGCGAAGTACGCGGTGACCTTCTCGGGCGCGTCCAGCGCCGCGAGGTCGGACTTGGGCCAGAACAGCGTGCAGGTGAACGAGCGGTCCAGGTTCGGCAGCGCGATCATCATGGACGTGCCGCGCGGCCAGATGTGCAGCGCGTCCGGGTCCAGCGCGAAGTCGCCGCCGCGCGGCGGGACGGTCAGCTCCTTGTACCCGTGCTCCAGGAAGTCGGCGTCCTCGTTGAGGTCGAGGGACCGGCGCACGAGGCTGTAGGCGCCGTCCCCGGCCAGCACGACGTCCGCGGGCTCGGTGCCGCCGTCCTCCAGCAGCAGCGCGCCCGCCTCGACGTCCACACCGGTGACGCGCTGGGAGAAGCGCAGCGTCACGCCGGGCGTGGCCTCGGCGGTGTCCAGCAGCGACTCGTTGAGCTGCGCCCGGCTGATCGAGTTGATGGCGCGCGCGCCGTCGGCGCTGTAGGGCTGGAAGTTCTGCTCCTTGCCCAGCGGGTGCACCATCCGGCCGTGCATCGGCAGCGCCTGCTTGAGGGACCGGTCGCGCAGCCCCACCTGCTCCAGCGCCGCCAGGCCCCGGGCGGAGATCGCCAGGTTGATCGAGCGGCCCCGCTCGGCCCCCGCGATCCGGGGGTCGGGCCGCCGCTCGTAGACGGTCACCTCGATGCCGCGGCGGCCGAGCAGCACCGCCAGCAGGGATCCCGCCAGGCCCGCGCCGACGATCGCGACGCGCTCGCCCCCCTGGTCAGCCGCCATGGACGGGCTCCTGCCCGGTGGTGGGCTGCCCTGTGGTGGGCTGCTCCGTGGTGGGCTGCTCTGTCTGCGACCGGACCTCCCACAGGTCGGGGAACGCGGGCGCGAACAGGGTGGAGCGCAGGTAGTCGGCGCCCGCGGACCCGCCGGTGCCGAGCTTGGCGCCGATCGTCCGCTCGACCATCTTCAGGTGCCGGTACCGCCACTCCTGGACGCCCTCGTCGACGTCGACGAGCGCCTCGCACACCTCGGCGGCGGGCCCGTTCTCGTCGGCGTAGACGGCCAGCAGCACCTTCTGCACGCCGGGGTCCGGCTCCCACTGCCGCGCGGTGTCGCGCTCGAGCGCCTCGCGGGGCACCGGGTGGCCCTGGACGGCGAGGTAGCGCAGCAGCGAGTCGAAGATCGACGGCCGCGACACCGCGGCGCGCAGCCGCTCGTCGCCGCGCAGCACCGACGCGGGGAACCCGCGCCGCCCGAGCACCGCCTCGATCTCGCGGAACTGGTCGCTCTGGAACCCGCTGGAGGTGCCGAGCTCGTCCCGGAACGCGGCGAACTGCCGAGGCGTCATCGTCTCCAGCACGTCCAGCTGCCCGACCACCGTCTTGAGGATCTTGGCGATCCGGCGCGCGGTGTGCAGCGCGCCCGCGCTGCCGCCCGCCTCCAGCCGGCGCTGCAGCAGCGCCGCCTCGTGCAGGATCTGCTTGAACCACAGCTCGTAGACCTGATGGATGATCACGAACAGCAGCTCGTCGTGGGCCTCGGTCTTCGGCTCCTGGCAGGACAGCAGCCGGTCGAGCCGCAGGTACCCGCCGTACGTCATCGTCGGCGAATCCGTCATTACCGCCTCCTTGCGACAGAACGGATGCGAGCCGCAGCATATTGGATCGTTCCCGCCGGTCCGGCCCGCCAGTCCGGCTGCGTCACCACAGGCGCAGCGACCGGCGGAAGATCCCCGCGACGTCGTCCTCGGTGACCGGGCGCGGCGACGCCACCAGCAGCCGCTGCTGCCTCATCGTCCCCTCGACCAGGCCGGGGACGTCGGCCTCGCCGTACCCGACGCCGCCGATCCCGTCCGGGATGCCGATGTCGCGCATCAGGCTCAGCAGCGCCCGCGGCAGGTGCTCGGCCGGGTCGTCCGGGCGGTCCATGCCCGGGTCGAGCAGCTCGGCCGCGCGGACGTGGCGCTCCGGCCGGGCCTGGAAGGTGAACCGGAACGCCTCGGGCGCGGTGAGCGACACCGACATGCCGTGCGGCACCATCGGCTCCCCGTCCGGATACCCGGCGGGATGGAAGCCCTTGACCCGCCCGGCGATCGGGTAGGCGTTGGCGTGCGGGATGTGCACGCCCGCGTTGCCGAACCCGAGCCCCGCGAACGTCGCGGCCAGCGCCATGTCGGCGCGGGCCCGCCGGTCCTCCCCGTCCCGGACGGCCGCGCGGAACGACCGGGCGATCAGGCCGAGCGCCCGCTCGGACCACATGTCCGACACCGGGTTCGCGCCGCAGTACGGGACGCGCTGCTCGGGCCGCTTGCGCTCGTACGCGTCGTACGGCTTGGCGGTGTAGCTCTCCAGCGCGTGGCACACGATGTCCATCCCGGCCGACGCGGTGACCTCGGCCGGCTGCGTCACCATCAAGTCGGGGTCGACGACGGCCAGCGCCGGGCGCATCCGCGGATGGCTGATGCCCGTCTTGACCCGCAGGTCCAGGACGTCCAGCACGCACACCGTCGTGCTCTCCGCGCCGGTGCCCGTCGTGGTGGGGACGGCGACCAGCGGCAGCAGCGGCCGCTCCGGGGCCCGTCCCGCGCCGACCGGCGGGTTCAGGTACTCGGCGAGGTCGCCGTCGTTGGTGGTGAGCAGGTTCACGGCCTTCGCGGTGTCGATGGTGGATCCGCCGCCGACCGCGACGTAGGCGTCGTAGGGCCCGGTGTCCCGCGCGTGCTCGACCGCCTCGCGCATGCTCGCGTCCGTCGGCTCGACGCGGACGCGGTCGAACACCGCCGCCTCGATCCCGTACGCCTTCATCGCGCCGGCGACCCGCTGCGGGCCGCCCGTCGCGGCGACGCCCGGGTCCGTCACGACGAGCACCCGGCGGGCGCCGTACTGCGCCAGGTCGTAGCCGATCTCGTCGGCCGCGCCCGTGCCGAACTTCAGTTGCGGCGCGCCGTAGGTGAAGACCGTTTCATCGCCCATGTCCGCCCCTCGATGCCGGTACACGTGATCGTTCCCCACGGTGTCACCGTGCGGACGGGCCGGACAAGGGCGGGGTCGGGTTTCCGGGCCGGCAGCGAAGATCGCCGGCGTCCCGTGCGGCCCGCTGCGGGGCGGGCCGGACGCTAGCCGTCGGCGAGCTCGCCGACCGAGACCCGGACGGCGCGCAGCGCCGCGGTGATCTCGGCGGCGCGCTCGGCGGGCAGCGCGGCGATCCCGAAGCCGGCCTTGTTCAGCGCGGCGGTGGCGTCCTCGGCCAGATCGCGCCCGGCGGGGGTGATCGTGGCCAGCACGACGCGGCGGTCGTCGGGGGAGGGGGCGCGGCCGACGAGGCCGCGCCGCTCCAGGCGCCCGATGACGTTGGTGACGGACGCGGGGTGCACCATGAGCCGGGTGCCCATCTTGCCCATCGGAAGCGTGCCGGTGCGGGTGAAGGCGAGCAGCCGGAGCGCCTCGTAGGCGGCGAAGGTCAGCCCGTGCGGCTTCAGCACGACCTCGATCCGGCTCAGCAGCAGCTGCTGGGCCCGCATCACCGAGGTGACGGCGGCCATGTGGTCGGCGTGCTCGGGCCAGCGGACGCTCCACTGGCGGTGGGCCTCGGCGATGGGGTCGGGGGTGTCGGGCACCGCCCCACCGTATGCGGTCTTGACCTGGTCGCGCACGGAAACTATTTTAACTTCCAAATATTGGATGTCCAAGGGTTGGGGTGGGGGACGTGTCCGGAACGCTCCACAAGCCGGTGCACCCGGTGCGCTTCGTGACGGCCGCCGCGCTGTTCGACGGGCACGACGCGGCCATCAACATCATGCGGCGGATCCTGCAGTCGCAGGGCGCCGAGGTGGTCCACCTCGGCCACGACCGGTCCGTCCGCGAGGTCGTCGACGCCGTGTTGGAGGAGGACGCCCAGGGCGTCGCGATCAGCTCCTACCAGGGCGGCCACGTCGAGTACTTCGAGTACCTGTCGCGCAGCCTCAAGGAGGCCGGCGCCGAGCAGGTGCGGGTGTTCGGCGGCGGTGGCGGCGTGATCGTGCACGAGGAGATCGCGCGGCTCGCGGACGCCGGGGTGCGGATCTTCTCCCCGGAGGACGGGCAGCGGCTCGGCCTGCCCGGGATGATCAACGAGCTGGTCCGGGACTGCGACGTCGACCTGGCGGACGAGCCCGTCCCCGCGGACGCCGTGGTCGCCGGCGACCGGCGCGCCCTCGCCCGGGCGATCACCTGCCTGCAGGCCGGGAAGCTGGCGGACGCCGACCGGGCCGCCCTCGCCGACGCGGCGTCCGGCCGGCGCGTCCCCGTCCTCGGCATCACCGGGACGGGCGGCTCCGGCAAGTCGTCGCTCACCGACGAGCTGGTCCGCCGGCTGCGCGTCGACCAGGGCGACCGGCTGCGGGTCGCGGTGCTGGCCGTCGACCCGACGCGGCGCCGGGGCGGCGGCGCGCTGCTCGGCGACCGCATCCGGATGAACTCCCTGGACGGCGACCGCGTCTTCTTCCGCTCGCTGGCCACCCGCGGCGCCCGCGAGCTGCCCGAGAACGTCGAGGACATGATCACCGCGGTCAAGGCCGCCGGGTACGACCTGGTCGTCCTGGAGACGCCCGGCATCGGGCAGGGGGACGCCGCGATCGTCCCGCTGGTGGACGTCTCGCTGTACGTGATGACGCCGGAGTTCGGCGCCGCGTCCCAGCTCGAGAAGATCGACATGCTCGACTTCGCGGACGTCGTGGCGATCAACAAGTTCGAGCGGCGCGGCGCCGAGGACGCCCGCCGCGACGTGTCCCGCCAGCTGGTCCGCAACCGGGAGGCGTTCGGTCAGCGGCCCGAGGACATGCCGGTGTTCGGCACCAGCGCCGCCACCTTCAACGACGACGGCGTCACCGCGCTCTACCAGCACCTCGGCCCCATGCTCGCCGAGCACGGCCTGAGCCTGGAGGACGGCGCGCTGCCGCACGTCGACACCAAGGTCTCGACCGGCGCCGCCACGATCATCCCGCCGGGCCGCGTGCGGTACCTGTCCGGCATCGCCGAGACCGTCCGCGGCTACCACGCCGACACGGCCGCGCAGGCCGAGGCCGTCCGGCGGGTGCAGCGCCTCGACGAGGTCCGCGCCGAGCTGACCGACGCGTCCGAGGTCGAAGCGCTGCTGGAGAAGGCCCGCCGCGACGTGGCCCCGGAGAACGCGGAGCTGATCGCGGGCTGGCCCGCCGTCGTCGAGTCCTACTCCGGCGACGAGCAGGTCGTGAGGATCCGCGACAAGGAGCTGCGGACCACGCTGACCCGCGAGTCGCTGTCGGGCAGCCGCATCCCGCGCGTCGCGCTGCCCCGCTACACCGACCACGGCGAGCTGCTGCGGTTCCTGCGCGCCGAGAACCTGCCCGGGAAGTTCCCGTTCACCGCCGGGGTGTTCCCGTTCAAGCGCGACAACGAGGACCCGGCCCGCATGTTCGCGGGGGAGGGCGACCCGTTCCGCACCAACCGCCGCTTCAAGCTGCTGTCGGAGGGCCAGCCCGCGACCCGCCTGTCCACCGCGTTCGACTCGGTCACCCTCTACGGCCGCGACCCCGACGAGCGTCCCGACGTGTACGGCAAGGTCGGTACGTCCGGCGTCTCGATCGCCACGCTGGACGACATGAAGGCGCTCTACGACGGGTTCGACCTGTCCTCGCCGACCACGTCGGTGTCGATGACGATCAACGGGCCCGCCCCGACGATCCTGGCGTTCTTCCTCAACACCGCCATCGACCAGGGCGTCGACCGGTTCCGCGAGGAGAACGGGCGCGAGCCGTCCGCCGAGGAGGCCGCGGATATCCGCGCGCGGGTGCTGTCCACGGTGCGCGGCACCGTGCAGGCCGACATCCTCAAGGAGGACCAGGGCCAGAACACCTGCATCTTCTCCACCGAGTTCTCGCTGCGGATGATGGGCGACATCCAGGAATGGTTCATCGCCAACAAGGTCCGCAACTTCTACTCGGTGTCCATCTCCGGCTACCACATCGCCGAAGCCGGGGCGAACCCCATCAGCCAACTCGCCTTCACGCTCGCCAACGGGTTCACCTACGTCGAGTCGTACCTGGCGCGCGGCATGGACATCGACGACTTCGCGCCCAACCTGTCGTTCTTCTTCTCCAACGGCATGGACCCCGAGTACAACGTGCTCGGACGCGTCGCCCGCCGCATCTGGGCCGTCGCCATGCGGGACCGCTACGGCGCCAACGAGCGCAGCCAGAAGCTGAAGTACCACGTGCAGACGTCCGGCCGTTCCCTGCACGCGCAGGAGATGCACTTCAACGACATCCGCACGACGCTCCAGGCGCTCATCGCCATTTACGACAACTGCAACAGCCTGCACACCAACGCCTATGACGAGGCCGTCACCACGCCCACGGCGGAGTCGGTGCGGCGGGCGCTGGCGATCCAGCTCATCATCAACCGCGAGTGGGGCCTGGCGATGAACGAGAACCCGCTGCAGGGGTCGTTCATCATCGACGAGCTGACCGACCTGGTGGAGGAGGCCGTCCTCGCCGAGTTCGACCGGATCAGCGAGCGCGGCGGCGTCCTCGGCGCGATGGAGACCGGCTACCAGCGCGGCCGCATCCAGGACGAGTCGATGCTGTACGAGCAGCGCAAGCACGACGGGTCGCTGCCGATCGTCGGCGTCAACACCTTCCGCCTCCCGGACGCCGGCGACGGCACGCCCGACACGATCGAGCTCGCCCGCGCCACCGAGGACGAGAAGCGCTCCCAGCTGCGGCGGGTCCGCTCCTTCCAGTCCGCGCACGGTACCGAGGCCGAGACCGCGCTGGCCGCGCTGCAGGAGGCGGCGAGGACGGGGGAGAACGTGTTCGCGGTGCTCATGGACGCGGCGCGCGTGTGCAGCCTCCAGCAGATCACCGACGCGTTCTTCGAGGTCGGAGGCCAGTACCGCCGCAATGTCTGAGCGCAGCGAACCCGGGGGCGTGGGGGGCCTGGACGACACCGGCGCGCCCGTCCCGGTCCCGGAGCGGGTGCGGCGGGTGGTGTCGATCGTCCCGTCGCTCACCGAAAGCGTCGCGGAGACCGCGCCCGGCCTGCTGGTCGGCGCCACCGACTGGTGCACGCACCCGGCCGGTCTCGACGTGCCCCGGGTGCGCGGGACGAAGAACCCGGACGTGGAGCGGATCATCGGGCTGCGGCCCGACGTCGTCCTCGGCAACACCGAGGAGAACCGTCCGGCCGACGTCGAGGCGCTGCGCGCCGCCGGCGTCCCGGTGTGGATGACCGAGATCCGCACCGTGGACGAGGCCCTGAAATCACTGCGCCGGATGCTCACCGAGGCGTGCCGCGTCCCCGTCCCGGCCTGGCTGGAGGAGGCGTCGCGGGCCTGGGCGGACGCGGCGCCCGGCACGCCGCGCGCCGCCGTCGTCCCGATCTGGAGGCGTCCCTGGATGGTCGTCGGCCGCGACACCTTCACCGGTGACGTGCTCTCCCGCCTCGGCGTCGCCAACGTCTACGCGGGCCATCCCGAGCGGTACCCGAAGATCCCGCTGCGAGAGCTGAACGCCGCCGGCGCCGACCTCGTCGTGCTGCCGGACGAGCCGTACCTCTTCACCGTCGACGACGGCCCGGAGGCGTTCCCCGGCCACGACATCGCGCTGGTCAGCGGCCGGTACCTCACCTGGTACGGCCCGTCGCTCGTCCAGGCGCCCGCCGCGCTGCGCGAAGCGCTCGCGGCGGCCCGCCCCTACTGACCGGGCTCCCCGCCACCGGGCGAGCGGTGGGTGAACATGGCCTCGAAGCAGCGCGCCATCCGCCCGTCCAGCTCCTCCGCCGGGACGTCGATCTCGCGCGCCAGGTGCTCGCGCAGCAGCGTGTACCCGTAGATCGTGGACGCGATTGCCGCCTGCACGGCCTCCACGTCGTCGATCGGGAGCTCGCCCGCCGCCGCCTCGGCGGCCAGGTCCCGGCGGCCCTCGCCGTGGTTCAGCAGCACCCGGGGCCGGTCGTCGCCGTCCAGCACCAGCAGCGTCGCCAGGACGACCGGCTCCGGGTTGCGCAGGCTCGTCCAGAACAGCCGCGACAGCCGCTTGCGCAGCGGCAGCCCGGCGGCGCCCGCCGCGTCCTCGGCGTTCGGGCGGGACCGGTGGAACAGCGCCGAGCGCAGCAGCGCCCGCCGCGACCCGAAGTACTGGTAGACCAGCCCGCGGTTGACGCCCGCCTCGTCGGCGACCTGCCGCAGGTTGAGGCCGGCGAGCACGCCGCCGCGGCGCAGCAGCGCGATCGCGGCGGCGCGCAGCGACTCCTCGGTCGCGTCCCGGTCGCGGGGCCGCTCGTCCCGGCGCGCCGTGCGCGGGCTGGTCACCATGGCCTCCTCGGAAGCGCCGGTCAGTCCTTCGGGCCGCCCGCCACGTAGATCACCTGGCCGGACACGAACGAGGCGTCCTCGCTCACCAGGAACGCCACGACGCCCGCGATGTCCTCGGGGCGGCCGACCCGGCGGACCGGGATCTGCTGCGCGGCGGCCTTCTTGAAGTCCTCGAAGCCGACGCCGACCCGCTCGGCGGTCGCCGCGGTCATCTCGGTCTCGATGAAGCCGGGCGCGATCGCGTTCGCCGTCACGCCGAACTTGCCGAGCTCGATCGCCAGGGTCTTGGTGAAGCCCTGCATGCCCGCCTTGGCCGCCGAGTAGTTCACCTGCCCGCGGTTGCCGAGCGCCGACGTCGACGACAGGTTGACGATGCGGCCCCAGCCGGCCTTCGTCATGTGCTCCTGCGCGGCGCGGCTCATCAGGAACGAGCCGCGCAGGTGCACCGACAGGACCGAGTCCCAGTCGTCGTCGGACATCTTGAACAGCAGGTTGTCGCGGGTGATGCCGGCGTTGTTCACCAGCACCACCGGCGGGCCGAGCTCGGCGGCGATCCGCGCGACGGCGGCGGCGACCTGCCCGGAGTCGGCGACGTTCACGCCGACGGCGAGCGCCTTCCCGCCGTTCTTCTCGATGGTCTCCACGGTGCCCGCGCAGGCGGCCTCGTCGAGGTCGCAGACCGCGACGGCGAAGCCCTCGCGGGCCAGCCGGACGGCCGTGGCGGCGCCGATGCCCCGCGCGGAACCGGTGACGATGGCGACCCTGGTGTCGGTCATGTCGTGCTCCCTGCCCTCTGTCGAACCCGGGGGTCTCAGACCTGGATGTCCTTGGCGATGATGGTCTTCAGCACCTCGCTGGTGCCGCCGTAGATCCGGGAGACCCGGGCGTCGGTGTACAGGCGCGCGATCGGGTACTCCAGGATGTAGCCGTAGCCGCCGTGCAGCTGCAGGCACTTGTCCACGACGCGCTGCTGCACCTCGGTGCAGAACAGCTTGGCGACGGCGGCGTCGGCCGGGGTCAGCTCGCCGGCGTCCAGGGCCTCGATGCACCGGTCGACCAGCGACCGGGCCGCCTCGACCTCGGTGGCGCACTCGGCGAGGACGAACTTGGTGTTCTGGAACGAGGAGACGGTCTTGCCGAAGACCGTGCGCTCCTGCACGTACTTGCGGGCGAACTCGACGGCGGCGGCCGCGGACGCGTAGGAGCTGGTGGCGATGCCGAGCCGCTCCTCGGCCAGGTTGTGGGTCAGGTAGCCAAAGCCCGCGCCCTCCTCGCCGAGCAGGTCCTCGACGGGCACCTTCACGTCGACGAACGACAGCTCGGCGGTGTCGGAGCTGCGCAGCCCGATCTTCTCCAGCTTGCGGCCGACCGAGTAGCCCTCGCTCTTGGTGTCCACGGCCAGGATCGACAGGCCGGCGCGGCGGTTCTCCGGCGTCGCGGGCGCCGTGCGGGCCACGACCAGCACCCGGTCGGCGAGGACGCCGCCGGTGATGAAGGTCTTGGCGCCGTTCAGGACGTAGTGGTCGCCGTCGCGCCTGGCGGTGGTCTGCATGCCGGCGAGGTCGGAGCCGGCGCCCGGCTCGGTCATCGCGATGGCCGTCATCATGTCGCCGCTGATGAACGGCGGCAGCCAGCGCTTCTTCTGCTCCTCGGAGGCGTACTTCAGCAGGTAGGGCAGCACGAGGTTGACGTGCACGCCGTAGCCGCCGAAGCTCACCCCGGCGCGGGCGCACTCCTCGGAGATCACCGCCTGGTACTTGAAGCTGGTCTCGCCCGCGCCGCCGTACTCCTCGGGCACCTGGATGCCGAAGACGCCCAGCTCGCCGAGCTTGTTGTAGAAGTCGCGGGGCGGGTGCCCGGCCTGCTCCCACTCCTCGTAGACCGGAGCGACCTCGGCCTCGATGAAGTCCCGGATGGTCTCCCGGAACGCCTCATGGTCCTCGTTGAACAGGGTGCGGCGCACGCTCTGCCCCTTTCGGTGCGTAACTATCAGAACGCTAACTTAGCTCGAATCTCGTTCTAGCAGCAAATACCGCCGAAGCGCGAGCCGAGGCCGGACCACCCCGCCGGAGCAGATGGCGGAATCTAGCGTTCCGTTCGCCTGGAGGGCGTCAGCAGCCGGGCTCGCAGACGCGCCGAGAGACGGCCTTGAGGAAGATCCCCTGGATCTGCTGCGGCGTCTCGGCGACGTAGACCTCCCCGTGCGTCTCGTGCGCGATGCGCCGCAGGTCCCGGACGTCGACGTCGGGTCCGTAGCCGAGCATGTTGATCTGGACGGGCCGCTCCGGGTCGTAGGTGCGGCGCAGCTCGGCGAGCGTCTCGTCCAGGGTCGGGCCGTCCGGGTCCTCGTCGCGGCCGTCGGTCCAGACCAGGATCGAGTTGACGAACTCGGGCTTGTAGGAGCGGGTCATGGAGTCGAACGCCGCCAGGACCGTGTCGTACAGGCCGGTGTCGCCGTGCCGCTTCACCTGCATCTGCGCGAAGGCGCTCAGCACCCGCTGCCGGCGGGTGGACGACCCGAGCCGCTCCCCGAGCGGCCCCACGCTCACCAGCTCGCGCCAGTCACGGCCGCCCGGCAGGTCGGTGGAGAACTCCCACTGGCCGAGCTCGCTGTCGTCGGGCAGCAGCGACAGGCCGCCCTGGGCCGTCCGGATCGTCGACTGCAGCCGCGACACCCCCGGCGCGACCGGCTCGGCCATCGAACCGGAGACGTCCATGATGCTGAGCATCCGGATGCTCAGCGACAGCTGCGCCCACGCCTGCATGGTCTGCGCGACCGTGGCGGCGGGCGGGGCGGCCAGCGCGTGCGGGACCTGCGGGTCCACGCCCGCCCGCGCGGTGAACGACGCGGGCGCGGCGCCGTCCGGCGTCCGCAGGCCGAGCCCGTGGACCTGGGCGCGGAAGGCCTTCGAGGCGAGCGCCTTCTGGAACAGCCTGCCGGTGCGCAGCTTCGCCGGGTCCTTGTCCAGGACGGTGACGGGGTAGTCGAGGAACACCGAGCCCTCCGCCGGATACACCGCGACGGCCGGATCGGCCGGGCGCCCGGCGTTGTAGGCGTACACGGCCCGCTCGGGCGCGAGGGCGACGGGATAGGGCTGTTCCGCGCCGCCCCGGAAGGCGGTGAACTCGGCGTTCACCGATGCGGCGACGCCCTCCCGGATCGTCCGCACCACGCCGGTGAACACGGCCTCGCCGTCCGGCGAGCCGCCCATCAGCGCACCGGCCAGCATCAGGGTCCCCATGCCGGTCGCGCTGCGGTCGGGGTCGGGCACCTGCAGCCTCAGCAGGTGCGCCGGGATGGCGCCGCCGCCCGCCCCGGCCGCCGGGGCCCCGGCGTCGTCCGCCGTCCCGGCGGCCACGAGCAGGTCCCGCCAGGACGGCCGGGCCGGCACGCCCGCCTGGCGCAACTGCCCGGCGAGGGTCTTCGGCATCGCCACCACGATCGGGCTGGAGGCGATCCCGCCGAGCCCGGTGAACGACGCCCCGTTCCCCGGCCGGCCCGCGCCCTGCACGAGCCTGATCCACAGCGAGGAGTCCGGGATCCAGACGTCCGGCCGCTCGGTCACCCCCGTCGACCCCTTGCCGGACAGCAGCGTCGCCACCGCCGCCGGGTCCGCCGCCCCGACCCGCACCCGCGCGCACCGGCCGCCGACCTCGTGCCGGTCGTCGTTGAAGCGGCCCGCCGCCTTCGCCACGGCCGGCTCGATGTCGGGCGCCGCCGCGACCGACACCGTCACCGCGTCGCCGCCCGAGCAGCCGCCGCCCTGCGCGGCGAGCGCGTACACGCCGAGGCCCGAGAGGACGACCAGCCCGGCCGCGGCCGCCAGCGGGCCGAGCATGATCCCCGGGCGCCGCCGCGGTGCGCGCACCGCGCCGTGCCGCCCGTGCCCGCCCCCCTTGCCGGCGGCGTGCGCCGGCCCTCCCGCCCTCGGCGGCGGGGGAGGGGGCGGCCCGAACGCCGGCTCCCCGGGCGGCCGTGCCCGATCGCGCCGCGGGACCCGCGCGGCGGGGTTCGCCCCGCCGGGGTCCGAGGCGCCGAGGAAGTCGCGGGGCACCGCATAGCCGCCCGAGTCGGACGGGTTGCGCGGCGCCCAGTCGGGCACGTCGTCGTCGGGTCCGCTCATCGCGGGCCTCCGTCCACCGGGCGGACGCATCGGGCCGCGGCGCGCCGTGCCATGACTCGCCTCCTCGCGGAGCGTGAGACAGATCATCAATGTGTCTCAGTCGGTCGGGTGTGATGTTCGTCTCGCCGGCCGGCCCCGTCAAGGGTTTCGCCGGCACCGGACTGGGCGGCACCGCGATCAGGAGGACGCGGGGACCTCGGCGAGCAGGGAGCCCAGCCCGGCCGCGCGGGCCGGCGCGACGTCTCCGGGCGCCCGGCCCGCCAGCGCCGAGCGCAGCCCCGCGATCCGCCGCCCGAGGTCGACCGGCGCGCCGCCGCCCACCTCGTCCAGCAGCGCGGTCACCAGGGTCGCCAGCTCGGTGCCGAACCCCGGCCGCACTTCGCCCACCGCCATGCCGACGTCCAGTGAGCGCCGCATCCGCGCCAGCGCGCTCACCGCCGCGGCACGGACCGCTCCGGCCGGAACCACGCGAACAGCCGGCGTACTGGGCGGCTCCACGGCCGCCGGCCGGCTCGCCGTCGCCCGCACCGGCCCGCCCGGCAGCGGCACCACCACGTCCGCAGGGGCGTCCCGCAGGGAGGACAGGGTCGTCAGCAGAGGCAGAAGGGCCAAGGCCAGCACTGCGGCGCAGACCCCACCGAGGCGCGCCGCCCGCCGCACACGGGGCCGCCCGGCGGTGCGCTCGGCCCCTGCGGGCGACGCCGGCGGCAGCTCCCAGGAGGCGAGGATGTGCGCCGCCTCCGCCGCCGACGGACTGCCGGCGCCGTCCCCGTCCCGGCAGTGCGCCACCAGCCCGCCGAGGCCCGCCGATCCGTCCACCGGCCCGCCGGGGTCCCCGGTCAGGCACTCGGCGATCAGCCGGCCGAGCGCCCGCACGTCGTCGCCCGGGTCGCCGACGTCGCCGCCGGCGCGGATGACCGCACCGGCGGGGCCGAGACCGAGCAGCTTGACGCCGTCCGCGGTGAGGAGGACCTCGGCGGGCGTCAAAGCGCCGTGCACGGCCCCGCAGTCATGGGCCGCCGCCAGGACCCCGGCGACCCGGGCGCAGACCGCCACGGCCTCTTGAGGCGGCGGCAGGCCCCGCGCCAGGCGGGCGGCGAGGGTCTCGCCGCCGGGGAACTCCGTCACGACGTACAGCAGCGGGTCGCCGTCCGGTCCTTCGGCCTCGCCGCAGTCGAAAGTGGTGACAGCGCAGGGATGCGCCGGCGCAGGGGCCCGCATCGCGTCCCCGATCCGCTCGCGCAGTGCCGCCTCCCGGTGCGGCACGGGGACGAACGTCAGGGCGACGCGGCGCTCGAGCAGCTCGTCGCGCCCGCGCCACACCTGCGCGCGGCCGTGCCGGGCAAGGCGTCGCTCCATGCGGTACCGGCCGTCCAGCCGAAAGCCCGGGTCCACGGGACCTCCCCTCTGGCGCGGGGATGGCGTTCACCCACGGTGCAGTACGCACCACGGCCCGGATCGGGACGGACGGGAACGGAAAAAGTTCGGATCCGCCTGATTTCGGCGCGTGGCCGAAGCAGGCCAGCACCGGGACTTGCGGAAGCGCGGAGATCTTGCTGGGGCCGCCGGCCGGAGGTCAAGGGGAGGCATCGGGGCGGTAGTGCGCGGACCCCCGGACATGAAAAGCGGCGCCGGGTGGATACGGGGGCAACCCACCCGGCGCCGCATCATCGGTGTTCCGACGGGGGCCCGGAACACCGGCACGGGCGCCCCGACGGGGGACCAGAGCGCCGGTACAAATCGTACACCGAAACCCCCCGCGGTTAGTCAAGAGAATGTCACGACCCGATTTCCGGTCGCTGTCCGGAAACCCGCTTCTGTTCGGCGCCCTCGTGATCCTCGAAGTGCGCCGACGGAGTCGGCTCCCGGCCGCCGTTCGCGAAGATCACCGCGACGTACGGCAGCAGCAGCGCGCCGACCACCAGCAGCCCCGCCAGCCACACCGGGGCCCCGGCCACCACGCTCACCACCGCGCCGACGAAGCAGACCGTCCGCACCCCCATCGACCACAGGTAGCGCCGCTGCCGGTAGCCGATGTCCTCGGACATCGGGCGGGGAGCGTCGGTGACCGTGTAGACCTCCGGCCCCCGGCGGTGATTGACCTTCACCATTCCACGGTAAGCCCATGGAGTCCGATAGGCGACAGCAGGACGGTCAAGAGATGGGAGACCGGGCATGACGGATCGCACGTACCGGGTGACGGAGATCGTGGGCACCTCCCCGGAGTCGGTGGAGAGCGCCGTCCGCAACGGCATCAGGCGCGCCTCCCAGACCCTGCGCCACCTCGACTGGTTCGAGGTGAAGGAGGTGCGGGGCCAGATCGAGGACGGCGAGGTCGCGCACTACCAGGTAACGATCAAGGTCGGCTTCCGCCTGGAGGACGCCTGACATCCCCGCCCCGCACCCCCGCGCGCAAGCGGGGGTGTGGGGGTGCCCCCCACCGGGGGGCGTGGGGGGCTGGCCCCCCACCGGGGGTGACCGGAGCGCCAGCGGAGCGCCAGCGGAGCGCAAGGCGACGGTCGCCCCCGCATCGGGGGGTGTGGGGGGTCGCCCCCCCACACCTAACTCGCCTGGGACACCGTCGACATGTTGAAGTCGCCCACCCTCACCGCGGGCATCGCCGCCCGGGTGAAGTAGTCCGACCATTCGCGCGGCAGCGTCGGGACGGTCTCGCCGACCTCGGTGAGCCGGGACAGCAGGTCGACCGGGCTCTCGTTGAACCGGAAGTTGTTGACGGCCCCGACGACCTCGCCGTTCTCGACGAGGTAGACGCCGTCGCGGGTGAGGCCGGTCAGCAGCAGGCTCTGCGGGTCGACCTCGCGGATGTACCACAGGCAGGTCAGCAGGAGCCCGCGGTCGGTGCGGGCGATCATCTCCTCCAGGGACGCGCCGCCGTCCGGGCCCGTCATCGACAGGTTGTCGATGGACGGCGTGAGCGGCAGCCCGGTCCGGTCGGCGGAGTGCCGGGTCTGGGCGAGCGAGGTGAGGGTGCCGCCGGAGATCCAGTCGGTGGCGCCGAGCGGGAGGCCGTTGTCGAACACGGAGGCCTCGCGGCTGGAGGCGTGCGCGACGACGAACGGCGCGCACTCCATGCCGGGCGCGGCGGGGTCGCTGGACAGGGTGACGGGCAGGCTCGCCAGCCGTTCCCCGACGCGGGTGCCGCCGCCGGGGGCGCTGAACACCGTCCGGCCGTCGGCGGCGTCCTGCGCGCCCGCCGACCAGTACAGGTAGACCATCAGGTCGGCGACCGCGGACGGCGGCAGGATCGTCTCGTAGCGGCCGGCGGGCAGGTCGACGCGCCGGGCGCCCCAGTCCAGCCGGCGGGCGAGCCCGGCCGCGAGGGCGGGGACGTCCACGTCGGCGAAGTCGCGGGTGCCGGCGCCGGCCCAGGCCGAGCCGCCGGCGCCCTTGGCGTTCAGCTCCAGCAGGCCGGTCGGCTGGTCGTGGCGCAGCCGCACGCCCGCGGAGGTGCCGAGGAACGTCGAGGTCAGCACGTGGTTGGCGAACCCGTACAGCCGGTTGCCGGCGTCCTGCGCGACGCCGAACGCCTCGCCGAGCGCGGGCGCGACGCCCTCGAACACCCCGATCCCGGTCTCGGCGGGCGCGTCGTCCCAGCCGGCCGCGGCGGGCCCGCCGGCGACCAGCGGCGCGGCGTCCTCGGCGGCCTCGTTGCCGGCGGCGTCGGCCTCGGCGGCGCGCACCAGGTCCTCGATGCCGTCGGCGCCGACCGCGGACCGCGACACGACGCCGGCGGCGACGCCGTCGCCGGTGCGGCGCAGCGCGATCACGGTCAGCCGGCTGGAGCGGGTGACCCCGTTGGTGGTGAGGGTGTTGCCCGCCCAGCGCAGGTTCGCGGTGGTGGACTCGTCGGCGATGACGACGCAGTCGTCCGTCCGCGACAGGGCGAGCGCCCGCTCCACCGCCTCTTGCGGCCTGATCACGCTCACTGCCCGGCCTCCTGCACGGTGTTGAGGATGTTGACGCCGCGGAACAGCGCGGCCGGGCAGCCGTGGCTGACCGGCGCGACCTGCCCGGGCTGGCCCTTGCCGCAGTTGAACGCGCCGCCCAGCACGTAGGTCTGCTGGCCGCCGACGGCCTCCATCGAGTTCCAGAAGTCGGTGGTGGTGGCCTGGTAGGCGACGTCGCGGAGCTGGCCGGCGAGCCGGCCGTTCTCGATCCGGTAGAACCGCTGCCCGGTGAACTGGAAGTTGTACCGCTGCATGTCGATCGACCAGCTCTTGTCGCCGACGATGTAGATGCCGCGGTCGACGCCGGAGATCAGCTCGTCGGTGGACGGCCCGTCCGGCGCGGGCCGCAGCGACACGTTCGCCATCCGCTGGATCGGCATGCTGGACGGGGCGTCGGCGAACGCGCAGCCGTTGGAGCGCTCGGCGCCCGTCAGCCGGGCGATGCGCCGGTCGGTCTGGTAGCCGGTGAACAGCCCGCCGGAGACGATGTCGAACGACTGGGTCTCGACGCCCTCGTCGTCGTAGCCGATGGTGGCGAGGCCGTGCTCGGTGGTGCGGTCGCCGGTGATGTTCATGACCTTGGAGCCGTACTGCAGGTTCCCGAGCTTGTCGGGGGTGGCGAACGAGGTGCCGGCGTAGGCGGCCTCGTAGCCGAGCGCGCGGTCCAGCTCGGTGGCGTGCCCGATCGACTCGTGGATGGTCAGCCACAGGTTGGACGGGTCGACGACGACGTCGTAGGCGCCGGCCTCGACGGTGGGCGCGGCGAGTTTCTCGGCGAG
Source organism: Actinomadura sp. NTSP31 (assembly GCF_041951385.1). Taxonomy (NCBI): domain Bacteria; kingdom Bacillati; phylum Actinomycetota; class Actinomycetes; order Streptosporangiales; family Thermomonosporaceae; genus Actinomadura; species Actinomadura sp. NTSP31. The sequence goes on along the minus strand of NZ_JBGNUT010000034.1, from coordinate 24,914 downwards.
CAGTTCGGGGATGCGGGCGAGTTCCCCGTCCCAGTCCCAGTGCGCGCCGGTCAGCCATTCCCAGCCGTATCCGGCGGGCGGCGCGAGGGTGCGCATGGTGTCGAAGACGCCGTCGGCGATGCCGACGGCGTCCAGGACCGGGTGCAGCCGGACGCGCTGCTGGGTGGTGACGGTCCCGTTGAGGTCGGCGAAGAACTTGTTCTCCTTGACCTGCAGCAGGGTGGCGTCGACGTGGTCGACGCGGGCGTCGGCGAGCAGCCCGCGGCTCCAGTCGGCCAGCAGCGCGACCTTCTCGGCGGTCGGGACGTCGAAGGGGTCGGTCTCGTAGGCGGACACCCAGGTGCGCTCGCCGTGCGCGGGCTCGGGCGCCAGCTCGATGGGCTCGCGGTTGACGGGCCGGGCGACGGCGGCGACCTCGACGGCCTGCTCGGCGACCCGGGCGGCGCCGGCGGGGGTCAGGTCGATGCCGGCGGCGAACCCCCAGGTGCCGTCCTTGACGACCCGGACCGACAGGCCGAGGTCGTCGGCGTCCAGCGCGGTCTCCAGGGCGGCGTCGTGCAGCCGCAGCGTCTGGCTGCGGATGCGTTCGAGGCGGAAGTCGGCGTGCTCGGCGCCGAGTTCCCTGGCCCGGGCGAGGGCCGCGTCGGCCAGCGTGCGCAGCGGCAGCGCGGTGAAGGCGGGATCGATGTCATGCACCCTTGGCAACCTACCTCGGGGGCCGCCTCCCGCCCCACCCGTGCGGCGGCGAACAAAGCGGGGGAGACGGATCTTGTCGGGAAGGCACATCCTCTTCGCCGCGGGGGCCCGCTAGGGTCAGGCGATGTCGTCCCGGGACGACGGCTCCGGGCCCGGTGCCCGGCCGCGGGCGGATCGGCGCGCACGGCGAGCCGCGCACCGGAGGACGCACCTACAAGCAGCCTACGAGAGGGTCGTGATGAGTCGCTCTGTCCTCGTGACCGGGGGGAACCGGGGCATCGGCCTGGCCATCGCCCGCGAGCTGGCCGCGGCGGGCGACGCCGTCGCCGTCACCTACCGGTCGGGCGAGCCCCCGGCGGGGCTGTTCGGCGTGCGGTGCGATGTGACCAGCGCCGAGGACGTCGACGCGGCGTTCGCCAAGGTGGAGGCGGAGCAGGGCAAGGTCGAGGTGCTCGTCGCCAACGCCGGCATCACGAAGGACACGCTCCTGGCGGTGATGAGCGAGGAGTCGTTCACCTCGGTGCTGGACACGAACCTGACCGGCGCGTTCCGCGTCGCCAAGCGCGGTGTGAAGGGCATGATGCGGGCCCGCACGGGGCGCATCGTGCTGGTGTCGTCGGTGGTGGGGCTGCTCGGGTCGCCGGGGCAGGCGAACTACGCGGCGTCGAAGGCGGGCCTGGTCGGGTTCGCCCGGTCGCTGGCCCGCGAGCTGGGGTCGCGGAACATCACGGTGAACGTGGTCGCGCCCGGGTTCGTCGACACCGACATGACCGCGGTGCTGACCGAGGACCAGCAGAAGGGGATCACCGCGGCGATCCCGCTGGGCCGGATCGCGCGGCCCGAGGAGGTCGCCAAGGCCGTGCGGTTCGTGGCGAGCGAGGACGCCGCCTACATCACCGGGGCCGTGATCCCGGTCGACGGCGGCCTGGGAATGGGGCACTGACACGTCATGGGAATCCTCGAAGGCAAGCGGATCCTGGTCACCGGCGTCCTCACCGACGCCTCCATCGGCTTCCACGTCGCGCGGGTCGCGCAGGAGCAGGGCGCCGAGGTGGTGCTGACCGCCTACCCGCGCCCCACCCTCACCGCGCGGACCGCGAAGCGGCTGCCGTCGGGTCCGGAGAACCCGCCGCCGGTCATCGAGCTCGACGTGATGAACACCGAGCAGCTGAACGCCCTTGAGGGCAACCTGCGCGCGCACGGCTTCGACCACCTCGACGGCGTGATGCACGCGATCGGCTTCGCGCCGCAGACCGCGCTCGGCGGCAACTTCCTGGAGACGCCCTGGGAGGACGTGGCGACGGCGATACACGCCTCCACGTACTCGCTGAAGTCGCTGACGATGGCGTGCCTGCCGCTGATGAAGGACGGCGGCTCGGTCGTCGGCCTCGACTTCGACGCCACCAAGTCGTGGCCGGTGTACGACTGGATGGGCGTGGCGAAGGCCGGCCTGGAGTCGTGCGCCCGCTACCTGGCCAAGTACCTCGGCCCGCAGGGCATCCGCGTGAACCTCGTCGCGGCGGGCCCGCTCGCCACGATGGCGGCCAAGAGCATCCCCGGCTTCGAGGGCATGACGGAGATGTGGCCGAAGGCGGCCCCGCTCGGCTGGGACATCAAGGACAGCGAGCCGACCGCGCGGGCCTGCGTGGCGCTGCTGTCGGACTGGTTCCCGGCCACCAGCGGCGAGATCGTCCACGTCGACGGCGGCCTGCACTCCATCGGCGCCCCGGACGTGTAGTCGCCGCGGTTCGCCGTCCCCGCGGTTTCGCGGGCGAGGCCCCTTCCCCGCGCGGGGAAGGGGCCTCTCGCGTTCGCGTCAGCGGCGGCGCGCCGCGGCGGCCCGGCGGAGGGAGCGGCCCGCGACGCTGATGTTGAGGGCGGCCACGGCGCCCGCGGCGCCCGCGGCGGCGGCGACCCACAGCATCTGGCCGTCGTCGTGCTCAGAGGCCGCGACGGGGGAGATGAGGCGCGTCTGCGGCAGCGCGGCCACGCCGGCCGCGTTCCGGTAGGCGTTCGGGTCGGCCGCGATCTCCGGGGTGGGCAGCACGCCCGGCAGGCCGGAGGAGAGCGCCGGGGCCTTCCCGTCGTAGGGCTTGAGGCCCTCCGCGCCGGTCATCGTGGACGGTCCGGCGCCCCCGCCCGAGGGCGACGAGGCCGCCGGGCCCGAGCCGCCGGCCGGGGCCTTGGACTTCTTGGGGGCGCTGCTCTTCGGGGCGCTGGGCTTCTTGCTCTTGGTGGGCCCGGGCGTGGGGGTCGGTGTCGGCGTGGGCGTCGGGGTCAGCGCCTTGCGCAGGTTGCCGAGGTTGCACTTCCAGTTGTCGATGGTGCTGGCCGGGTCGGTGCCCTTCTTGCACGTGTCCGCCGCCGCCTCGCTCGCGGGCGCGGCCAGCAGCAGGACCAGGGCGCCCGCCGAGACCGCGGCCGAAGCCGTACCGAGCCGCCTGAGCCGCTGGGGCATGTCGCTCCTCCGCCTGCCGTGATGCTGTTGTTGACATCCGGTCCAACGAGACGCGGACACGGAGGTCACGGTCAACTCGCGCGCCAATTGGTCCGATCGTGCCCCATACGGGCCCAACCGTAAACCGCGACACGGCGGTTTCTTTACCGCATCACCAGTCGCGCCAGGCGGGTCCGCCGCTCGCGCGCACCGGACTCGCGCACGGCCTTGGCCAGCGCGGGCCCGGCCGCCTGCACCACCGACAGGTGCCGGCGCGCCAGCCCGAACGCGGTGGCCACCAGCGGCCGCGACAGCCCCTCCGGCACCAGCACCGCCACGACCGCCGGACGGCGCGTCCCGCGCGCCTGCGCGACCGGCACCGCCCAGCCGTGCCGCAGCCGGGCCGCGTCCGCGGGCGCGACCGTCACGGCGCCGCCGGGGAACTCCACGTCCAGGCCGTGCGGGCCGCCGCCGGTCACCACGCCGGTCTCGCCGACCGCGGCCCGGGGGAGCGGCGCCGCCACGACCACCCGGTCGCCGGGGTCCATCCCGCCGAACGCGCCGGGGCCGGGGTTCAGCCGCGCCTTCAGTGCCGCGTTCAGCGCCGCCGCGCCCGCGTCGCCGCCCGACGCCGCCGCGACGACCTGGACGTCCTCCACCGGGATGCCGAGCGCCCGCGGGATCGAGTCGGTGACGAGCTGGACGGCCCGGTGCACCGCCTCCGCCGGGTCGGCGGCCGGCACGATCACGACCTCGCGTCCCGGCGCGTCCACCGCGACCAGCTCCCCGCCCCGCACCGCCTCGGTGAGCGCCGCGACGGGACCGGACGGCGGCTCGGCGTCCAGCGCGACGACCGGGACGGTCTCCGACGCCTCCAGGTCGTCCAGGGGGCGGCCCGGCCCGGCGGGCGGCGGCGAGCCGGGCTCGGCGCACAGCACGAGGTGGGCGCCGTCCGGGCACGCCTCGACCAGGACCGCGCACAGCTCGACGTCGAGTGCCGCCGCCTCCGTCACCACGAGGAGGTCCAGCTCGAACGGCCGCTGCTCGCCGCGCCCGTACACGACGGCGCCGGGCGCCGCGGCGGCGTCGTCCTGCGGCTCCAGCAGGCGGTGCAGGCTCGCCACCACCGGGGCCGGCCCGTCACCGGGGAGCGCGGCGGCGAGGTCGGCGGCGGCCCGTTCCGTCGGCGCGGTGACCGCGGCGCGCAGGCCGGCCGCCGCGGCGGCCGAGGCGATGCCGGCGGCGGTCGCGGCGAGGGCGTCCGGGGCGCCGCGCAGGACGCTGACGCCGGTGCGCAGCGCGGCGGTGAGCGCCAGCGAGCGGTCCTCGGGCAGCCCGGCGCGCAGCTCCTTGACGGCGGCGTCGTCCAGCAGCGGCACGGCGGTGAGCGCCAGCCGCTGGAACCCCTCGGCCGCGGCCTCCTCCGCCAGCGCCCAGCGCTCCACGCCGAGCGTCTCCTCCGGCTCGGGCGGTTCGGCGTCCTCCTCGAACGACTCCTCGCCGAAATCCGGCTCCTCGGTCAGCGGCAGCACCTCGCCCTCGTCCAGGGCCGCCTCGACGGCCCCGCCGGGGTCGGCGACCTGCGCGCGTTGCAGGTCGGACACGACGTCGGCGAGAGGGGTGACGGTGTGGCCGCGGCGGGCCGCCTCGGTCAGCAGGTGCAGGACGAGAGCGCGGCCGCGGCGCGGGTCGTCGGGCCGGGCGTCCGGGCCGAGCAGGGAGCGCGCGAAGTGGTCGGCCTGCGCCGGCCGCAGGCCGGGGACGCGCAGCAGCCGCCACGGGTCCTCGCGCAGCCGCCCGGCGGCGCCGGCCCCCAGCCGCGCCGCCGCCCGCGCGACGAGCGCGGCGGGGACGCCGGCCGCGGCGAACAGCTCGGCGAGCGCGGCCAGGTCATCGGGCGTGGCGGCGCCCGCGGGCCCGGACGCCGGCGCGGCCGGTGCGGCGGAATTCCCGGCGGCCTGCGGGCGGCCGGGCCTGGGGGCCTCGGCGGCCTCGGCGGGCGCCGCCGGAGCGGCGGGCCGCTGGGCGCGGGCCGCTTCGGCGGCGCGGGCGCCGGCGGCCTCTGCCGCGCGCAGCGCCTCGGCGGCGCGGGCGGCGCGCTCCTGCGGGGTCTCTGCCGCGCCGGGCGGGCCGCCGGCAGGCGTGCTGTCGGGCGAGATGTCAGGTGGGGTGTCGGTCACGGGCTTCCCGTCGGGGCTTTTCACGGTTGGCGGTGGACCGTCCCGAGCGTGCCACGGACGGCCCGCCCGGTCACGGATGGGCCGGGGACATGTCGGAGACGTCGTCCAGCGCGGCCCGGATCTCGTTCGGCAGCGTCAGGTCCTCGCTGTCCAGGATGGCCTCCAGCTGCCCCGCGGTCCGGGCGCCGACGATCGGTGCCGCCACCCCCGGCCGGTCCCGGACCCAGGCCAGCGCCACGCTCAGCGGCGACACGCCGAGGCCCTCGGCGGCGGTCACCACCGACTCCACGATCCGCGCGCACTCCTCGTCCAGGTAGGGCTGGACGAAGTCGGCGAAGCGCGGCGCGGCGGCCCGCGACCCGGCGGGGATGCCGGTGCGGTACTTGCCGGTGAGCACGCCCCGCCCGAGCGGCGAGAACGGCAGCAGGCCGGCCCCGGCGTCCAGCGCGGCCGGCACCACCTCCCGCTCGATGTCGCGGCTCAGCAGCGAGTACTCCAGCTGCGCCGACACGACCGGGGCGCGGCCCGGCCAGGCGCGCTGCCACGCGGCGGCCTTGGCGATCTGCCAGCCCGCGTAGTTGGACACCCCGACGTAGCGGGCCCGTCCGGAGGACACCGCCTCGTCCAGCGCCGACAGGGTCTCCTCCAGCGGCGTCGCCGGGTCGTAGACGTGCAGCTGCCACAGGTCGACGTGGTCGAGGTCCATCCGGTCCAGGGAGGCGTCCAGGGCGCGCAGCAGATGCCGGCGGGAGCCGTCGTAGCGGCCGTTCGGCCGGATCGCGGCCTTGGTGGCGATGACCAGGGCGTCGCGGTCGACGACCTCGCGCAGCAGGTGCCCGAGGATCCGCTCGCTGTCGCCGTCGCTGTAGACGTCGGCGGTGTCGACCAGCGTGCCGCCGGCCTCCGTGAACGCCACGAGCTGCGCGACGGCCTCGTCCGGATCGGTGTCCTGGCCCCACGTCATGGTGCCGAGGCCCAGCCGGGACACCAGCAGCCCGCTCCGCCCGAGGTGACGCTCCTTCATAGGCGGTCAATGTAGCGGGCATCGCGCCGGCCCCACCCTGCCGCCACCGCCCGCGTCCGCCCGGTGACGGGCGCGGCGGCAGGTGGACGGAAGGTGACGCGAACATGAGCATGGCGCGTCCCGGCAGTAACGGATCAGGGTGTTCCCGCTGGTCGGAGGCGCGGCGGACGTCCCGGAGCAGGCGGCCGGGAACCGGGAGGCGGCAGGCGGCGGATACGCTTCACCGGGGATCGGGCGCCGTGGCCGATCTCGCATTCGGAGGGAACCCGCCGCTCGTGAACGTCGTGGAAGCGACCGTGCTCGGGGTCGTCCAGGGGCTCACCGAGTTCCTGCCGATCTCCAGTTCCGGCCACCTGCTCATCGTGCCGAAGCTGCTCGGCTGGAAGGACCCGGGGGCGGCCTTCACCGCCGTCATCCAGCTCGGCACCATGGCCGCCGTCGTCATCTACTTCTGGCGCGACCTCGTCCGCATCCTGACGACGTGGACGAAGAGCCTGTGGACGCCGGAGCTGCGCCCCCAGCAGGACGCGCGGCTCGGCTGGTACATCGGCCTCGGCACCGTCCCGGTCGCCGTCGTCGGCCTCGCCCTCAACGGCTTCATCGAGAACGGCGCCCGCAACCTGTGGCTGAACGCCTCCTCGCTGATCGTCCTCGGGCTGCTGCTGATGGTCGCCGAGTGGGCCGGCATCGGCAAGCGGGAGGTCGCCGACCTGAACCTGCGCGACGGCCTGGTCATCGGCGGGTTCCAGGCGCTCGCGCTGATCCCCGGGTCGTCGCGGTCGGGCTCGACGATGACCGGCGCGCTGTTCCTCGGCTACACCCGCGAGGCGGCCGCCCGGTACTCCTTCCTGCTGTCGATCCCCGCGGTGGTGCTGTCGGGGCTGTTCGAGCTGCGCAAGGCGTTCGACGGGTCGCTGCAGGTCGTCCCGACCGCGATCGCGACCGTGGTGTCGTTCGCGGTCGGCTACGCCTGCATCGCCTGGCTGCTGAAGTTCCTCACCCGGCACTCCACGAACGTCTTCGTGTTCTACCGGGTGGCGCTCGGCGGCGTCCTGCTCGGCCTGCTCGCGGCCGGCGCGATCTCCGCGACCTGAGCCGCCGCCGGCCCCGGCCGCGCGCCGCGCCCGGGCCGGACGGGCGTGAAGATCCTGGTGGGATCTGTTCCGGCGGTCGCCGCCGGGCTAAAGTGCCGGGCCATGGCCCCAGCCTCGTTCTCGATGCACTCGCCGGAGGCGCCGCAGGGCGCCGGCGGGCCGCCGGCCGGCCCGGTGTTCGGCGCCGGCCCCGGCGACGACCCGGGCTACCTCGCCTCGCTGCGGGACGCGACGGTGCTGGGCCGGATGCGCCTGACGATGCTGGTGCTGGTCGGCGCGCCGGTGCTGATCCTGGCGCTGACCCCGCTGATCGTCGACAACCGCGGCGGCGCGGCCGGGGACGCCCCGCCGTGGATCTACGCGCCGCTGCTGCTGGCGGCGGCGGTCGCGGCGCTGGCCGGGCCGCGCGCCCCGCTGCCGATGGCGCCGGGCGCCCCGCCCGCCGTCGCGGCGCGGCTGGCGCTCGTGCAGTTCCGGCAGGGCGTGCTGCTGCGGTTCGCGCTCGCGGAGGGCGTGATCCTGCTGGGGCTGCCGCTGGCGATGATCGGGCATGCCGAGGTGGTGTTCGCCGCCGGGTTCGCCACCGGCTACCCGCTGCTGCTGTGGCTGGCGCTGCCCACCACGGGCGGCGTCGAGCGGCTCCGCCGCCGGCTGGAGTCGCGGGGCGCCGAGTCGCACCTGTGGGCGGTGCTGCTGGCCGCGCCCCCGCCCGAGCCCGCCTCCGCCGGGAGGCCCGGACCGGACGCCCCGTGATCCGCGCGGCGTCCCGCTAGAGCCAGCCGCTCTTGCGGAGCCTGAGGTAGAGCAGGACGCAGACGGCCGCCATCAGCAGCAGCACCACCGGGTAGCCCCACGACCACTTCAGCTCGGGCATGTGGGTGAAGTTCATGCCGTAGATCCCGGCGATCGCGGTCGGCACCGCGATGATGGCCGCCCACGCGGAGATCTTGCGCATGTCCTCGTTCTGCTGCTTGCCGAGCAGCGCCAGATGCGCGTTCAGCACGCTGTTGAGCAGCTCGTTGTGCGCGTCGACCTGCCCGTCCACCCGCAGCAGGTGGTCGAGCACGTCGCGGAAGTACTCGCGGGTCCCGGCGCACTCGGAGACGCGGCCCTTGGCGATCTCCTGCAGGACGGGGACGAGGGGGTCCTCGGCGGTGCGGAACTCCAGCACCTCGCGCTTGAGCGAGTAGATGTCGGCGGTGACGTCGCGGGCCCGCGGGTCGAACACCGCCCGCTCCAGCCCGATGATGTCCACCTCGACCTCGTGCGCGACCAGCCCGTACCGGTCCACGACCTCGTCGCACACCGCGTACAGCACGGCGGTCGCGCCGTGCTTGAGCAGGTCCTTGTCCTCCTCGAGGCGCCTGCGGACGGGCCCGAGCGGGTTCCCCGCCCCGTGCCGGACGGTCACGGCGAAGTCGGCGCCGAGGAACACCATGATCTCGCCGACCTCGATGTCGGAGGTCTCGTCGATGTAGGACAGGGTCTTCAGCACCACGAACAGGGTGTCGCCGTAGCGCTCCATCTTCGGCCGCTGGTGCGCCGACACCGCGTCCTCCGCGGCGAGGGGATGCAGCTGCAGCTCGTCCTTGACGAGCTCGAACTCCTCCTCGTCGGGCTCGAACAGGCCGATCCACAGGAAGCAGTCGCCGTTCGCCCGGGCGAGGTCGAAGGCGTCGCTGATGTCGCCGTCGATATCGCTGCGGACACCGCCGGCGTAGATGGCCTTGTCCACGATCACGCCACGCATTGTCGCGCATCCGCGGCGCCGCGCGGAATCGCGCCGGTGATCACATCCGCTCCGCCCATCTCCTACAGTGGCCAGTTGTGACGACGCTTCTCCTGGTAAGGCATGGCCTGACCGCTATGACCGGGCCGGTGCTGGCCGGCTGGACCCCCGGCGTGCGGCTGGACGAGCGGGGCCGCGCGCAGGCCGCCGCGGTCGCCGGGCGGCTGGCGGCGCTGCCGCTCGCCGCCGTCGTCTCCAGCCCCCTCGACCGGTGCGTCGAGACCGCGGAGACGCTCGCCGCCCCGCACGGCCGGGACGCCGGCGGCGCCGTCGAGAAGGTGGAGACCGACGAGCGGTTCGGCGAGGTCCGCTACGGCGACTGGACGGGCCGCCCGATCAAGGAGCTCGCCGAGGAGCCGCTGTGGCGGGTGGTGCAGGCCCACCCGAGCGCCGCCCGCTTCCCCGGCGAGGACGGCGAGGCGATGGCGGACGCCCAGCACCGCGCGGTCGCCGCCGTCCGCGACTGGAACGAGCGCGTCACCGCCGCCCACGGTCCCGGCGCCCTGTACGCGGTGTGCAGCCACGGCGACATCATCAAGGCGATCGTCGCCGACGCGCTCGGCCTGCACCTGGACCAGTTCCAGCGGATCCAGGCCGACCCCGCGTCGGTGACCGCGATCCGCTACACCGAGCTGCGCCCGTTCGTCGTCCGCCTCAACGACACCGGCGGCGACGTCGCCGATCTGCTGCCCGCCCCGGACGGGGACGATGACCGGAAAACCGGACCCGGGGCAAGTGACGCGGTCGTCGGCGGCGGCGCGTAGGGTCGATGCCATGCCCGTCATCTCCTACGACCTGCCGGAGCGGTTCGTCGCCGGCGCCGTCGGGCGCCCCGGCGACCGCGCCTTCTACCTGCAGGCCCGCGCCGGCCGCCGGGTGACCAGCGTCGGCCTGGAGAAGTTCCAGGTGACGCTGCTGGCCGAGCGCCTGGAGGAGCTGCTGGACGAGGTGCTGCGGCGCACCGGCGGCGAGGCGCACGTGCCCGCCGTCACCCCCACCGAGCTGCGCGACGACGCCCCCCTGGAGCAGCCGGTCGAGGAGGAGTTCAAGGTCGGCACCATGGCGCTGGCCTGGGACCCCGACGACGAGCGCGTCGTCATCGAGGCGCAGGAGGTCACCGAGACCGAGGAGGACGCCGAGGTCGGCGAGGACGACCCGGCCATCGCGGTGCTGCGGGTGCGGATCAGCGCCGCGCAGGCCCGCGCGTTCGCCGAGCGGGCCCTGCAGGTCGTCGCGGCCGGGCGGCCGCCGTGCCCGCTGTGCGGCCTGCCGCTGGACACCGAGGGCCACGTCTGCCCCCGCCAGAACGGATACCTGGGCTGAGATGCGCGAGGTCGGCACGCCGGGCCCGGCCGCGTCCGCGGACCGGGACCCGCACTGGATCACCGGCGGGGCGGCCGGGAGAATGAGCGCATGACGCAGTCCTCCCGGGACCGTGCCCCCGCCGAAGACCCGTCCGGCGACCGGGTCTCCCCCCGCGACGTCCCCGCCGCCGAGCGGCTGCTGCTCGGCGGCCGGCTGGCCATCGAGGGCCGCCTCGTCCAGGCGTCCAACGCCACCCTGTACTGCACCATCGAGCACGACGGCGTCAGCGCCGCGTGCGTCTACAAGCCCGTCGCGGGCGAGCGGCCGCTGTGGGACTTCCCCGACGGCACCCTCGCCGAGCGGGAGGTGGCCGCCTACGAGGTATCCAAGGCGATGGGCTGGGGCACCGTCCCGCCGACCGTCCACCGCGACGGCCCCTACGGGCCCGGCATGGTCCAGCTGTGGGTGGAACCCGACCCCGACATCGACCTCGTCGAGCTGTCGCGCTCCGACGACGAGGCGATCCGCCGGATGTCGGTGTTCGACGCCGTCGTCAACAACGCCGACCGCAAGATCGGGCACCTGCTGCCGCCCGGCGACGGCCACGTCTACGGCTGCGACCACGGCGTCTGCTTCTCCGTGGAGTACAAGCTGCGGACGGTGCTGTGGCAGTGGCGCGGCAAGCCGCTCACCTCCGAGGCCGTCGAGGCCCTCACCCGCGTCGACCGCGCCCTGCGCGGCGGCCCCCTGGCCGCCCGCCTCGCCGAGCTGCTGACCGCCGACGAGGTCGACGCCACCCGCCGCCGCGTCGAGCTCATGCTCAAGCACCGCATCCACCCCTACCCGCCCGAGGACTGGCCCGCCATCCCCTGGCCGCCCCTGTAGGTCCCGTACCCCGGCGTTCGGGTGGGTTTGGGGGGAGTGCTCCAATGAGGGGCATGTGTACGGCGATCATCAGTGTCGACCCCTCCGCCGCCGCCCCGGTGCTCCTCGCGGGCGTCCGGGACGAGTTCGTCGCGCGGGAGTGGGAGCCGCCGGGGCGGCACTGGCCGGACCGGCCCGGCCTGGTCGGCGGCCGCGACCTGCGGGCCGGCGGGACCTGGTTCGCCGTGGACCCCGCGGCGCCGCGCGTCGCGCTGGTGCTGAACGGGCGCGGCCGGATGGCGCCCGAGGACGGCCGCGCCACGCGCGGCGAGCTGCCGCTGCGGATGGCCGCCGACGGCAAGCTCGGCGAGCTCGGCCTCCCCGCGTTCGACCCCTTCCATCTCGTCGGCGCCGAGCCCGACCGGGTGCGGCTGTGGAGCTGGGACGGCGCCGAACTCGTCGAGCGCGACCTCGGCCCCGGCCTGCACATGATCGTCAACAGCGGGCTCGAGGGCGAGGGGCAGCAGGAGGGCGGGACCGAGGACGCCTACATGGGGGCGCGGCTCGCCCATTTCCGGCCGCGGCTGGCCGCCGCCCCCCGGCCCGAGCCGCGCGCGGGGGAGGACGTCCGGACGGCGTGGGGAGCGTGGCTGCCGCTGCTGGAGGGCGACGGCCTGCCCCGCGCCGACCACCGTGCCCTGCTTCCGCTGCTGGACATGGGCGAGGGCCGCGTATGGGGCACCACCTCCGTCAGCCTGGCGGCGCTCGCCCCCGGCGGTGTCCGCTACGACTTCTCCGCCGCCCCCGGTGACGGGGCGGCCTGGTCGCGCGTGCTCTGACCCGCCACCCGCGACCCGCCGCCTCCGACCCGCCGCCTCTGACCCGCCGCCTCTGACCCGCCCGCGACCCGCCGCCCGCCGCGTTTTCCTCCCCGTGTCCCCGCGACCATGACGCTGAGTGCTAATTTGACTACCTAATGCGATCTTCGTGGCGGGGCCGCGCCGGCCCGGCCAGCGGATCGCCCTGGCAGTCGGTCATCAGCAGACGGGGGAGTGCGCAGATGACAGCAGGGAGACGGGGGGCGGCGGTCGCCGCCGGGCTCGGCGCGGCCGTGCTCGGCCTGGCGGCCTGCGGCGGCGGCGGGGGCGGCGGCGGGGGGAGCGCCGGCGGCACGCTGAAGGTCGTCGGGTCCTCCGACGTGGACCACCTCGACACCTCCAGCGTCTACACGACCTGGGGCAACATGCTGGCCCGCCAGTTCGCCCGGACGCTGTTCGGGTTCAAGGCCGCCAACGACTTCGACGACGCCATCAAGGTGCAGCCGGACGTCGCGCAGGAGATCCCCACCGCGCAGAACGGGGGCCTCAGCCAGGACGGCAAGACCTACACCATCAAGCTGCGCACCGGCGTGCTGTGGAACACCAGCCCGCCCCGCGAGGTCACCGCGCAGGACTTCATCCGCGGCGTCAAGCGGGTCTGCAACCCGGCCAAGCCGTCGGGCGGCAAGGCGTACTACACCGAGACCATCGCCGGGATGAGCTCGTTCTGCAAGGGCTACGGGGACGTCGACCCGAAGAACGCGTCCGCCCTGGCCGCCTACCAGAACGGCCACGACGTGGCCGGGCTGACGGCCAAGGACGACAAGACCCTCGTCATCAAGCTGGTCCAGCCCGCGAGCGACTTCACCAACATCCTCGCGCTGCAGTTCGCGGCGGCGGCCCCGGCCGAGTACGACCGGTACATCCCCGACAGCCCGCAGTTCCGCCAGCACACGGTCTCCGACGGCCCGTACCAGATCGTCTCCTACACGCCGAACAAGCAGTACGTCCTCGACCGCAACAAGAACTGGAAGGCCGCCTCCGACCCGACGCGGGCGCAGAACCCCGACCGGATCCAGGTCACCATGGGGCAGGACTCGCCCGACGTCGTCCAGCAGCAGATGGAGCAGGGCTCCGCCGACCTCGCCTGGGACCAGCCGGTGCCGACCTCCCGGATCCCGAGCCTGAAGTCCAACCCGAACTTCAAGATCATGGAGGGGTCGTCCAGCAACCCCTACATCGTCTTCAACACCCTCAGCCCGAACAACGGCAAGGCGCTGGGCAAGGCGCAGGTCCGGCAGGCGATCAACTACGCGGTCGACAAGACCGCGCTGATCCAGATCTACGGCGGGCCGGACGTCAGCGAGGTGCTCAACCAGGTCATCCCGCCGCGCAGCGTCGGCTACCAGCCGTTCAACCTGTACCCGACGCCCGGCAACGCCGGCGACCCGAACAAGTGCAAGCAGCTGCTCGCGCAGGCCGGGTACCCCAACGGGCTGACGCTGAAGTTCCCCTACCGGGTCTCCAGCAACCACCCGAAGGTCGCGCAGTCGGTGCAGGCGAACCTGAAGGCGTGCGGGATCACCGCGAACCTCACGCCCGACACCAACGGCACCTTCTACAACACCACGCTGGTGACCCCCGCCGACGCCAAGGCCGGCAAGTGGGACATCGCCGGCCCCGGCTGGGTGCCGGACTGGTACGGCAACAACGGCCGCACCAACATCGTGCCGCTGTTCGACGGCCGCCAGTACGGGCCGAACTCCACCAACTACGGCGACTACAACAACCCGAAGGTCAACTCGCTCATCGACCAGGCGCTGAAGGCCAAGGACGTCAACACGGCCGCCGGGTTCTGGGCGCAGGCCGACAGGCAGATCATGCAGGACGCCGCGGTCGTGCCGCTGATGAACCAGAAGTACCCGATCTTCCACTCGTCGCGGGTGAAGAACGCGCTGTACCTGCCGCAGTACCAGGCGTACGACCTCAACCAGATGAAGCTCTCGTAGCCGGCGGCGCCCGGGCGCCCGCCGGCGGCGCCGCGCCCGGGCACCGGCCCGCCCCCGCCGTGCGGGCGCGGGCCGCCGGCCGGGCGAACGCGGACGCGAAGGGGCGTCGATGAGTCTTCTCGAGGTGACCGACCTGCGGGTCTCCTTCAGCACGCCGGACGGGGTGGTGCGCGCCGTGCGCGGCGTCTCGTTCGAGGTGGACCGGGGCCGCACGCTCGGCATCGTCGGCGAGTCGGGCTCGGGCAAGAGCGTCAGCACCCAGACCCTGATGGGCCTGACGCCGGGCGCGAAGGTGAGCGGGCAGGCCCTGTTCGAGGGCGCGGACCTGCTCACCGCGGGGGAGCGGCGGATGCGCCAGATCCGCGGCGCCGAGATCGGCATGATCTTCCAGGACCCGCTGTCCAGCCTGCATCCCCTGTACCGGGTGGGCCGGCAGATCGAGGAGATGATCCGCGCGCACGAGCCGGACACCGACCGCCGCGCGGCCCGCAGGCGGGCGGTGGAGATGCTCGGCACGGTCGGCATCCCGCAGCCCGCGCAGCGCGCCGAGGAGTATCCGCACCAGTTCTCCGGCGGCATGCGGCAGCGCGCGATGATCGCGATGGCGCTGGTGCTGAACCCGAAACTGATCATCGCCGACGAGCCGACGACCGCGCTGGACGCGACCGTCCAGGCGCAGATCCTCGACCTGATGCGGCGGCTGCAGCGCGAGTACGACACCGCCCTCATCATGATCACCCATGACCTCGGCGTGATCGCCGACATGGCCGACGACGTGCTGGTGATGTACGGCGGGAAGGCCGCCGAGAAGGCCCGGCGGCGCCCCCTGTACTACCGGGCGCACCACCCCTACACCAAGGGGCTGCTGCAGTCGACGCCGTCCGCGGCCGCCGGCGCGGACCGGCTGCGGCCGATCCCCGGGCAGCCGCCGAGCCTGATCAACATCCCGTCGGGGTGCGTGTTCCATCCGCGCTGCGAGTACGCGATGGACCGGTGCGTCACCGACGAGCCCGCCCTGGACCCCGTCACCGGCGACGACGACCCGTCGCACGTGTCGGCGTGCTGGCTGCCGCACGAGGCGGTCGGGCTCGGCGAGGACGCCGAGCGGCTGCGGCTCCGGGCGGTCGAGGCGGGCCGCGTGCGGGCGCGCCCGGCGGCGGCCGCGCGCGGCGGCGCGCCCGAGGCGTCCGGTGCGGTCGACGCCGCCGCCCCGGAAACGCAGGCCCCCGGGACGCAGGCCCCGGAGACGGGCGCGGAAGGCGAGGGCGGCGGCGGTCCGCGGGACGGTGCGGACGCGGGCGACGACGACGGCACGCGCGGGCACGGGCCGCGCGGGGACGGCACGCGCGGGGACGGAGGCGCCGGGTGAACCACGACGCGAGCGGGCGCAGCGGCGGGAGGGGCGCCGGGCAGGGCGAGGTCCTGGTCTCGGTCGACGGCGTCCACAAGCACTTCCCGATCAGGCAGGGGATCGTCTTCAAGAAGGAGGTCGGCCGCGTGCACGCGGTCGACGGCGTCGACCTGGAGGTGCGGCGCGGCGAGACCCTCGGGATCGTCGGGGAGTCCGGCTGCGGGAAGTCGACGCTGGCGCGCTGCATCACCGGGCTGCACCGGGTGACGGCGGGCCGGATCATGTTCGAGGGCGACGACATCACCCGGCTGGGCGGGGCGGGCCTGAAGGCGTTCCGCCGCGACGTCCAGATGATCTTCCAGGACCCGTACGGGTCGCTGAACCCGCGCCGCCGGGTCGGCTCCATCATCGGCGACCCGTTCGCGGTGCACTCGATCGCGGCGGGCGCCGAGCGCAAGCGGCGGGTGCAGGAGCTGATGGAGCTGGTCGGGCTGAACCCCGAGCACTACAACCGGTTCCCGGCCGAGTTCTCCGGCGGGCAGCGGCAGCGGATCGGGGTCGCGCGGGCGCTGGCGCTCAAGCCGAAGCTGATCGTGTGCGACGAGCCGGTGTCGGCGCTGGACGTGTCCATCCAGGCGCAGGTCATCAACCTGCTGAAGGACCTGCAGGACGAGATGGGCCTGACGTACGTGTTCATCGCGCACGACCTGTCGGTCGTCCGGTACGTCAGCGACCGGGTCGCGGTGATGTACCTCGGCAAGGTCGGCGAGGCCGCCGAGGCGGAGACGCTGTATGGGCGGCCCCGCCACCCCTACACGGCGGCGCTGCTGTCGGCGGCGTCGATCGCCGACCCGGACGAGGCGGAGCGCGCCGAGCGGATCGTGCTCACCGGGGACGTCCCGTCGCCGATCGAGCCGCCGCCGGGCTGCCGGTTCCATCCGCGCTGCCCGAAGGCCGCGGACCGCTGCATCCGGGAGGACCCGCCGCTGATCCCGCGCGAGGGCGATCCCGAGGACCACGTGACCGCCTGCCACTTCCCGGTCGAGCCGGGCGAGAGCCTCGCCCACAAGCAGGCGGCGATCGCGCAGGTCTCCACCCAGCCGGAACTCCCGGAGGTCGAGGAATGAGCAGCTACACCGATCTCGAGGCGCAGGAGGTGGACCCGGAGGCGGGCACCGTGCCCGCCCGGGTGCAGGGCCGCACCCCGTTCCAGCTGGCGTGGGCGCGGTTCCGGCGCGACCGGCTCGCGGTCGTGTCCATCGTCGTGCTGGTGCTGATCGCGCTGTTCGCGATCCTCGCGCCGGTGTGGGCGGACCTGACCGGCCACCCCTACGACGCGACGTTCCCCAAGACGGGCCTGGACGTGAACGGGCAGCCGCGCGGGCCGTCCGGGACGTTCTGGCTCGGCGCCGACCAGCTCGGCCGCGACGTGCTGGTCCGCGCCGCCTACGGGGCGCGGATCTCGCTGGTGGTGGGGATCCTGTCGGCCGTGCTCGCCTCGATCGTCGGGACGCTGGTCGGGGTGCTCGCCGGGTTCGTCGGCGGGGTGATGGACACGCTGCTGGCGCGGCTGATGGACATGACCCTCGCGCTGCCCTACCTGCTGGTGGCGATCATGCTGGCGACCACGTTCCAGATCTCCTCGGTCGGCGCCAGCCTCACGCTGACCATCCTGGTGATCGCGTTCTTCTCGTTCGCCGCGTTCGGCCGGATCATCCGGGGCCAGGTGCTGTCGCTGAAGCAGAAGGAGTTCATCGAGGCGGCCCGCTCGCTCGGCTCCTCGAACGCGCGGATCATGTTCGTGGACGTCCTGCCGAACCTGGTGGCGCAGGTCACCGTGCTGACCTCGCTGCTGATCCCGACGTCGATCGTGTTCGAGGCGACGCTGTCGTTCCTCGGCGTCGGGGTGCGGCTGCCGATGCCGTCGTGGGGGTCGATGCTCGGCGAGGGCAGCGACGTGTTCCAGACCGCGTGGTGGCTGCTGGCGGTGCCCGGCGTCCTGCTGCTGCTGACCACGCTGTCGTTCAACCTGCTCGGCGACGGGATCCGGGACGCCCTGGACCCGCGCGGCGACCGGGCGACCGGGGGGAAGTGAGCGCCGATGATCCGTTTCGTCATCCGCCGCCTGCTGTACGCGATCGTCGTGCTGTGGCTGGTGTCCACGCTGGTGTTCGTGTTCCTGCACGTCTCGCCCGTCCCGGTGGAGCGGGTCATCGGCGGGCCGCGCGCGACCACCGACACCCTCGAGCAGATCCGCCGCAACCTGGGCCTGGACCAGCCGGTCATCGTGCAGTACGGGCAGTTCCTCGGCCGGCTGCTGCACGCCAACCTCGGCGACTCCTACATCAACGGGGAGCCGGTGACGACCCTGATCGGGGACCGGCTGCCGACCACGCTGTGGCTGGTGTTCGGCGCCGGCATCATCTGGTTCGTCGGCGGCGTCGTCACCGGGGTGCTGTCGGCGACCCGGGCGCGCAGCCTGTCCGACCGGTTCGTCACGGTGTTCGTCCTGGTCGGGCTGTCGACGCCGCCGTTCGTGATGGCGCTGGTGCTGCTGTTCGTGTTCTCCACCAAGCTGAGCGAGGCGGGCATCTACTTCTTCGAGGCGGGGCCGCCGCTGCAGATGCACTTCTGGCGCCGGATGATCCTGCCGTGGATCGCGCTGGCGTTCCTGATGGTCGCGGCGTACACCCGGCTGACGCGCGGCGCGATGCTGGACGTGCTGGGGGAGGACTACGTCCGGACGGCCCGCGCCAAGGGCCTGTCGCGGCGCCGCGTCGTCTACCGGCACGGTTTGCGGGCGGCGCTGACCCCGGTCGTCACCCAGTTCGGCATCGACCTCGGCGCGCTGATCGGGTCCACGATCGTCACCGAGAAGGTGTTCGGGCTGCAGGGGGTGGGGCAGCTGGTCTACCAGTCGATCTCGCTCGGCGACACCCCGGTGATCATCGGGGTGACGCTGATGGTGACGTTCTTCGTGATCGTGGCGAACCTGCTGGTGGACATCGGCTACTCGTTCCTGGACCCGCGGGTGCGGCTGTCCTGACCCCGTCCCGCGCGGGGGACGGGGGGCCGCCCGGGGCGGTCACGATGCGGACACTCGGGACGGTCAACCCGATCTCGGAGTAATTCCGCGAGGTGGGCATGGATAAGCTTTCCGTATGCGATCGTGGCCCGCCTCCGACGTCCCCAGCCTCACCGACGCGGGACTGCCCGCCACGGCGCGGCGGCTCAGCCTGTACGACACCGGAACGGGCACGGTGCGGCCCACGGCCCCCGGCGCCACCGCGCGGATGTACGTCTGCGGGATCACCCCCTACGACGCGACGCACCTCGGCCACGCCAACACCTACCTCGCGTTCGACCTCGTCAACCGGGTGTGGCGTGACCTCGGGCACACCGTGCACTACATCCAGAACGCCACGGACGTCGACGACCCCCTTCTGGAACGTGCCCGGGAGACCGGGGAGGACTGGCGGGAGCTGGCCGACCGGGAGATCCAGCTGTTCCGCGACGACATGGCGGCGCTGCGGATCCTGCCGCCGGACCGCTACGTCGGCGCGGTCGAGTCGATCCCGCTGATCGTCGAGATGATCGAGAAGCTGCGCGGCCGGGACGCCACCTACGAGATCGACGGCGACGTGTACTTCCCGGTCGCCGCCGACCCCGCGTTCGGGCAGGTCAGCCGGCTTTCGCGGGAGGAGATGGGGCCGCTGTTCGCCGAGCGCGGCGGCGACCCGGACCGGCCCGGCAAGCGCGACCCGCTGGACGCGCTGGTGTGGATGGCGCGGCGGCCCGGCGAGCCCGGCTGGGACTCCCCGTTCGGGGAGGGCCGCCCCGGCTGGCACGTGGAGTGCTCGGCGATCTCCATCGAGTACCTCGGGATGGGCTTCGACGTCGAGGGCGGCGGCTCGGACCTGGCGTTCCCGCACCACGAGATGGGCGCCTCGCACGCGCAGATCGCGACGGGCGAGCGCCCGCACGCCCGCGCCTACGTGCACGCCGGGATGGTCGGCCTGGACGGCGAGAAGATGTCCAAGTCGCGCGGGAACCTGGTGTTCGTGTCGAGGCTGCGCGAGGCGGGCGTCGACCCGATGGCGATCCGGCTGGCGCTACTGGCCCACCACTACCGCGCGGACTGGGAGTGGACGGACGCGCAGCTGCGCGAGGCCGCCGCCCGCCTGGACCGCTGGCGCGCCGCGACCGCGCGCGCGGCCGGCCCGCCGGCCGGCGCGGTCGCCGACACGGTCCGCGAGCGCCTCGCCGACGACCTGGACACCCCGGCCGCGCTCGCCGCGATCGACGCGTGGGCCGGCGCCGAGGGCGCCGACGAGGCGTCGCCCGCGCAGGTCCGGGCCCTCGCCGACGCCCTGCTCGGCATCACCCTGTGACCGGCGCCCCGAATGCGCCGGGCCCGCGCACGGCCGGTCACAGCAGGCCCGCCAGCTTGTAGAGGACGAGCGAGCCGGCCACGGCGACGTTGAGGCTGCTGCCGTCGCCGACCATCGGGATCTCGACGGCCTCGTCCAGCAGATCGAGGGCCTCGGCGGGGATCCCGTGCCGCTCGTGGCCGAGGACGGCCACGGTCCGGGTCCGCGCGGCGGGCAGGTCGGCGAGCCGCACCGCCTCGTCGGCCAGCTCCACCCCGACCACCCGGGTGCCGGCGCCGCGGGCGCGCTCCAGCCAGCCGACCGGGTCGTTCACCCAGTGCACGCACGCCGGGCGGCGCAGCGTGTTGCCGCGTTCGAGGGCGGCGGGCACCCACGGGAACCGCGGGACGGCCAGGCAGGCGCCGACGGCGTCGCAGGTCCGCAGCAGGGTGCCGAGGTTGGCGCCGTGCAGCGGCCACAGCGGCGCGGCGATCAGATGGTCCCAGCAGGAATGGGCGCGGCCGCGGCGCTGCCGGCGCAGCTCGCGCGGGGGCCGCACGCGGATCGCGGGCGGCCGGGAGGGGCGGGTCACCGCCTCCGAAGGGCGGCGCCCCTCACATCGCTGATGCTCATGGTGGGCGCACTTGTCGGCGTGCGCGGGCCATCACCGGCGGGTCTCTCAACCAGGGGAGTGTAGCCCGGTAGAGTCCGCGGCATGCGCATGGAACTGGTCGTGCTGATGCTGCCGGGCGTTCTCGTCGCGCTGGTGGTGTTCGCCTCGGTCAAGCGCCCCGACGAGCCCGGGGAGTGACGCCCGGTCAGCCGGGGTCGCGGCGCCGCAGGTAGCGTTCGAACTCGCGGGCGATCGCGTCGCCGCTGGCCTCGGGCAGCTCGGTGGCGTCCTTCTGCTCCTCCAGCGTCCGCACGTACTCGGCGACCTCGGAGTCCTCCTCGGCGAGCTCGTTGACGCCGTTCTCCCAGGCCCGCGCCTCCTCGGGCAGCTCGCCCAGCGGGACGGTGACGTCCAGCAGGTCCTCGACGCGGCGCAGCAGCGCCAGCGTCGCCTTCGGCGACGGCGGCTGCGCGACGTAGTGCGGGACCGCCGCCCACAGCGACACGGTGTCCAGGTCGGCCTTCGCGCAGGCGTCCTGCAGCACTCCGAGGATCCCGGTGGGGCCCTGGTAGCGGGCCGGCTCCAGGTGCAGGGTGCTGACCAGCCCGGCCTCGGACGCGGCGCCGGTGACCGGCACGGGGCGGGTGTGCGGCGCGTCGGCCAGCAGCGCGCCGAGCAGCACCACGTTGCGCACGTCCAGCTCCAGCATCAGCCCGACCAGCTCGCGGCAGAACGACCGCCACCGCATGTTCGGCTCGATGCCGTGGATCAGCACGACGTCCTTGCCGTTGGGGAGCCGCGCCCAGGAGATCCGGGTGGTGGGCCAGGTGATGTCGCGGGTCTCGCCGTCGACCATCTCCACGATCGGGCGGGTGACCTGGAAGTCGTAGTAGTCGTCGGGGTCGAGCTCGGCGACCGGTACCGCGTCCCAGCTGGACTCCAGGTGCTGGATGACCCCGCTGGCGGCCTCCCCGGCGTCGTTCCATCCCTCAAAGGCGGCCACGAGTACCGGTTCGACCAGCTCCGGCACGCTCTCCAGCTCGATCACGCGCTGCCTCCTTCCGACGCCTGGGTACAGCGTCACCGGCGGGGGTCTCATTCCCGGGGCCGGGGGCCCCGCTCATGATCGGTGGCTGTCAGCCTACGTCCTGACAGTGACCTACCCCACCGTTCCGCCGCCAGACCCCCGCGCTGTACGCCCGCGGCGGAACGGAGGTCACGATCGGATCACTTGCCGTCGGTGGTGTGCACGATCAGCACGTCGCACGGGGAGCGGTGCGACAGGTTCGCCGGGACGGAGCCGAGGATGCGGCCGGCGAGGCTGTTGAGGCCGCGGTTGCCGATCACCACGAGCTCGGCGCCGCGCTCCTTGGCGAGGCGGCTGATGACGTCGACGGCGTCGCCCTCGACGGACTCCTGCTGGATGTCGCGGGCGCCCGCCGCCACGGCCCGCTCGCGCGCGGCGCGCAGCGCGTCGTCGGCGGGGGTGGAGCCCTGCACCTTGTAGGCCAGATCGCCGAGCCGGTCGGCGGCGCTGGCGCGCTCGCGCTCGGGCATCGGGCTGTAGGCGGAGGCGAGCAGCAGGGTGGCGCCGGTCGCGGCGGCCAGCTGCGCGGCCCGGTCGACCGCGCGGAACGAGGTCTCCGAGCCGTCGGTGCCGACGAGGATCATGCGGTACGCGCTCATGCCGCTCCTTACCGGTTGGTAGTAACTGGGGGCACGTTATCGGTCGGGTGACCCATCCGTCACCGTCTTCTTGCACGGCCCGTCCAGTTCCGCCATGTGGACGGATCGGAGGGCGCCGGGGACCCGCCGATAAACTGGCATCCCATGAGCACTCCCGTCCCGCCCTCCCTGCGTCAGGCCCTGAAGGAGCGCGTCGTCGTGGCCGACGGGGGCATGGGGACGATGCTCCAGGACGCCGGCCCCACCCTGGACGACTTCCAGGGATACGAGGGCTGCAACGAGATCCTCAACGTCACCGGGCCCGACATCGTCCGCTCCGTCCATGACGCGTACCTCGCGGCGGGCGTCGACTGCGTGGAGACCAACACCTTCGGCGCCAACCTCGGCGAGTACGGCATCACCGACCGGATCTTCGAGCTGGCGGAGGCGGGCGCCCGGATCGCCCGCGCGTCCGCCGATGCCGCAATGTCGGCGATCCTGGAGGCCGCGCGGGAGCACCGCGCCGACGTGATCGGCATGTCCGGGCTGCTGGTGAAGTCCACCGTGGTGATGAAGGAGAACCTGGAGGAGCTGAACGCGCGCGGCCTGGCGGGGGAGTGGCCCGTGCTGCTGGGCGGCGCCGCGCTCACCCGCGCCTACGTCGAGCAGGACCTCGCCGCGCTGTACGACGGCGAGGTCCGCTACGCCCGCGACGCGTTCGAGGGCCTGCGGCTGATGGACGCGTTCATGGCCGTCAAGCGCGGCGAGGAGGGCGCGAGCCTGCCGCCGCTGCGCGAGCGGAAGGTGCGGCGGGGCGCGACCCTCAAGGTCACCGAGCCGGAGAACATGCCCGCCCGCTCCGACGTCGCCACCGACAACAAGGTCCCCGAGCCGCCGTTCTGGGGCGACCGGGTCGCCAAGGGCGTTACCCTCGCCGACTACGCCGCCTTCCTCGACGAGCGCGCCACCTTCATGGGCCAGTGGGGCCTCAAGCCGTCCCGCGGCGGCGACGGCCCGACCTACGAGGAGCTGGTGGAGACCGAGGGGCGGCCCCGGCTGCGGATGTGGCTGGACCGTGTCCAGACCGAGGGCCTGATCGAGGCCGGAGTCGTGTACGGGTACTTTCCGGCCGTGTCGGAGGGCGACGACCTGGTCGTCCTCAACGAGGACGGGTCGCGGCGCGAGCGGTTCACCTTCCCGCGCCAGCGCCGCGACCGGAGGCCAAGTACTTCAACACCTGAGATTCCGGCGCGCGGCGGTGGTCCGGCGCGCGACGGTGGCGACGAGGGAAGGATGGACGATTTGGGGGACGGGCGCGGCGGCCTGCAGGCCGTGCTGTTCGACATGGACGGGCTGCTCGTCGACTCCGAGCGGGTCTGGCTCGAAGTCGAGGCGGAGGTCGTGGCGTGGCTCGGCGGTGAGTGGAGCGAGGAGCACCAGCGGGCGCTGGTCGGCGGCTCGCTGAGCGTCGCCGCCGACTACATGCTGAGGCTGACCGGGGCGGACGCCGCGCCCGAGGAGGTCGGGCGGCGGATGCTGGACGGCATGCACGAGCGGCTGAGCGAGAGCGTCCCGCTGATGCCGGGCGCCAAGGAGCTGCTGGTGGAGCTGAAGGACGCGGGCGTCACCACGGCGCTGGTGTCCTCCAGCCACCGCAGGCTCATCGAGCCGGTGCTGGACGCCGTCGGACGGGAGTTCTTCGTGCTCAGCGTCGCGGGCGACGAGGTCGCGCGCACCAAGCCCGATCCGGAGCCGTACCTGACCGCGGTGGCGCGCCTCGGCGCCGTCCCGGGCCGCTGCGTGGTGCTGGAGGACTCCCCGAACGGGGTGGCCGCGGCGGAGGCGGCCGGCTGCGTCACCGTCGCCGTGCCGTGCGTCCTGCCGATCCCGCTCGCGCCCGGCCGCACCGTGGTCGGTTCGCTGCGCGAGGTGACAGTGGAACGGCTGTCCTCGCTGGTCGGGTGAGGTCCGGCGGCGTCCGGAGGGGTTCGCCGGGCGGCCCGCTCGACCGGTTCGACGTGCAACCGTTGCGCGATGTTGATCTCCATCGACGCCGCCGGGGGATCCCTAGGGGACGGGTCACGCCCGAGGAGGAGACCACGATGTCCGCAAACCGTTCGCCGGGAGGAGCGGGATCGGCCCCCGGACGTGTGACGATGGAAGGACAGCGGCGGCACAGCAGCACCGTACGGAGTGAGGGGCCGGCATGAGCGATACGGCGATCGACCTGATCAGCCTCGGGGTGACCCTGGTCGGGCTGGTCATCAGCTGGGGGGTCTACCGGCGCCGCGGCGCGGCGTCGGGGATGCGCGGCGCCGCGCTGTCGCTGGTGCCGCTGGCCGCGGCGATGACCGGGGTGACCGAGTTCTTCGTCGATCTGGCGTTCAGCCCGGTGAAGTGGGCCGGGGCGGGGGTCGCGGGACTGGCCGTCCTGCTCTACCTGACGTCGGGCGCCATGCTGAGCCGCCGCGCGGGCGGCGACGACGGCGGGAAGGGCGCGGCGGGCGGCGCGGGCGGGCCGAAGGCGGCCGGGCGCGGCGGCAAGGCCAAGCCCAAGGGGGAGGTGGGCGGCGCGCAGCCGTCCGGCGACCCCGAGCTGGCGGAGATCGAGAAGATCCTGCGGAACCGCGGCATCTCCTGACACGCGTGCCCCGGACGCCCGTCCGGGTCCGGCGGCGGGCCGGGACGTCCCCTGCGCG